>DATGTX010000102.1:0-9012 GCA_035301645.1 Pseudogracilibacillus sp. | reverse complement strand
TATTTATGCCGGTCCTACGATTATAGATTATATCGGAACTAACTTTAAAGACGAACTCGCTTATACGAATTTACCTGTCCACGTAACAAATGATGTCGACAGTGCCTTACTCGGTGAAATCTGGCGGGCTAACCATCCTTTAGATGAAGCGGTATTTTGTTTAACTTTAGGAACAGGAATAGGGGGCGCTTATTATAAGCAAGGCCTCCAGTCAGGTGCCCACTTACAAGCTCATTCAATCGGCTATTTACTTTATGATGAAGCAGATGAGACGACATATGAAATGCGAGCATCAACAAGCGCCTTGAATGATATGATCGCCAAAGATTTAAGCCCTGACCTATCAACGATTGACTTTTTCGACTTAGCTAAAGCTAATGATCCAGCAGCCTTAGCTATCTTAAGGAGCTGGGCTAATGAAGTCGCAAGAGGGATCGCCCAAATTATATTAATCATCGATCCAGAACGGATCATTATAGGCGGCGGGATTTCAGCCCAAGGTGACTACTTATTAAAGGTTATTGAAGAAGAAGTCCAAAGACACTTACCACCCAACTTTATGAAAACAAAACTAAGTATCGCCAAAGAAAAAAATGACGCAGCCTTGTATGGTGCTGTGTTTGGATATTTTAATTAGTGAAAGAGCTTCTATGCATATATAGAAGCTCTTTTTTTGTATAAATGAAAAGGAGTATTGAAAAAATAAAAAATGACTGCTATAATACTTATTAACAAAACTTTAATAAGTATCTTGGTATTCGAAGTTAATTTATTTTTATAATGAATATGTAAGCGTTTAATAGTGTTCTTATTAATAAAACTTTAATAAGGTGGTCGTTCTAGTGATCCAATTTGTAGTTAAAGACTCAGTTAAAAAAATAAATCGTTCTCTTATATTGAAAGAGATTTTACAAAGTGGCCCTTGTACTAAGATAGAATTATCCGAAAAATTTAATCTTACTTTTCAAACAGTTGGAAACGTTATCAAGGAGTTAGAAGACGCTGATTTAATTGAAAATGTAGGTTATGGGAAATCAAGTGGTGGGCGGCCACCTATTTTATACAATATGAATTGGTCTAGTGTCTATGTAATATCGCTAGCCATAGAGGTAGAACAAATAACAGTTGGAATTGTTGACTTAAAAGGGACTGTTATTGATGAAGAATTGATTATGATAAACTCTACTAACTTTATTGAAAGTGTAATTGAATTAATTGATCGGGTTATAAATCATTCTAATATTAATCATGAGAAAATTGCCGGGATAGGTGTTTCAGCTCCTGGACCATTGGATTTAGTTGATGGAAAAGTACTAACGCCACCAAATTTAAAAGGTATAGCAAACATCGATATCCAAAAAAAGTTAGAAGAAAAATATAATATCCCAGTAGTGTTGGAAAGAGATGCTAATGCCTTTGCTTTAGCAGAGCAATGGTTTAATAAGTCAGAACTGAACGAAAATATATTATATGTTTATAATGATCAAGGTCTAGGTGGAGGAATGATAATTAATTCCCGTATTCATCGTGGCATAGGAAATAGTGCTGGTGAAATTGGCCATATGGTCATTGATATTGACGGCCCACGCTGTAATTGTGGTAACTTTGGTTGTTTAGAAGCTCTCAGTTCTGGAATTGCTATCAGAAGAAAAGTAGAAGAAGGAATTAAACGAGGCTTCAACTCATCATTAAATGAATATTATTTGAAAAATGATCGTGTACCATCAATCGATATGATTATTGAGCACGCCAACGAAGATGACGAACTAGCAAATTCAGTACTCAAGGAAGCGGAACGTTACCTTGGTTTAGGTATTACAAATGTTATGAATCTTTTTTCACCAGATAAAATTGTTTTTGGAGGTAGTGTTATTGCATTATATCCTGAAATGATTGAGGCTGTTGAATTAATCGCAAAGCAGCGAGCTTTCTCGCCAAGTTCACAACAAACTCGGTTTATTAAATCAAAGTTTATAAATCATTCTAATGTGATTGGTGGTGCAGCTGTTATTCAACAAGTGTTGTTTGATAATCCAGAAGCAATTATTAACGAAAAAAGTGAATAAGTGATTAGTAGGAATTTAGGGAGGTGGTTACAGGTACCGATTTAGAATTGATGTTTTATCTGAAATTTATATTTTAATTTAGGGGGACATAAAATGAAAAACTTTAAAAAATTGACTACTGTTATCATCATGATGATGGTTTCAGCGTTAGTTTTAGCAGCTTGTGGTGGTAATGAAAAAGACAGTAATACGATTGAATTAATTTATCAAGCACCAGATGATTCATTTGCTTCATGGATGGAAAAAGTAAAAGAACAATTCGAGGAAGAAAATGAAGGAGTAGAAGTGAAAATTACAGCGATCAACGCTGATGAAGGTGAATACCCAAATAAGAAGATTTTAATGATGAAATCTGAAAAAACGTCACCAGATATTATTATGGAAGATACTGAAGCATTAAAGCCTGATGCTGCGGCAGGATACTTAGAGCCAATCACAGAAGACCTTGAGGGTTGGGAAGACTGGGATAAGTTCTATGATGCAGTAAAAGAAGGAGTAACAGGTAATGATGAAGAACTTTATGGAATTCCAATTTCAACAGATGTAAGAGGTTTATGGTATAACAAGAAAGTATTTGAAGAAAATGGTTTACCTGTACCATGGGAACCAGAAACTTGGGACGATGTAATTGAAGCTGCAGAAACAATTAAAGATGATGTCGAAGTACCTTTTTGGATGAACGCTGGTAAAGCAATGGGTGAAGGTACAACAATGCAAACTTATTTACCATTACTATATGGTACAGATGCAGAATTATTTGACGAAGATGAAAATAAATGGGTTGTAGAAAGTGAAGGTATGTTAGATACATTAAGCTTTATCGAACATATTTTCAATAATGATTTAGGTGCGAGTTTAAGCTGGGCACTAACTGGACAAGCTGGACCGAAAATTTCAACAGAGTTAATGTTAGAGGATCAAGTAGGTATTGCGCTTGACGGTAATTGGATGCCAGGGTCTTGGCAAGAGGATGGTAACGCACCTTGGCCTGAATGGGAAGATTCAATTGACTTTGCTGCATTACCTACAAAAGATGGTCAAGAGCCAGGACACTCAACAGTATCAGGTGGATGGGCACTATCTATCCCAGAAAAAGCAGCAAATAAAGATTTAGCACTTGAATTTATTAAAATGGCAACAACAGAAGAAAATCTACGTTACGGTTCACAACTTACACCGAGAGAAGACATTGCAGAGTTAGATGAATATAATCAGCTTACTTATCAAGATAAAATGACGAGTTTCTTAGAGTTTACAAACTATCGTCCAACTTATGATGATTATCCATCGGTTTCATCAAGCATTCAAGATGCTGTAGAGTCTGTAACTACAGGTGAAATGACTCCGGAAGAAGCAATGGAAGAGTTCAAGCAGAGTGTGGAACGAAGCGTTGGAGAAGAAAATACAATTAGTAAATAAATTATTTGTGGGGCCGTGAAAACGGCCCTCATTCAAAGAGGTGTGTAGTTTTGTCTCAACAAAAATCATTAATGAAAAATCAATATTTAAAAGCATTATTATTCGGTTCACCTGCAATTATAATGATGGGTTTATTTGTTTTAGGCCCCATTATAATTACAGTTATTTTTTCATTTACGAATATGGCGCTAACTGGTGCTGCAGCACAAGATGTACAATTTGTTGGATTTGATAACTTTATTAAGATGTTTAAAGATCCGAGTTTTAAAACGAGTGTCATAAACACAATTATATTTTTAATTGGATCTGCTATTATCGGACAGCAAATTGTTGGCTTTCTAGTTGCGTACTTAATGAAAGGAAAGGCTCGGCCATTTCGAAGTGTCATTGGCTTATTAGTTTTAGCAGGATGGATTACGCCAGAAATAGTAGTAGCGTTTGTATGGTTTGCGTTTCTAAGTGATAGTGGAACATTGAATACGATTATAGGTTTCGTAGGTTTTGAGCCTGTAGCATGGTTATTAAAATTCCCGTTAGTCAGTGTTATTTTTGTTAACATATGGCATGGTGCAGCCTTTTGTATGTTAATGTATCAAGCTGCATTAGATAATATTCCAGATGAAGTAGAAGAAGCAGCGAAAATTGATGGTGCAAATGGATGGCAACGTTTATGGAAAATTACAATCCCAATGATTAAAGGAGCGGTTGTTACAAACATGGTGTTAGTAACATTGCAAACATTGGGGGTATTTACACTAATATTCGCATTAACAGGTGGAGGACCAGGAGAAAAATCGACAACTTTACCTTTGTTTATGTACGATGAAGCATTTGTTAACTATCAATTAGGTTATGGTACAGCAATATCACTTGTTTTATTACTAATTGGAATCGTATTGAGTTTAATTTATATACGATTTGTAAAAATTGATGATTAAAGAGGGATTAAAATGAGTTTTACTAAACGAATACAAATCGCATTACCATATATAATCTTATCCATAATAGGGATTATGTTCTTTATCCCCTTGTTATGGCTGATTTTTGCATCGTTTGATGCAAGTGCAACTTTAGCGATAGAACTACCTAAAGAATTTACCCTGGACCATTGGACACAATTATTTACCGATCCAGATATTTTAAGGGCATTTGTTATCGGTATATTTCTTTCATTAGGTTCGTCAATTGTAATCGTACTTGTATCCGCACTAGCTGCGTATCCACTTTCACGATTTCATTTAAAACATAAAAATTCGATTATCTTAACGATTTTGTTTATGTCAGGATTACCAATGACAGCTATTATGGTTCCTGTCTATCAAATGTTCGTATTTTTTAACTTAAACGACTCATTGTGGGCTACTTTATTATTCATGGCTGCTTCAGCATTGCCTTATGGGATTTGGCTCATGAAAAACTTTATTGATTCAGTACCAGTTACATTAGAAGAATCGGCTTGGACTGATGGTGCATCGGTTCTAGTCGGATTAAGACGTGTAGTAGCTCCTCTAATGTTACCAGGTGTATTTACTGTCTTAATATTTACGTTCACAAATAGTTGGGGGAACTTCTTTGTTCCATTTATATTAATTCAATCGGTTGATAAGCTACCTGCATCTGTTACAATATTCCAATTCTTTGGTCAACATGGAATGGTGTTTTATGGACAGTTAGCTGCATTCTCTTTTGTTTATACATTACCTGTAATTGTGTTATATTTTATTGGGCAAAAATATATGTCACAAGGATTTAGTCTAGGTGGAGCAAACAAAGGATAATTCATTAATGATTTGTTAGTATTTAATTTTTGGAGGCACTAAAATGACGAATAAAACAGTTCATATCATTTCTCATACACATTGGGATCGTGAGTGGTATTTACCGTATGAGACACACCACATGTTATTAGTAAAAGTAATGGACCAATTAATAGAAACATTAGAAAATGATCCAAATTACAAAAGTTTTCATTTAGATGGTCAAACAATCATGTTAGATGATTATTTACAAGTTAGACCACATATGCGAGATAAGATTAAGCAATTTGTAGAAGAAGGTCGTATGCATGTTGGACCTTGGTATATTTTACAAGATGAATTTTTAACGAGTAGCGAATCGAATATCCGTAACTTACAATACGGCTTAAAAGATGCAAAAGAATGGGGGAACGTATCCAAAGTAGGTTATTTTCCAGACTCATTCGGAAATATGGGACAAGCTCCGCAAATTTTACAACAAGCTGGTATTAAGCATGCTGTCTTTGGGCGTGGAGTGAAACCAACAGGTTTTAATAATACAGTCATAGAGAGTGATTCATTTGAATCACCATATTCAGAAATGGTATGGAATTCACCTGATGGTTCATCAGTTTATGGTATTTTATTTGCTAATTGGTATTGTAACGGTAATGAAGTGCCAACCAATGAAACTGAAGCAAAGCCCTACTGGACACAGAGATTAGAAGGGTTAGAAAAATATGCTTCTTCTCCACATATGCTTTTAATGAACGGGTGCGATCATCAGCCTATTCAGCAGGACTTGTCAAAAGCAATTGATTTGGCAAATGACATGTATCCAGAAATTAACTTTAAACATTCTAATTTCAATGATTATATAGAAGCTTTAACGAATACTTTGCCGGATGATTTAACTGAGGTTAACGGCGAACTACGGAGTCAGAAAACAGATGGTTGGGGTACCTTAGTTAATACTGCATCAGCTCGTATGTACTTAAAGCAGATGAACCGGAAGGTTGAAACAATGTTAGAGCAAGTTGCTGAACCATTGGCGACATTTGCTCATTTAAGTGGTCATCAGTATGACCACGATATTTTTGAGTATGCTTGGAAAACATTAATGCAAAATCATCCACATGATAGTATTTGTGGTTGCAGTGTTGATGAAGTGCACCGAGAAAATGTGAGTCGTTTCGAAAAGGCTGAAGCAGTAGCCAAATCAATTATCGATGAAACTTCTGAATTAATTGTTAAAGATATTAATGTGAGTAATATAGGAAAAGATTATGATCAAAAAATTCCATTTACTGTCTTTAACACAAGTGGCCATGAACGTTCAGGAGTAGTATCAGTTGTAGTTGATATGAAGCGTCAATATTTTGAAGACGGCGTAAATCGTAAAGCATTAAAGGAATTTCCATTAGGTAAACAGGTTGTCATAGATGAAGCCAATAAAAAGCACTTTGTAGAAGTAGAAGATTTAGGAATTACATTTGGTTATGATTTACCAGATGATAAATTCCGTCAACCTTATATGACAAGACAAGCACGAATAACTTTTAACGCTAAGGAAATTCCAGCATTAGGGTATAAGACATTTGCTTTAGTAAAAGATGAACAAGCATTCGATAAAACTTCTTTATTTATAAATGAAAATGAAATAGAGAATGATAATTTTAACTTGAAAATAGAAGAAAACGGAACTTATACAGTGACTGATAAAGAAACCAGCCGTTGTTATAAAAATTTAGGAATTTACGAAGACACTGGTGATATTGGTAGTGAGTACATGTATAAGCAACCAAATGGTGAAAAACCATTAACGACAGAAAATGTTAAAGTGAAAACTAATGTTATAGAAGATACGCCTATCAGAGCTGTTATAGAGTTAACTCATGAATGGGAATTACCAAAGGAAGCAGAAGCTCTTTTAGACGAGGAACAAGAAGAAGTAATTTGGTTCACGGAAAGAAATGCAAAACGAATCGAGGAAACAGTACCATTTATTATTAAAACAAAATTAACAATTGATAAAGAAGATGCAGGGATAGCTGTGACTACTAGTTTTAATAATGTAGCTAAAGATCATCGCTTAAGAGTACTATTCCCAACTGATATAAGTTGTCAAACACATGAAGTTGATTCGATTTTTGAAGTAGCAGAGCGTCAGATTCAACCTGATAAAGCATGGACAAATCCAGATAACTCTCAACACCAGCAAAAGTTTGTGTCAGTGTTTAACGATACAGAGGGACTTGCAGTGGCTAATAAAGGATTAAATGAATATGAAATTTTAAGAGATGGTCACAATACAATTGCTATTACATTAGTTCGTTCTGTACGTGAGATGGGTGATTGGGGATATTTCCCAACACCAGAAGCACAATGTCAAGGTGACCAAACAGTTGAATATAAGATTTATCCATTTAAGGGTGAAACTGATAAACTTAATGTTTACCAAGCAGCTTATCAATATCAAATACCTTGGACTATTAAGCAAGTTCATAATGAGGAAGGAAACTTAAAAAGTTCACACTCATTTTTAGATTGGCATGCTGATTCATTGTCATTAACATCATTTAAAGTAAGTCATGATAATGATGCCGTTGTATCTCGTTGGTTTAACATGTCGAAAACAGATGAAACAATAGAAATGAAGCCAAACTTTGATTGTAAGCATCAATATGTAAGTAATGTACTTGAAGAAAAAGTGGAAAAAATAGAACATGAACGATCTTCTATTAAGCCATATGAAATATATACAGCGCGTTTTGAATAAATGGATTAAGTTATGAAAGGAAATCATTTAATGGAAGTAAATCGTAATATACCAACATCAATGAAAGATTTTATTATTGATGTAAAAGAAAAAATTCAAGATGACAAATTAGCATCCCTATTTGAAAATTGTTTTTCGAATACTTATGAAACGACATTGAAAAAACAGAAGGATGGAACGACATTTGTTATTACAGGTGATATACCAGCAATGTGGTTGCGTGATTCAGCAGCCCAAGTACGTCCTTACTTATTGCTAGCTGAAAAAGATGAAGCGATTGCAGATATGATTCAAGGTGTTGTTGAACGTCAATTACAGTTTATTAATCATGATCCGTATGCTAATGCATTTAATGAAACAGCATCGGGTGCTCGTTACAATGATGACGAAATGGAAGTTGAAATGTCACCACTTGTATGGGAACGAAAGTACGAAATAGATTCACTATGTTATCCTATTCAATTAGCATATTTATTGTGGAAATCGACAGGAAGAACTTCTCAATTCAATGACACATTTAAACAGGCAGTAAAAGAAATCATCCACTTATGGAAAGTCGAACAAAATCACAGTGAAGATTCAAAGTATGAATTTAGAAGATACAACTGTCCTAGTCAAGATACCTTATCACATGACGGATATGGGGCACCTGTAAAACGTACAGGCATGACGTGGTCTGGGTTTAGGCCAAGTGATGATGCGTGTGTCTATGGTTATCTAGTACCAGCGAATATGTTTGCTGTCGTTGTTTTGAACTATCTTGTTGAAATTGCAAGAGATATATTAAATGATAAAGACTTAGTAGAAGAAGCTAAACAATTAGCAGATGAGATTGACGAAGGTATTCAAACATATGGGAAAATTGAACATGAAGAATTTGGAACAATTTATGCATATGAAACAGATGGTTTCGGTAATTATGTGTTGATGGATGATGCAAATGTTCCATCATTATTAGCAGCACCTTATCTAGGTTATTGTGATATTGAGGATGAAGTATATCAAAATACTC
>DATGTX010000101.1:0-3069 GCA_035301645.1 Pseudogracilibacillus sp. | reverse complement strand
GGTAAAATATAAGACAAACCCTTTAAGGAGTGATTAATTGAAATTTAATCGATGTGCCTGGGTAACAGATGATCCACTTTACATTGAATACCATGATACCGAGTGGGGAAAAGCTAACCAACTAGATAACGACGAATATCTATTTGAACTATTAACTTTAGAAAGCGCTCAAGCTGGTTTAAGTTGGTTAACGATTTTAAAAAAGCGTGAAGGCTACCACGATTGCTTTTTGAATTTTGATATTGGAAAAGTAAGCCAAATGAACCATACAGATATTGCTAGATTATTGAAGGATGACTCGATTATTAGGCATAAACAAAAGATAGAGTCTGTTATTAATAATGCGAAAGTATTTATGAAAAATCAAGCAAAATATGGCAATTTTCGTTCTTATATAGAAGAAGTTTTAGATGTTGATTTACCAATCAAAAATCTTTGGTCAAGTATTTCTGAAATACCAAGCCAAACGACTGAGTCTGTTACGCTTAGTAAGCGAATGAAAAAGGATGGTTTTAAATTTATTGGACCTACAACTTGTTATTCATTTTTACAAGCTGCTGGATTTGTTAACGATCATACAAAAGATTGCTTTTTATATTAAATGAGGAGGAATCAGATGACAAAAGTTATTATAAACTTGGAAGAATTACAGAAGCGGCAAGCAGACGAAAATTTAGTTATTATTGATTTACGAGATGAAGAAATCTATAATCAAGGCCATCTTGCAGGCGCTGTAAATATGGTTGCAAATGAATATTTTATTGGCAAAGAAACATATTTACCTAACTTGGACCAACTTGGAGAAGCATTAAGTGAAAAAGGCATAAGCAATACATCAGAGATTATTTTGTATGACGGTGGAAGTTTTCGCCAAGCAGCGAGAGCTTACTTTGTTTTTAATTATTTAAACCATCATAAACTCAGTATTTTAGATGATGAAAAAATAGATTATAAGTTAAGCACAGATATACCTGTGCGAAAAAAAGCCGAATACTCTATTCAACCAATTGAATCACGTGCTGTCGGAATCGATTATATTGAAGAAAAATTAATGGATGATTCTTCAATGTTGATTGATTCAAGATCAGCTGAACGTTATCTAGGTGTAAAAGAACCTAAATATAAACAAGCAGGTCATATTCCAAATGCAAGAAACTATGAATCTAAATCTGTTTTTACAGAAAGTGGATCATGGCGTTCGCCTGAAGAATTAAAAGAGCATTACAAACACTTAAATGAAAAAGAAGAAGTCATTGTTTCGTGTGGGTCTGGTGGTTCAGCGTGCTTAAACTTTGTGGGATTAAAAGTGGCAGGTTTTGAAAATGTTAAAATGTATTCAGGTGGTTTTAGCGAATGGATAGATAACGGGAAAGAGATTAAGAACGGGAAAACGAAAGCTTAAAATATAAGTTTTTTCTTTTTAAAAGTCATGGTAATAAGGTAATATGATAAATAAGATACTGGAGGCGGATAAAATGACTTTAGAAATAAATCAACGTAAAACAGAACACATTGACTTATGCTTAAAAGAAAATGTTGAAGGTATTAATAAAACGACAGGATTAGAAGGTATTTCATTTATTCATAATGCTTTACCAGAAATAGACTTTAACGACATTAGCCTTGAAACCTCATTTTTAGATAAAAAAGTTAAAGCACCTTTTTTGGTCAGTTCAATGACAGGTGGTTCAGAACTTGCAGCAAATATTAATCATAATTTAGCGAAAGCAGCTGAAGATAAAGGGTGGGCAATCGGGCTCGGTTCAACACGCGCATTACTTGAAAGTGACTCACATAAAGAGTCATTTATGATTAGAAAGTCAGCTCAAACTGTACCTCTAATTGCAAATTTAGGGGCAGTCCAGCTTAATTACGGTTACGGTGTAGAAGAAGTTAAACAAATAATTGAGCGCACAGGTGCTGATTCTTTAGTGCTTCATTTAAATAGTTTACAAGAAGTTATCCAAGATGGTGGTGACTTAAATTTCAAAGATTTATTGCCTAAAATAGAAAAAATCTGTCGTGAAATTGATCAACCAATCGGAGTGAAAGAAGTTGGGTTTGGTATCGATGGACATGTGGCAAAGCAATTAACAGATGTAGGTATTGCTTACGTTGATGTGGCAGGTGCAGGAGGTACATCATGGAGTCAGGTCGAAAAATTACGTAGCCAAGATCCATTAAGAAAAGCAGCTGCTGAAGCTTTCAATAGTTGGGGGTTACCAACGAAAGATTGTATTGTATCGGTTAACAAACATATCCAAGGTATCCCAGTTGTAGCTAGTGGTGGGATGAAAACAGGTCTAGACGCTGCAAAAGCAATTACGATTGGTGCAGATATGATTGGTTTCGCACGTCAGTTACTCCAAGCTGCGACAGAGTCTGTTGAAGCGGTTAAACTTGCAATGGACCAAATCGAGTTAGAACTTAAGATAGCAATGTTTGGGATTGGTGTTAAAAATATAGATGAATTGCAAAATACGCGTAGAATTTCAGTCATGGGTCGCTCATTATTAGATGAATAAATGAGCAATAAATTTCAAGTTACTAAAATGATTATGCTACAATTAACTTGAAATGAGGTGCAAAAGTGAACATAGAACTGTGGTCTGATTTTACTTGCCCATATTGCTATATAGGCAAAAGACGTTTAGAAATGGCACTTGAACAATTAGGAATAGCAAACGAAGCATCGATTGAATTTAAAAGCTATCAACTTGATGGCGATCTTGTAGAAAACAAAGAGATGAATATATTAGACCACTTTAAAAATAAGTATAACCTCAGATTGGACGAAGTAACTGAGTATGTTGAAGAAATTGAACGTCAAGCAAAAGAAGTGAACTTAATTTATAATTATACTAATATGAAACAACAAAGCACTTTTGATGCACATCGTTTAGTGAAGTATGCTTATGAAAAGGGTAAAGGTGAAGTAATGACTGAGCGCTTATTAAAAGCTTATTTTGTCGAAGCGGCAGAAATTAGTAAACATGATGTGTTACTTAACCTAGCTAAAGAAATTGAGTTAGATCAAGAAGAAGTAATCAACTTACTTCGTTTAAATCA
>DATGTX010000100.1:0-68264 GCA_035301645.1 Pseudogracilibacillus sp. | reverse complement strand
TTAAGAAAAATACTCAATAGTTTGGTATACTTAAACTAACCTTATAAGGAGGTAAATTAAGTTGACTCAGAAAAAATTAGAAAAAGAAGCAATGAAAGTATTAAAAGAAACAAGCCGTACGTTTTATATACCAATAACATTACTAAAGCGTGAATTAAAATTAACAGTTGGCTCAGCTTATTTATGCATGCGCGCGATAGATGAAATAGAGGATCATGAAGAGATGGAAGCTGATATTAAAGCAGATTTACTTCGTCAGACACGTGATTTATTAACAAGTGAAAATGAATTTGATAAACATACATATGAAAAATTAGTGAAGCCCTATGAATCTCAATTACCAGAAGTAACTTTACGTTTAGCTGATTGGATAGAAGTTTGTCCAGAAGGCATAAAAACAAGTGTAAGAAACTATACAGCAGAAATGGCTGGCGGTATGGCTGATTGGGTTGAAAAAGATTGGGAAATCCATACAAAAGAAGATTTAGACGATTACACATACTATGTTGCAGGACTTGTAGGTGTTATGCTGTCTGATATTTGGAAGTGGTATGATAATACAGAGACCGATTATGATTTAGCTATAGGATTTGGTCGAGGATTACAGGCAGTGAATATTTTAAGAAACCAACACGAAGATTATGCAGAGCGTGGCGTTAGGTTTATTCCTGATGATTGGACACGTGACGATGTGTTCGCTTATGCAGCAGATAACTTATCAAAAGCAGATGCTTATATAGAAGATATTGAAACGAGAAATATCCGTTTGTTTTGTAAAATACCTTTAGGTCTTGCAAAAAGTACGTTAAAAACGATGTTAAAAGGACATGAAAAAATGACAAGAAAAGAAGTAGAGCAGCTTGTGGAAGAAATAAAAGAAGAAGAAGAATAAGTAATTATAAGCTGATAAGTTGTTATAAAGTAGAGTTTTTTCATACAATATAGTAACAGAATCACAATTAGGAGGAATAATATGGCAGAATTACAAGAACTATTCGAAATAGACGAATTAGAAAAAGTATGGGAAGTATCAAAAGAAAAACCAGTGCTATTATTTAAACAAAGTACAACTTGTCCAATCAGTGCAGCAGCATTTGCTGAATTTCAAACTTTCTTGAAAAGTAATGAAGCGGATATTGCCCCTTACTTTGTGAAAGTCCGTGAAACACGAGAGGTATCTAACAAAATTAGTGAAGATTTAAATGTCCAACATCAATCGCCGCAAATTTTTTTAGTGAAAAATTCAACACCAGTTTGGAATGCTTCACACAATCAAATTACAGTTGATTCAATTACAGAAGCTTTTAAAAATAATTAATCCCAAAAAAAGTCTTTCTCGCCAACTTCGAGAAAGACTTTTTTATTTGGTGTTATTTATTTTCATTAGGACTTACTTTGAAAGTGATGATTGTAAATAGGATAAAACTTATTACCAGAATTGTTCCTCCACCGATATAAAACGGTAATGATAAAGCTTTATTTTCACCAAATGGTTGTAAGAACTGTAACCACATTCCTGACGTTAAACCAATTGTTCCTATAATGCCTGTCCAACCTTGGATGCTGATTAATTTTTGGGCTTTAATTTTATAATTATTATAAAAAATTCCCCAAGCAAACATTGATAGCCAACCAACTACTAAAATATGAGCATGTACTGGTCTAAATGCAGGAGATCCTGCACCTGCCATATGTGAGCCGAGTAAAGCACCAATTAATCCAAAGATTGTTGATATACGAATTAGGCGTAAACCCCATTTTTTCTCCATTAATTTAACCTCCTTTTTTGTAAGATGTTATGATTAGTGTAGGGCATAGGTATGAACTAAAGATGAACATTAATTATAATCTAGGTAACTCGATAGTAATTATAGTTCCTTGATTGATCGTACTATCAATTTTTATAGTTCCGCTATGCAACTCTGTAATTTGTTTAACAATGGAAAGACCAAGACCTGTGCCTTCGATATCTCGATGACGAGCTGCATCTGCCCGGTAGAATCGTTCAAAAATATTTGGTAAATGTTCTTTTGCAATACCAATTCCAGTATCTTCAAAAGAAATCTTGATTTTATCGGATTCTGATGTACTCATACTCACTTTGATTACGCCTTGATTAGGTGTGTATTTTATTGCATTACTAAGTAAGTTTTCCCAAATATTTTCTAAAAAAGCTTGATCTGCTTTAATTAAAACAGGTTCTAGCTCTAACATGAGTGAGATTTCTTTGTCTTCAAGTCTCCACCTATTTCTTTGGATTACGTGTCTAAGTTGTTCATCTAAAGCAAACTCTTTGAATTCTAGTGGTGCTGAAAGTTGATCTAGTGAAGTTAGCAATAAAAGTTGCTTTGTCAAAGACGACAAGCGTTCAGTTTCATCTTTGATAATACTGGAGTATTGAACTCTTTTTATATCGTCTAACTCAGCATCAGAAAGTAAATCAGAATAACCTTTAATGTTTTGTAAGGGCGTTTGAAAATCATGCGAAACATCACTAATAAATTCTTTACGTAAACGATCATTTTCGCTTAACTTACGAATCATTGCTTGAAAGCTTACGGCTAATTGTCCGATTTCATCTTTTCTTTTGATATTTAAGTCATGGGGAAACTCTTCCTCACCAACACGTTTCGTAGCTTCTGTTAATTTTGTAATTGGAGTTATCAGTTTCTTTGCAACAAATAACATTGCGATTAAACTGACTACAGCCATACCTATAAATATTCCGGCTAAAATGTAATGTATTTCGCTAAAGAGTAATTTTATATCAGGCCTTAAAAATAAAGCATATCTTTTACCATCAAATTGAAAAGGAACCCCTACTGTATTCTCGACTTCATCTGAGAAAAAACCTGTTACAAATGTGCTTTTAGGCAAGTCTCGCATTCCATGATAAGGACTCCCCCCTATAACTGAGTCAATTGATGTTTGAGGTAAATCTTTTTTTCTAAATTCATTCCCATAAAACTTATCATTATTTTCTTCATCCACAACATAAAACTTATAGCCTGTTTTGGCTTGTAATTCAAAAAACTGATTTACATTTAATGACTCATTTTTTTCGATATAGTTAGCGATATCAATAGCAATGTTCATGTTTTTTTCGTCATTACTTCCTTTTAATGAATATTGGTAAAAGGCATTAACTCCCAAAAAAGCTAGAAGAAAACTACCTATCATAATAATTATCGTAAAAAAGATAAATTTTCCGTACAGCGATTTCATGATTTAACCTCTAATTTGTAACCAACCCCACGAACCGTTGTAATGTATACTTGATCTGTTAGGGGTGTTATTTTTTCTCGTAAACGTTTTATATGCACATTCAACGTTTGATCGTCACCTGCATAATCAAATCCCCAAATCCGTTCGATTAAAAAGTCTCGAGTAAATACTTGTCCGCTTCGAGAAGCGAGTAAGCTTAATAATTCAAATTCTTTTAAAGGTAAAAGTAGTGCTTTTTTTCCGATTGTTACTTCATAATTTTGTCTGTTAATTAACATAGGGCCTATCGTAATAAATGTATCTATGGCTTTATCATATCTCCGTAAGACTGCTTGAATTCTAAATATTAATTCTTTAGGTTCAAACGGTTTTACAATATAATCGTCAGAACCAGCTAAAAAGCCCTTTTCTTTATCATCAAGCTCGCCTTTAGCGGTGAGTAAGATAACTGGGATATCATATAAATCTCTTAATTCTTTTGTTAAAGTAAATCCATCCATTTCAGGCATCATCACATCCACTATCGCAATATCAGGAATTGATTTTTCAGCTTGTTTTAGCGCTTCAATTCCATTAATAGTTTTAGTAACTTGATAGCCTGCACGCGTTAAATGAATATTCACGAGATCTAAAATATTTACATCATCATCAACAACGAGTATGTTTGTCATTTTATTGTCACGTCCTTGTTATTTTGCTTCTATTTATTTATACTATACTAAACGTAAATTCAAGTCCATAATTCTCCACAGACGTTCAAACTCTTCAATCGATTCAGCTTTGTATTTCTTAAGGTTTCCATGTAAAATATAGAAGATTATCTGACTAAAAATAACATCTACGTTTACTAAGTAATTTAATTATATCAAACGCACCTAAACTAAAAATGAACAAGTTCAATTTAATTAATTTTTAAACTGAAATGGAGGTATAATTATCAAAAATATTGTCAATTTAAATAAATGTGATTATCCTGAGATATTTAAACTATCAGAATATGCCTTTCAATATAAATTAGATAAAGAAAGTTATGCTAAGAAGTGTTCAGAAGCGGATCGGCATAAGATTTATGGGTATAAGATCGCTAATAAATTAGCTGGTAAGCTCCATATAATTCCGCTTGAAGTCTTTATTGAAGAAGAAATTTTTACTATGGGTGGAATTAGTTCAGTTGCTACATGGCCAGAACATAGTGGAAATAAAATTGCAGAGAAATTAATTAAACAGAGTTTACAAGATTTACAAAAAAATAATACTACACTTGCCTACTTGCATCCCTTTAATGCTGGATTTTACCGTCGCTTTGGTTTTGAATTCGCTTTTAATAGTGTAAATTATATAATCCCCATTGAAAAGTTAAGGCATGATTGGAAAAAGTTAGGATTTATCGAGCGGGATAGTATTAATCTAGATGAGTTAAATCAAGTATATGAAATATTTATTCAGCAGTTTAATGGTGGGCTTAAACGTGACGAAAAATGGTGGCAAGAACGCGTATTAACAGATAACCAGGCAGAAACTATATTGATTAAAGATGATAACGGAACACCACAAGCTTATTTAATTTATAAGTATAAAGAAAATTGTTTAGAAGTAATTGAGATGGCTTATTCTAATCAAGCATATAAAGAATCGATTTACCATTTTATAATGAAACACCAATCAAGTATAAAAGAAGTAAAAATTTCTACATATGAAAGTGACTTACTAGATTATATCGTAAGTGATTCAACGTTTTCTAAAAATATCACAACTTACTTTATGGCAAGAATTGTTAGTCTGCAAAGTTTTTTAGAAAAGTATCCTTTTAAAATAGTTGGAAATGAATATATTAACTTATTTGTGCAGGATGATTTTTTACCAGATAATACTGGTTTTTATCAAGTGTTAGATAATAAGGTTATTAGAAAAGAAGTTACTGACCAAAATTATTTGGTAATTAATATAAGTGATTTAGCAGCCTTATTAATGGGGTATAAAACGATTAAAGAATTACAAACATTGGATAGAATTCAAGGTAATGAACAAGAAATTAATAAGTTAAAATTATCTTTTAATCCAAAAAATACATATTTACTTGATTACTTTTAAAGGAGGAAAATGATGAATAAAAGCTCAATAGCATCATATATTGATCACACGTTATTAAAGCCTGAAAGCACACAAGATGAAATTATTACCCTTTGTGATGAAGCAAAGGAGTATAAATTTAAAACAGTTTGTATTAATCCTTATTGGGTAAAAATTGCTAAGGCTAGATTAGAAGATAGCGATGTAGGGAT
Organism: Pseudogracilibacillus sp.; assembly: GCA_035301645.1. Lineage (GTDB taxonomy): Bacteria > Bacillota > Bacilli > Bacillales > Amphibacillaceae > Pseudogracilibacillus. The sequence goes on along the minus strand of DATGTX010000100.1, from coordinate 62,757 downwards.
AACGACAGTAATAGGATTCCCACTCGGCGCGTCGACAACAGCATCCAAGGTATTCGAAACAAAAGAGGCAATAGCTTCAGGAGCAACAGAAATTGATATGGTGGTTAATGTAGGCGAACTCAAGGCACATAATAATGAAGCGGTAAAGTCTGATATTAAAGCAGTTGTGGAAGCAGCAGAAGCACAAGCGATTGTTAAAGTCATTATTGAAACAGGGTTGTTAACTAATGAAGAAAAAATTAGAGCTTGTGAATTAAGTAAAGAAGCGGGTGCAGACTTTGTAAAAACGTCAACTGGCTTTAGCAAGGGTGGTGCAGCAGAAGCAGATATTAAGTTAATGCGTGAAACAGTTGGCCCGAAACTAGGGGTGAAGGCTTCAGGTGGTGTAAGAAGTTTAGAGACGGCAAAGGTGCTTATTAAAGCAGGTGCAACAAGGCTTGGAGCGAGCTCTGGTATTGCGATTGTAAAAGGAGAAGAGGGTAAGGGATATTGATTAAGATTTAAAAAGTTAGAATAAAGTGAAATGTTTTGTGGTGTTCACCTGTTGACTTTCACTACAATGACCGCTTACCGCGGGCAACGTCTCAACTAATTTTATCAGTTTTTTCAAAACTGTTAAAATGGATTTTCGACTGTTGCTTTTCCCGCAGGTCTCGGTCATCTTCCGTTACAGTCAACTTATTTTTGCACTTCTATTTAATTTTGATAAACGCATGTAAAATTGATTAGCTCACTTTACATGTGTTTTTTATGGAAGAGTATACTCGTTGACATGCACTCCAGATGACCGCTTACCGCGGGCAACGTCTCAACTAATTTTATCAGTTTTTTCAAAACTGTTAAAATGGATTTTCGACTGTTGCTTTTCCCGCAGGTGTCGGTCATCTTCCGTTACAGTCAACTTGTTTTTGCTTTTCATTTTAATCTTGATAAACACTTGTAAAAAGTGATTATCTCACTTTACATGTGTTTTTTTGCGTGAAAGAGTATGTCTGTTACTGTCAACTTGCTTTTGTTATAAAAAAATAACGTCAGCGAATTTTCATCATGCGTTTTAGTTAACTAAAACGTATGAGCTATTTTCACCGACGTTATTATTGTAGAATCGTTATTTATTCATGCAAGCGTCTTTGGGTTTCATCGAATTCTACGATCATTTCTGGGTCTGGTTTGCCAAGTAAACTTACTATGATGGTAGCAATTAAGTTAAAAGCAAAACCTGGTAAGATTTCATATAAGTCAAAAATTCCACCTGACAAGAAGTCTCCCCACACAATAACGGTAACTGCACCAATAATAATACCAACTAAAGCACCATTCCTAGTGACACCTTTCCAAAATAGTGCTAAAAGAATAATCGGTCCAAAGGAAGCTCCAAATCCTGCCCAAGCGTAACTTACAAGTTCTAAAACAGTGCTTTCTGGATTCATTGCTATAAGTGCTGCAATTAATGCAATGACGACAGTTGCGATCCGTCCAGTCCAAACTAATTCTTTATTTGTTGCATTTCTTCTAAAGAACCCTTTATAGAAGTCTTCTGCAACAGCTGAAGAAGAAACGAGTAATTGAGAGTCAATTGTACTCATAATTGCTGAAAGAATAGCTGCTAATAATAATCCTGCAACAATGGGATTAAATAAAATTTGAGAAAAAGCGATGAATATTTTTTCAGGATCACCTAACATTTGAACCCCATTTTCTGTGATAACTTCGAGGCCTAAATTAGTGAAAACAGCCGCATCAGCTGAACTTACATAAGCTAATCCTGCAAAACCAGTTATGATAGCCCCATATAATCCAAGAACCATCCAAGTTGTCCCAACAAATCTAGCTTTAGGAACATCTTTTGCTGAACGAAGAGCCATAAAACGAACTATAATATGTGGCTGACCTACATAACCTAGTCCCCAAGCTAATGAGGAAATTATAGCCATAACCCCTACGCCTTTAACCATGTTTAAGTGGGTTGGCTCAATACTAGCAACTGCTTGAACAGTATCATTCCAACCACCCAGTTGATTAATTGCAACAAGTGGAACAACAATAAGAGCTAAGAACATTAGTGTTCCTTGAATAAAGTCTGTCCAAACAACGGCTAAAAATCCACCTAAGAATGTATAGGAGACAACTACAATAACTCCAATCCAAAGGGCTGCTTGATATGATAGACCAAAGGAAGCCTCAAATAATTTGGCGCCAGCGACCATACCGGAAGATGTGTAAAAAGTAAAAAATAATAAAATAACAAGAGCTGAAATAACGCGTAATAATCTAGAATTATCTTTAAATCTATTTTCTAAAAAGTCAGGAATAGTAATTGAATCACTAGCAACTTCTGTATAAACACGCAAACGCCTAGCGATAAACTGCCAGTTTAAGTAAGCTCCTATGGCAAGTCCGATTGCAATCCAAGATTCTGAGAGCCCAGTAGCATAAATCGCACCTGGTAATCCTAATAATAGCCAACCACTCATATCGGAAGCACCTGCACTTAAAGCGCCTACAACAGGTCCAAGCGTTCTACCTCCTAGTACAAAGTCAGATAAATCATGGGTCCGTCTATACATGACAATTCCAATTGCAAGCATCCCGATTAAATAAACTAAGAAAGTAATGAGCGTAGGAAGATTCATATCTTATTCCTACCTTCCGTAAATAATGTGATAATCGATAATATAATTAGTAGAGGCATAGGGACAAACAACCAAAATAGTGTTGAACTAGGTATAACATGTTCCATATTAGCACTCCTATCTATATTTTTTGAAAAGACTGAAAAATCACCTTAAGTAAAGTATACATCAATAGTAGAGAAGTTTACAATAGGAATTTGTCTGTAAACAGTATAGATAATATGGCCATATTACTCCTTTTTAGTTTATAAAAGTATAGGTGTTTGGAAAACAAAACGCTATATGCCACCGCAACTAGAATATACTCGCTTGCCGCAGAGCTGTGAAGAATTGAAGTTCATTCCTCATTAGCAATGAGCCACCTTAGGCTACGCCTTGCGTTGACTCCTACAAGCTCTTTGTTCCCGCAGGCGTCTCGCATATTCTATTTGCTGATGTGTGATGTAAGTATAAACTTATACATAATAGGATCTATTTTCTAAATGATCAAAACCTTTGTTTAAAAATTGTATTATGAAATTGATTGAGTAATCTGAACCTCCAAAGTATTAGCAACCTAAATAATAAAAGCGTTGTTAAAATAAATCGAAATATAATTGACCTTAAAAAATAGTCATGGTATAAATGGTACAACATACTTTGAAAAGGGGCGATTGAATTGGTAGATTCAGATGATGGAGTGATCAAAAAAAGAGGTTTATCAAAAGGTTTATTAGCACTTATTATTGTACTTGTTATTGTAGTTATTGGTGTGGTTGTTTATTTCTCTATGGGCGGCGGGTCTCTTAAACAACAATACTTTTTAGCTGAAGGTGAAACGCTGGATGAAATGGGAAATTACATAGAAGATAGATATGAAGCGGAGTTTGATTGGTTAGAAGTTACACAAGAAAAACCAACTAAATCAAGTTTAGATATATCAGGTGAATATAATGATCCGAACAACGAAATGATGGGCGACATGTTTGATATTGGTGAAATTGTTAATAATTCTACCGTTCAAATATTAACGGAGTCAGACACACCTAATCAGCAACTTAATGCGACATTAAATGCAGATGTAGCAGGAATATCTTTACAAGACTTTTCATTCTATTTAAACCAAAATACCTTAACAGTAGATTTACCATTCTTAAATGAAAAATTAATGATTAATGATGAAAATCTTGTGCCTTTAGTCAATGAAATTGAGCCAGGAGCTATTGATGAAGAGACAGAAATTAATTTTACTGATTTATTTGAAGCACAATCACAAGGCATTTCAGAAGAAGACTTAGAATACTTGAAAAAAGAGTATGGTATGTTGATTTATAAAGAGGTTCCAGATTCAGCATTTGAATCAAAATCTGAAAAAACTGAAGTGAATGGAGAAGAGTTAAAAGCAGAAAAAATTTCGATGCATTTAACAGAAGAGGAAGTACACTCTATTTTAACAAAAGTTTTTGAAAAATTAGAAACAGATGAACGTGTGAAAGAAATGTTAAAAACACAATATAATGCGTTAGCTATCCAAGAGCAAGAAGGTATAACAACAGAGGATATGTTAACAGACTTCGAAAATGATATGGGTAGAGCAAAAGAATCAGTTTCTAAACTTAAAATGCCTGAAGGGTTAACCTCTAATATCTGGGTGAAAGATAAAGTAGTTGTAAGTCGCGAATTTACGACTGAACTCGGTGAAGGGACAGATTCAGGAACAATTGAAGTTACGGGTAACCAACTCATTGATAAGGAAGAAAGTTCACTTGATTACAAGATGATCTTTGGTAGTGAAAATGATTCTGTTGAATTAAATTTAGTAGGCTTGTTAACAAAAGAAGATACTGGATACAACGATGATATATCACTTAATATTATGCCAGATTCAAGCGGGACAGATATCTTGATTAGTTATCTTGCAGATGAAAAAGTTGATGGAGATAAGACAGACTTTGACCGCACATTTATGCTATCAGAAAGTGGTATGGAATTAGGGAAATTACATTGGGATGGTCAAGCAAACTACGAAAAAGATCAAATGAAATCAAACCATAGTTTTGCATTAGAAGCACAAGGGTTAGCACGTGATTTATTTATCTTAAACGTAGATGTAACAGGAGAACAAATTAAAGAAGTTGCAAAAGTAGATCCTGAAGATGGGAAAGACTTAGGAGCTATGTCTGGTCAAGAAGTAATGGAATACTTTGAAACAGATGTTACTAACCAATTTACACAATGGTTGATGACACAAATGCAACAATTTGAATAAACATAAGTAAAGATTGGTAGGGTGTGAGATGCACTTTATAACCTTGTTTTTAAAAAATAACTTAGTGCAACTTAAGAGACAGTGGCTAACGCTGTCTCTTCTTTTGTTATTTCCAATTATATTAATCGGTTTGAGTATATTTTTAATTGCTACTTATTTACTACCTACTGAAGAAAATCCGTTAGAAATTGGTTTAGTTGATTTAGATAAATCAGAAGAGACACAACTAGTTACTGATCTCTTAGAAAACGAGTCAAGTGTTGGCCAAGTTATTAAAATAAAAAATCTAGAAAAGAATCAAGCAGAAAAAGCAATTGAAGAAAATGAATTAAGCAGTTATATTATCTTTCCGGATAATTTCATAGCGAATTTGTATGAAGGCGTTTCGGTAGAAATTGAAGTGAAAGGAAACATAAAGCGTAAAGCTGAAAGTGAAATTACCAAAGAATTAATTGATAGTGTAATGCGTCACATCAATACTTCACAAGCAAATATTCTATTATTAAACGAACGTGCTAAAGAATTAAATATGCCGCCTGAAGAAAGACAAGAATACTTATTTAGCCAATTTACATCTTTTCTACTATACACCACAGGAAAAGATAAAGCGTTAAGTAAAGAAAAACTTACACAACATCAAACGACTTCACCATTTGAATATTATCTGGTAGCTATTTGGTTTATCGTGTTGATTGTTTGGCTATTTATTATTTATAACTTTTTATATAGAGGGACGCCACGGCGTTTAGAAACACGAATTAATTTATACGGCGTAACTAAATTTCAACAGATTATGGCACGTTTCAGTGTCACTTTAATCATTACTTTGATTTTAAGTAGTAGTGTATTTTTAATTTTAACCAATCAACTGAATTTTGACTTTGCAGCAGAAGATTATTTTAGAATGCTTGGTTTAATAACTACAATGAGCTTTATATATTTATTAGTGCTTGCTTTGTTAGAATTATTGTTTAAGTCTGATTATGTAAGGTTATTTAGTCAATTAATTATAACAATTATTTTGATTGGTCTTAGTGGCGCACTCATTCCGGTTATTTATTTCCCAATAAAAGTTCAATCTTATTTAGAATACCTACCTTTTAATCAAACGTTTTATTGGTTGCAAGAAGTTATTTTTAATGAACGTTTCTATGTAGAGTACAAATTATTGCTTGTTTTAGCAAGTGTATTATTTATTGTCTTCGCTTGTTTTGCAAAATGGAAGGAGCGAGTGCGCTAATGAATAATATATTAAAAGCTCGATTAATTCTTTTAAAATATAACTGGATCCATGTGCTGTTTTGGTTGATATTTCCTTTGATTTTTACTTTCACAATTAATTATTTAGTACTTACAGCAGAAAAAGATGCTAAGTTACCGATTGCAATCATCCAAGAAGAAGATACAGAAGGTGCTCGTAATTTAACGGAAGCAATTAAAACAACAGACTATCTAAGGGTTGTTGATATGGATAAAATACAAGCATTAAATCAATTAAAAAAGAATGAATTAGAAGCTGTTTTTGTTATTAAATCAGGATATGAACGCCAAATTGAACGTGGTGGAAGAGATAAATTAGTTGAAGCATATGAATCCGACTTATCATTCGCCTTTATTCCAATCACAGAAACAATTACTTCTTATATTCAACAAGATGCAAGTAGGTCAAAAGCATTTTATGAGTTAACTAACTTAAATGCTAAATATAATCAAGAAACCCCAATCAATTTAAGTGAGTATATTCAGTTAAGCAAAGAAAAAGAAGCGAGTGAGAATTTACTTGAAACGAGCTTGGTTTATAATGATTCAAATCCAACAAAAACAAAAGAATCGCTCATAAAACCACTATCTATCTGGTTGATTAGTTATGTGATAGCTGCCTTTCTATTGTTTGATTGGGTGATTAAAGAGTCAACAGATCAAGTGGTACGAAGATTCCCGTTCCTAAAAGTAAGTTATAAGCGTTACTTACTTTATAATTTAGCTTTTTATAATGTTGTAATACTGATTGCAAATTTAGTTAGCTTAACATTATTAGATATCAAAATACCACTATTAGCTTTAATTGCTTTTCAATTTACTTTAAATAACTTTATCTTTTTTATTGCTACCCGTTTTAAACAAACTCTTACTTACTATGCTTTTGTTATCGGGGTTGTCCTTTTAGTGACAGTTGCTAGTGGTTTATTTATACCGATAGATTATTTAGTTTCTCATTTACCTTTTATCGACTTGTTAAATCCATTTTCGTTAATGTTACAAAATAAAGTCTATTATTTAGGTGTAATTATTAGTACACTTTTGTTATTTATTTGGTCGATAAGGAAGGGGCAAAGTAATGCTTGAATTAAATAAAGTACAAAAAAAATATGGGAAAAACACCGTATTGAATTCAATTGATTTAAAAGTGCTCCCTGGGGAAATTATTGGCCTAGTAGGAGAGAATGGTGCAGGAAAATCAACTTTATTAAATATAATTGCTACTCTAAACAAACCAACAAGTGGTCTTTTAAAATATAAGGAACTTAATTATCAAAAAGATATTAAAAAAATCCGTAAAAGAATAGGTTATGTTCCCCAAGAAATAGCTATTTGGGAACATTTATCTGTTAAAGAAAATATGATGTTCTTTGAGAAGTTGTCATGGAAAAAGCAATCAGAAGAAAAATTAAGAACGTTATGTGTAGAAATGAATTTAACGAAATGGCATGAAAAAGTAGCGACATTGTCAGGCGGGATGAAGCGAAAGTTAAACTTAGCTATATCGCTTATCCATGAGCCTGAACTACTCCTTTTAGACGAGCCGACTGTCGGAATTGATTTAAAATCAAAAAAAGAAATAGCTAATTACTTAAAAAATCTCGTCACAGAAAAAAATAAAACAATAATCTATATTTCGCATGACATGGATGAAATCAAACAATTATGTGATAAGATATATTCATTAGGACAAGATACTTACTATGAAGAGTTATTGAGAGCAGAAGGTTTATTAGTTGAAAGCTTGTAATGGAGAGGATGGATTAATGTGGAATTAATTCAAACAAATGATATGCTGGCTGATCAATCGAAACATGCTGAAAGATTTCTTAAATTAGATCATACGCAATTTATTAATGTTCAAATGAGAAAAGACGAAGTGCTTAATGAGCATCACTCTAAGGAAACTGTTATCATCATAGTGAGAAAAGGTCGTGTAGAATTTAATTTTGAAGGCAAGAAAACAATCGTTACCACTGAAAATGTACTAAAAATGGAGCCTAATGAAATTCATGACGTTCTTGCTTTAGAAGATACTGATTTTATTATAATTAAAGCGGACTAAAAAACAGACTTTTTTAAGTCTGTTTTTGTTTGCATTAAAACATAAGTTTCGTTTGGTTGATTAAATGATGTTTCTTTATTTTTTTCTCCTTCTTTTACAATAAGCCAAGTAAAGAATAGGCCTACTGCGATAATCGCAATCACTATAACAACTAAAACAACAACAAAAATACGTGATTTATTTTGTTTTTGTGACATAAATTCTCTCACCTCATTCAACTAGTATAACTGAATACATCAAAATATGTTTAAAATAAATTTGGTGATTAAATTATGTTTATTTGTTTTTCAAGGTCGTCTTTATATTTTCGATAAAAATTAACCATAGAAGGTATTGTAGCTTTTAAATCAGGACATTTAATATTGCCGATTGATAAGTCTTTTTGTGCTAGAGTCGTATCGTAATGTGTATCATAATTAAAATAATCAATAGCTTCTTGTTCTATCTGTAACCATTTACGTAAATTAGAAGATCCTAATACTTGCTTAGTTAATGAACTGGGAATATAAAAACTTGGTTTTCGGTTTAAGTATTCAGCTAATAGGAGTGTGTAAATTTCTGACATTAAATACGGATTGGGATCTGTTAGGTGATATGTTTTATTAATTCCCACATTATTGATTGCTAAAAAACTTGTTGCTTTAATAATATAATCACTCGGTACAAAATTACCCTCGACTTCTTTATTTCCAATCATAGGAAAGATAGGTAGGAACCTGAGTTTATCAAAAAAGTTTAATAAAAAATATAGGCCATCAAACTTGGTGGTCTTCCCCGTTCTAGAATCACCTTTAACAACACCTGGCCTGATGATTGTAAGAGGAAGTTTATCCTTTAATGCTTCAACGCTAATTTCTGCTAGATACTTCGTTTCTTCATAATGATTTTTAAAGAGTTCTTGGTGAATTAAATCAGTTTCATATATAGTCCCTTCTTGCTGACCTGAAATATATGCAGTACTAAAATAAACATACCGTTTTAAGTTAGGTAAGTTTTGCACCCAAGTATTCACATTAGCCGTTCCAGTTACATTTACACGGTACGCTAACTCTTTTGGAACAGCTAAATCATAAATTGCAGCCAAATGGAAGACGTGAGTAATCTCTTTTACAAATGTTTTAGCGCTTGAGGTAATCCCTATATTCGGCTTGGTAATATCACCTTCAATAAGTGAAAAGTTATCAAAACTTAAGTCATTATCTTTCACAAAATACTTTAATCGAGTTTGTGCCGTAGCTTTCGTGTCTGGCAAAGTAAGCAAATATACATGATTAATTTCTAAAGGATAGTCATTAAATAATTGAATTAGTAATTGTTCAGCTAAAAACCCTGGAAAACCAGTAATAAAATAAGTTTGCTTCATCTACAATCCTCCTCGTTTTATTTAATAGTATAACCCTATTTTAAAAGTAATACATCTTAAAAGAAATCTTTTAGCCATTTTTAACCCTATAATCTTTAGTTAAGAAATTGAGCAGTTCTTTAACAGCAAAGCCATGATAACTATTCTTTTTAGTAATAATATTTAATTCCCAAATGGGCGGGTTTTCTAAAGGAATCATTTTCACTTTATTCTTATTCATTTTCGAATAGACTGATTGAGGCAAAATAGTAATCCCAAGTTCGTTATTAACTAATTCTGTGATTAAATCCCACTGGGAACTTTCATAGGCAATATTAGGCTCAAAACCTGCATTTTGACAATGACGAATAATTAAATCATGTAAGGCAAATTCAGGATTAAATAAAATAAAGTCTTCGTTTTTCAAGTCAGCTAAAGTAAGCTTATCGCTTTGTGCTAAAGGATGATCAGTATGTAAGAAAACTTTAAACATTTCTTTTTTGAAAGGGAAGATATTAAATTTTTCTTTGGCAGTTGGTAGAACAACGATACCAATATCCACTTTACCTTCATCTATTAGTGACTCGATTCTTTTTGCTCCATGTTCAACTAATTCAAGCTTGATTTTTGGATTAAATCCTACAAATGAACGGGCAATTTCTGGGAAAAACAAGGCACCGATTAGTGGTGGAATACCAAAGTGTATTTTACCTTTTGGAACAAGTGCTAAATCATTTAAGAGCATTGTTAATTCATCTGCTTTGCCAAGAATTTCTTGTGCTTGTCCATATACAATGCTGCCAGCATCAGTAAGAATTAATTTACGTGTAGAACGTTCAAATAATTCAACATTTAAAGTTAATTCTAATTTTTTAATCGATTTACTTAATGTGGGTTGTGAGACATAGATATTCTCTGCAGCTCGAGAATAACCACCATATCGTACGACGTCTATGAAATGACTTAATTCTTTTAACTCCACAAACTCACCTTCATTCTAATTTCGAATAATTATTATTCTTATTATTCATTTTACTTATAAACCGCTCTCATGTAAAATATTATGCAGGAGTTAAGACAAATCGAGAGGAAGTAATCATATGACATTAAATGAAGTAGTTATTGTAAGTGCGTTACGAACTCCAATTGGTGCTTTTAATGGCGCGTTGAAAGATGTAAGCGCAGTAGATTTAGGAGCATTAGCTATAAAATCAGTTTTAGAAGAATCAAAAATTAATATAGATGATGTAGATGAGGTTATTATGGGAAATGTCTTGCAAGCAGGATTAGGTCAAAATCCAGCTCGCCAAGCTTCAATAAAAGCAGGTTTACCTAATCATGTACCAGCATTTACTATAAATAAAGTATGTGGATCAGGATTAAAATCAGTTCATTTAGCGGCTCAATCAATTATGTTAGACGAAGCAGACGTGGTTGTAGCGGGCGGTATGGAAAATATGAGTCTAGCACCCTATTTATTAGAAGGTGCGCGAGAAGGTTACCGTATGGGTGATAAGACGGCTGTCGATAGTATGATCACAGACGGTTTATGGTGTGCATTCAATGATTATCATATGGGTGTAACGGCTGAAAATATTAATACCGAATTTAATCAAACGCGTGAAGAACAAGACAAATTCTCGAGTATGAGCCAAGCAAAAGCTGCAAAAGCACAAAAAGAGGGTAAGTTTAATGATGAGATGATCCCGGTTGAAATACCTAAAAGACGTGGTGAACCAGTTATCGTTTCTGAAGATGAATATAACAAACCGGGTACGACTGAAGAAAGTCTTGGTAAATTAAGACCTGCATTTAAAAAAGATGGTAGTGTTACTGCAGGAAACTCATCAGGCATCAATGATGGCGCTGCAGCTGTTTTATTGATGAGTCGAAAAAAAGCTGACGAGTTAGGCTTAATACCACTTGCAACGATTGCTGGTAATGCAAGTGTTGGACTCGATCCAAAAGTGATGGGATTAGGTCCTATTGAATCGACAAAGAAAGTTTTAGCAAAAACGAATCTTAAAGTTGCTGATTTAGATTTAATTGAAGCGAATGAAGCATTTGCTGCTCAGTCGTTAGCTGTAGGTAAAACACTTGAATTCCCTGCAGAAAAGCTTAATGTTAATGGTGGCGCGATTGCTTTAGGTCATCCCATTGGTGCAAGTGGAACACGTATTTTAGTTACGTTAATTCATGAATTAAAACGTCGTGATGGTAAATATGGACTCGCAACATTATGTATTGGTGGCGGCCAAGGCATTGCAACGCTGATAAAAAGAGATTAGCCAGGAGGACAAAAAATGAAAAAAATATACACTGATTTTGAGACAGCAGTAGAAGATATCAAAGATGGTATGACAATTATGGTTGGTGGCTTTGGAATTGTTGGTATTCCAGAGAACTTAATTCAAGCATTACAAAAAAAGGGTACAAAAGATTTAACAGTTATTTCAAATAATTGTGGAATTGATGGCTGGGGATTAGGACTCCTATTAGAAGGTAAACAAATTTCTAAGATGATTGCATCATATGTTGGTGAAAATAAAGAGTTTGAGCGTCAATATTTAAATGAAGAGTTAGAAGTTGAACTAGTTCCTCAAGGCACGTTAGCTGAAAAAATCAGAGCAGGTGGAGCGGGAATTCCTGCTTTTTATACACCGGCTGGTGTCGGTACAAGAATAGCAGAGGGTAAGGAAACAAAAGTTTTTGAAGGTAAAGAATATTTACTTGAAGAATCGTTTACAGCTGATGTTAGTCTTGTTAGGGCTTGGAAAGCAGATAAAATGGGAAATCTTGTATACAGAAAGACAGCACAAAACTTCAACCCAAATATGGCTACAGCCGGAAAAATAACGATTGCTGAAGTAGAAGAAATTGTTGAAGTTGGTGAATTAGATCCGGATGAGATTGATACGCCAAGTATTTTTGTGCAAGGTATCGTTCAAGGTAAGCAAGAAAAACGTATTGAACGACTAACAGTGAAGGAGGCTTAAAAATGAGTAAAAAAAATAATCGAATAACAATTGCAAAGCGTGCAGAAAAAGAATTAAAAGATGGATTTTATGTTAATTTAGGTATTGGAATGCCAACAATGGTTGCTAACCACATTTCAGAAAATAAACAAGTTGTATTACAATCAGAAAATGGCTTATTAGGCATTGGACCTTATCCTTTAGAAGCAGATGTTGATCCAGACTTGATAAACGCAGGTAAAGAAACTGTTACTGCTATTGAGGGTGCTAGCTTTTTTGATAATGCAACTTCATTCGCTATGATTCGCGGCGGTCATATCGATGTGGCAATTCTTGGTGGCATGGAAGTAGCAGAAAATGGTGATTTAGCGAGCTGGATGATTCCTGGTAAAGTTGTTAAAGGGATGGGCGGCGCAATGGATTTAGTTCATGGTGCTAAAAAAGTCATTACAATTATGGACCACACAACAAAAGATGGTACTCCAAAAATATTAAAAGAGTGTTCGCTGCCACTCACAGGGATAGGTGTAATAGATCAAATCATCACAGAACGAGCAGTGATTAATGTAACAAATGAAGGCTTAGAATTAGTTGAAATTGCTGAAGGCTTTTCATTAGAAGACGTTGAAAAATCTACAGAACCAAAATTAATTATTTCAAAAGATCTCAAATACGATGCATATTAAACATACTTTAACTCCTAACTATTAAACTGGTTAGGAGTTTTATTTTTATCTAGTATAAATGGTACAATGAAAAAAGGAGGAATTTAAGCATGAAAATTATTACCGTTACTGGATATAAATCAATGGAACTAGGAATTTTTAAAGAATCTGATGAAAAAATTACCTATATAAAAAAAAGTATTGAAAATAGATTGATTGCTTTGATTGAAGAAGGACTTGAATGGATACTTACTTCAGGCCAATTAGGTGTTGAGTTATGGACTGCAGAAGTAGTGCTTGAATTGCAAAAAACGTACGATATTAAGCTTGCAATTATACCAGCATTTGAAAACCATCATAGTCGCTGGCCAGATGATATGAAGATAAAATATGCTGAACTCATTCAAGCAGCTGACTTTTACGATGCGATTTATTTAGGTGATTACAAAGCTCCTTATCAGTTCAAGGAGCGGGATCTTTGGTTAATTAATAAAAGTGACGCCTGTTTGATTTTAATGGATCCAGAATATCCAGAAAGCACGCGTTATTTTCACAAGTTAGCAGAACAGGCAAATGATTATCCAATTATGTATATCACGCCTTCTGATATTGACGATGTTGTTGAAGAAATGGCTATGTTAGATCCAGATTATTGGTTGCAATAAAAATGAATTATGAGGTGATTTTATGGTAGAAATTATCGCACATCGAGGAAGCTCGGGAGATTATCCAGAAAATACAATGACAGCATTTAAAGAAGCGGAAAAGGCTTTGGCTGATGGCATTGAGATGGATGTTCGTTTTACAAAAGATAAACAGTTAGTTGTTATTCATGATGAAACAGTCGACCGAACCACAGATGGTAAGGGGAAAGTTTCTGAATATAATTTAGCAGACCTAAAGCAATTAAATGCAGCCGCTAATCATCCAAATCATCCTAAGAAAGAAGAAATTTTAACTCTAAAAGAATACCTTGATTGGGCGAGTAAAACTCATTTAATTTTAAATATTGAAGTGAAATATAGTAAAGATACTTACTTTGAATATGAAAAAGATATTTTAAATTTATTAGCTAATTATCATTTAGGTGACAGATTAATTATCTCTTCTTTCAATGTAGACGGCTTAGCAAAAATAGCTAAATTAGCACCCCAGGTAAAACTGGGACTACTTTATTCTAAAAAAATTAATCAACCAGAAGAGTATATTTCTGAGTATGGTATAGAAGCTCTACATCCTTCAAAAAAACTAACAAATAAAGAACTAATAACTTTAGCTAAAGAAAAACAGATTCCAATTCGAATTTTCACCGTTAATAAAGTAAAAGAAATGGAACGTTTTTTTGAAATGGGTTGTACTTCAATGATTACTGATTATCCAAAACTTGCCTTAAAAGTTAGAAATAAAAAAATATTATAAACAGCACTCACCAACCAGATTATTAATTTAGTTTTTACTTATTCAAGTTAAATTTTTTAATTTGAGAGGATAAGATCGTTGTCGAACTTATTCTGTTATATAATAGACTTGTTTGAAAAGAAACACAAAAATTTAGGAGGAATAAGTGTGGTAACAGCTTGGAATTGGTTGTGGGATAAGCATGATGAGATTAAAGAAATGTTCAGTTTCTTTGTGAAGCCGAAAAATGCATCTAAAGAAACAAGTCTGACAGATGGTTCTAAATCAGATCTATATAAAAGTAACAAAAATGGGGATAATGGCGAACCACGAAGTTATAAGTTTGCTCAAAAAATGGGGTTAATTATTGGACCGCTATCATTTTTCTTAATAATTTTTTTATTTACACCAGAAGGCTTAAGTCCAGAAGCGAGAGCTGTTTTGGCAAGTACAAGTTGGATTGCGATTTGGTGGATGACAGAAGCTGTGCCAATTCCAGCGACGTCTCTTTTACCAATTATATTATTCCCATTAACAAATAGTTTGGACATAGAAGCTACGACTGCTGCCTATGGGAATGGAACAATTTTCTTATTCATGGGCGGATTTATGATTGCTTTAGCAATGGAGAAATGGAATCTGCATCGCCGTATTGCCTTGTCAATCATTTCTGTCGTTGGTACTAATACGAATTTAATTATATTAGGCTTTATGGTTTCAACGGGATTTTTATCAATGTGGATTTCAAATACTGCGACAGCTATGATGATGGTCCCGATTGGGCTAGCAATTATTTATTAAGTAGCTGATGCGTTAAAAGACCGTCCAGAAATTGATACATCTAAAGAGAATTTTAATTTTGGAAAAGCACTTATGTTAGGAATTGCTTATTCTGCTTCACTTGGGGGGATTTCTACGCTAATTGGAACGCCTCCTAACACATTACTTGCTGGGGCAATTAAAACAACTTATGGAATTGATTTATCTTTTGCTAAATGGATGCTGTTCGGCGTACCTGTTGCTTGGACGTTTATCTTGATTGCTTGGGTCTATTTGGTTAAATTTGCTTATCCATCAGGTTTTAAAAACTTGCCAGGCGGAAAAGAAGTAATTGCCAATGAAAAATCCTCACTTGGTAAAGCATCTTTTGAAGAAAAGGCTGTTTTAATTGTTTTTGTTTTGGCAGCACTGTCATGGATTTTACGTTCGTTTGTACTTCAAAAAATTAATCCGAACATAGACGATACAATGATTGCTCTTATTGCAGCATCTGTGCTCTTTCTTATTCCGTCTAAAAACAAACCTGGCGACCGCTTACTTGATTGGAATACAGCTCTTAAATTACCGTGGGGTATTCTCCTTTTATTTGGAGGAGGTCTTGCGATTGCAGCAGGATTTGTTGAGTCAGGCTTGTCAGCATGGATGGGTGAGCAACTCGTTAGTTTACAAGGAGTTAATTTATTCCTTGTCTTAATTATCGTTGGTACATTAGTTATTTTCTTAACAGAAGTGACATCGAATACAGCGACTGCTTCAATGATGTTCCCAATCATGGCAGCCTTAGCTTTTGCTCTTGGCATTCATCCTTACTCGGTTATGATTGTCGCGGCTGTTAGTGCATCTTGTGCCTTTATGCTCCCTGTTGCAACACCGCCTAATGCTGTAGTTTTCGGATCCGGTTACATACGCTTGCCTGACATGGCTAAAGCTGGATTCTTTTTAAACATTGTGGGGATATTCTTGGTTTCTTTAGCAGTCTATTACTTATTACCAATCGCTTGGGATATTGACTTATTTACCTTCCCAACAGAACTAAAATAGAATAACGTATTTTTGAATAGTTTGACAAATCCTTAGTTATTGGTGATAATGAAAGCAATTAATTATATCTAAACGGTAGAGAGAACGAGTAGATTATTAAAGTGAGTGTAGAGAGTGGAATTTATAAGCTGAAAGATTCCATACTGACTATAATTGAACCTGTCTTTCTCATAAGTCCATGTGAAAACTTGGCGCAGTCTCAAGCGTTATGAGTAGAGGAGTATTATTTAAGTACTCAAATGATGGTGGTACCACGGAAGCTAAGCTCTTTCGTCCTTTATAGGATGAGAGGGCTTTTTTATTTTTTAGTATATAATTATTTATTAAAAAACATATTTAGGGAGTATATTAATGACTAAAAAACGCATCGTTGTAAAAATAGGTAGTAGTTCTTTAACAAATGAACGAGGGGCGATAGATGAAGCAAAACTTACAGACCATGTAAGGGCATTAGCGCATTTAAAAAAAGCTAATCATGAAGTTGTCTTAGTATCCTCAGGAGCTGTTGCTTCAGGATTTGCGCGTTTAGGTTATGCTTCTCGTCCTGAAACACTAAAAGGAAAACAAGCTGCAGCAGCAATCGGCCAAAGCTTATTGATTCAGTCTTATATTGAAAAATTTAGTGAATTTGGTATTATACCCGCTCAAATATTGCTGACTAGAGGGGACTTTGCTGATAAAGAGCGTTACGGCAATGCATTTAGAACGATTTCAGAGCTATTAGCTAGGAACATACTTCCAATTATTAATGAAAATGACACAGTAGTGATTGATGAATTAACTTTTGGAGATAATGACATGCTTTCGGCACTTGTTAGTGGTTTTATCCATGCTGATGAATTAATTATTTTAACAGATGTTAATGGTATTTATGATAAAAACCCTAAATTACATGCAAATGCCCAAAAAATAAGTAACTTAAACGTCATTACAGATCAAATGATTTTATCAACTGAAAGTTCAGGTTCAAATGTTGGAACTGGTGGCATGAAATCGAAATTAGTTGCAGCAAAACGCGCCTTATCTTTAGGGACATCTGTTTTTATAGGAGTTGGAACGGGAGACAATAAATTAATAGACATTCTAAAAGGGCAAGGTGACGGAACGTATATAACAGGTGACTCAGTACGAGCCATTAATACCAATCGCCAATGGATTGCACTTCATTCTGAGTCTGCAGGCAAACTTTATATAGATTCAGGAGCGGAAACGGCCATTATTGAATCAGGATGTAGTTTATTACCTGTAGGGATCACGAAAGTTGAAGGTCAATTTCAGAAGGGGGACGTGGTTGAAGTTTATGGAAAGAACAGCCGTTTAGGAAAAGGTGAAGTTAGCTATAGTGCTGAAGAAGTGAGAAATGAGATAATCAGACATAAACAAGAAAGCAAATCTGGAAATTATATACCGGCAGTTGAGGTTATTCACCGAAATCGCTGGATTGAAATCTAATTGAGGGGGAATTATAAATGAGTGAAGTTAATAAAAAAGGTAAGTTAGCCAAAGAAGCAAGTTATATTTTAGGTGGCAAAACAACAAATGAAAAAAATCAAGCACTTCAATTAATTGCTGAACAATTACTTAAAGATGAAGCGGTTATTTTAGAAGCAAACCAACAAGATATTATAAGTGGGAGAGAGGTTGGATTGACAGAAGCAATTCTCGACCGAATATTACTTGATAAAGCACGTATTAAAGGGATCTCTGATGCTGTCCTTGATTTGGTAGAATTAGCTGATCCAATCGGTGAGGTGTTTGAAACAGTCAAAAAAGATAATAACTTGTTAATTGAAAAAACACGCGTCCCTATTGGTGTTATTGGGATGATTTATGAAGCGAGGCCTAATGTGACAATCGATGCAGCAACATTGTCTCTCAAAACTGGTAATTCCGTTGTTTTAAGAGGAAGTTCTTCTGCAATCCATTCAAATAAAGCACTTGTAACGTCACTTCATAAAGCTTTAGAGAAAAGTAATATACCTAAAAATGCTGTGCAGCTAATTGAAGATATAAGCAGAGAGGCAGCTAAAGAATTCTTTAAATTAAACGCGTATCTAGATGTGTTAATCCCAAGAGGGAGTGCGAGTTTAATCAAGGTTGTTTTAGAAGAAGCGACTGTACCAGTTATTGAAACAGGAGCTGGGAATTGTCACGTTTATCTTGATGAATCGGCTGAGGAAAAAATGAGTATAGATATTGTTAAAAATGCGAAACTCCAACGTCCCTCCGTTTGTAATGCAATAGAGACAGTTTTAATTCACCCAGAGTCATATGAGCGTTTTGGAGAAAATTTATTAAATGAGCTGGTTGCTGAAAATGTAATCCTTCATGCAGATGAGCAAATTCACTCTAAATTTGCAGAGAGTGAACTGGCAACAGAGGAAGATTGGTATAAAGAGTATTTAGGTAATGAAGTGAGTATTAAAGTGGTGCCTGATTATATACATGCTATTGAACATATTAATCAATACGGCACAGGCCACTCAGAAGCAATCGTGACTGAGAATGAATCACATGCCAATGCCTTCCTTCAAGGTGTGGATGCTTCGTCTGTTTATCATAATGCCTCTACGCGCTTCACAGATGGTGCTGAATTTGGGTACGGGGCAGAAATGGGAATTAGTACGCAAAAAACTCATGCACGAGGCCCAATGGGACTTCAAGCATTAACATCAAGTAAGTTTATTATCAAAGGGCAAGGCCAAATACGTCACTAAAAGAGGGATAAAAATGAAGCATATAAAAAATATTTATTGCATTGGTAGAAATTATGCAGACCATGTTAAAGAATTAAATAATAAGATGCCAGAACAGCCTCTTATTTTTAGTAAACCAACACATGCGTTAGTTAAAGCAGAGGATAATCAGATTATATTACCAAGTAATAAAGGTGAGGTACATCATGAAGTAGAAATTGTTCTTGAGATAGATCGTGATTATGAAGCGGGGCTTGGCGTAGATGATTTAGTGAGTAAAATGTATATCGGATTAGACTTGACGTTGCGAGATGAACAACAAAAATTAAAAGAAGCGGGTCTACCTTGGTTACTTTCCAAAGGGTTCAAAAATGCAGCAATTATATCTAAAGCCGTTGAGTTTCCAACAGAATCTGTTTTACGTGAAAAAGAATTTAGTTTAAAAATAAATGAGACAGTTGTTCAAGCAGGAAAAATCAACCAAATGACGTTTAGTCTAGATGCAATGATTCAGTATTTAGCTAACCATGTAGGACTAAAAAAAGGGGATCTTATTTTTACAGGAACACCAGCTGGAGTAGGTCCACTTAAAAATAACGATCGTTTAGAGTTGAATTATGATGGTAAAATAATCAGTCGCTGTGAAATATGTAGATAAAAAAACTGAGACGAAATATCGTCTCAGTTTTTTTAATAATATGGTGAAATTAAGATATAAACTAACACACCTGTGAAGCTTACATATAACCAGATAGGCATTGTTATACGTGCTATCTTTCTATGTCTTTCTACCTCACCATTCCAAGCGCGCGTAATACTTGTCAAAGCAAGTGGCACAATTGCTGCTGCTAAAACAATATGTGTAATTAACACAAAGTAATATAACCCAGCTACAAATCCGCTACCCCCAAAAGGTGTTGAAGGTGCAAGGAAATGGAAAGTGACGTATGTGATTAAAAATAGGAAAGTAGTTGTAAAAGCAGCATAGATGAAACTTAAATGAACTTTAACATTTCTTTTCAAAATTGCGATTAAAGCAATCACTAGGAATATGAAAGTGAAAGAATTAAAAATAGCATTTAATAATGGCAAAATAGTGATATCAAATGCATCAAAGTTTTCATAACCTGGTAACCCAGACAAGACACCAATTGCCCCGATTAAAATAATTGAAAGAGTAATAACAAATGGGCGATAATTACGTTTCTTATTTAAAGCACCAGTAAATTTTTTATTCGACATTAAATCATTCCTTCTTAGATAAAATAAATGACATCCAAACTAAATAATAACATATCTAAAACATTAGTTCTGTAAATCTCACTTAATTAAGAAATGATTCAAATAACCGTCACAAATAGAACTTAACTAACATAATATTTTAAATTATTAAACATAAAAAATACCAAATAAACAAAATTAAGTTAGATGTTTGTATAGGTGATTAATAATTCCCGGAAAAGTCTAAGAGAAAAAATAATAAAAATTGAATGGTAACCAGACATATAAATGTTATACTGAAAGTTATTAATTTAAAGTTGAGGTGAAAATATGGAAACTTTCATTCCGATTATTGTTGGCGTTATAGTTAGTGTTATTTTCTATGGTTTAAGTTTACTTATTAGTCGAGATCGGATGATTTCAATTATGATTTCTGCCTTATCGCCTGTCATAGTACTTGTTATGTCTTTAGTTTTAGTTGATTTTTCACTAGTTGATCTAAATGTTGTATTCTCTGGAACTGTTATTGGTATTATAGTAAATGGCTTAATAAGTTTCGTATTAAAAAATAAAATCGCTTAAAGTTTTATAATTCCCAGTTTATTTCTTTTAGGTTTAAATCGTGTAAAATGTTATTCGTTTTTGAAAAAGGTTTGCTGCCAAAGAATCCCCGATAAGCAGACAAAGGACTTGGGTGAACAGATTTGATAATAAAGTGTTTATTTGTATCAATTAACTTTATTTTCTTTTGAGCGTGCGCGCCCCATAGAATATAAATAATAGGGTGTTCTTTTTCATTTAAACTTAAAATAATTTCATCGGTAAATCGTTCCCAACCCTGTTTAGCGTGTGAATTAGCTTTGCCAGATTCAACAGTTAGTACCGTATTTAATAAAAGTACACCTTGCTTTGCCCAAGCGGTTAAATCACCTTGTTCAGGTTTTTTGACGTCTAAGTCATCAGTAAGTTCTTTAAAAATATTATTTAATGAGGGCGGTAATTTATTCCCTTGTTTCACTGAAAAGCTCAAGCCGTGTGCTTGGTTTATGCCATGGTAGGGATCTTGTCCTAAGATAACAACTTTTACATCTTTGTAAGGCGTGGTATTAAGGGCATTAAAGATATCTTGATATTTAGGGAATATTTGTTTGTTTTCATATGCTTCGTTTAAAAAAAGCTCTAGATTTTTAAAGTAAGTTTTTTCTGATTCTTTTTTTAAAATATCTTTCCAATCGGTTTTAATTAAATTAAACATAGACATTGCTCCTTCTTATTGTATAAGTAAAAAAATCTAGTATTAAGTAATTAATTAATGTAAAATATGCATATGGAGGTGTTTATTTTGGATGATATTATTATAAATGAAGTTAAACCACCAAGCCAAGATGATAGAACGATGGGAATGTTTATTTATTTGATTAGTTTTTTTACAGCAATTATAGGACCATTAATTATTTGGATTATTAAAAAAGATGATTCTGAATTCGTTGATTTTCATGGTAAAGAATATTTTAACTTCTTTATATCTTATACAGTGTATATATTTATAGGTAGTTTATTAATGATTATTTTAATCGGTTTTATTATCGTACCTATATTAGCGATTATGTATTTTGTTTTCACGCTCATTGCTTTATTTAAAGCATATAATGGGGAACATTACCGAATACCATTAATTTTTCGGTTCATTAAATAGCTACCTTAAAGTTGAATTTAGTTTAACATAACTCATAAGTTGGAACAATAATTGTTAGGGGAGAGCTATTGTGCTTCAAGTGATTTAATGGAGGAGGGGTATAAATGAAACAAGAGTATAATGACTTGTATCATTTTAAAATAGCTCACCGAGAAGCATTGATAGGTTGTGCATTAGCACTATTTAATATTCTTTGGTGGTATGGGTTTGCTTATGGTCTTGGTTCAGGAAACCCTCATGAATATACTTATATATTTGGCTTTCCTGCATGGTTTTTTATGAGTAGTATTGTAGGGTTTATTGTCATGGTTATTTTAGTTTGGCTTGTCGCTAAATTTGTTTTAGTAGACATTCCATTTGAAGACGAAGGTGAAGATGAGTGACAGTAAATTGGAGTGTTATTATCCCGCTACTTATTTTTACCATCCTTGTTTTTATGATTGGTTTTTGGTCAAGTCGTAAATTATCTTCTTCTAAATCGTTTTTGAGTGATTACTTTTTAGGTGGTCGAGAACTAGGTGGATTGGTTCTAGCAATGACGATGGTTGCTACTTACGGAAGTGCTTCAAGTTTTCTAGGCGGACCAGGTGCGGCCTATTCAATCGGTTTAGGTTGGGTGTTACTTTCAATGACTCAAGTCGCTACAGGGTACTTTGTACTTCTTATCTTAGGAAAGAAATTTGCAATAGTTACCCGACGTTTTAAAGCAATTACATTAATTGATTTTTTGAAAGAACGTTACAAAAGCCATACGGTCGTTATTCTTTCTGCATTTAGCATTATTATTTTCTTGTTTTCGGCTATGGCAGCACAATGGGTTGGTGGAGCTTACTTAATTCAATTATTAACTGGCCTCTCATATAGTAGTGCGTTATTCATTTTCACATTAACTGTCGTTATTTATGTTGTTATTGGTGGTTTTCGAGCTGTTGCTCTAACAGATACATTGCAAGGAATTGTTATGTTCTTTGGAACTTTAATTCTTTTAATCGCTGTTATCATTGCAGGAGGCGGATTAGAGAATATATTCGCAGATCTTGTTTCTGAAAATCCTAATTTAATCACTCCTTATGGTGAAGATGGACAACTGACAGCACTTTATGTGTCATCTTTCTGGATATTAGTCGGTGTAGGTGTTGTCGCATTGCCACAAGTAGCAGTTCGAGCAATGTCTTACCGAGACTCAAAATCGATGCACCGAGCGTTAGTTATCGGTACAATTGTAGTTGGTTTTATTATGTTGAATATGCATTTAATCGGGGTTTTTGCTAGGCCAATTTTACCAGGTATCGAAATTGCAGACCAAGTTATCCCGCTTATTGCTTTAGATGTTTTACCAGGCTGGCTTGCGGGAATTGTTTTAGCAGCACCTTTAGCCGCTATGATGTCCACGCTTGATTCATTATTATTACTTGTGAGTTCTTCAGTGGTAAAAGATCTCTATATGAATTATGTTAAACCTGAAGCTTCAATGAGCCATGTCAAAAAAGTAAGTATGGGTGTAACTGCAGTAATAGGGATTGTTGCTTTCTTAATGGCTTTAAATCCGCCTGAATTATTAATTTATCTGAACTTATTTGCTTTTGGTGGACTTGAAGCAGCATTTGTTTGGCCACTTATATTAGGTCTTTATTGGAAGTATGCTAATGCGAATGGAGCAATAGCTTCAATGGTAATGGGGATTAGTTCTTATATTATTATTCATTTCTATAATGAAGTGAACGAGCCACTACTTGGTGTACATACAGTAACGATTCCAGTAGGATTATCATTAATTGCATTTGTGGGAGTTAGCCTTATGTTTAAAAAAGAAGCATATAAATTTTAAAAAGGGGACATATTACGATGTTAGAGTATGGAAATAAATCAATTGAAGATGAAAGAACTTTTAGGAAGAACCAATTAGCAGCAGCTTTTAGATTATTTTCGAAATTTGGTTTCGATAATGGAGTGACAGGACATATTACAGTAAGAGATCCAGAATTCACTGATAGTTATTGGGTCAACCCATATATGATGCATTTTAGTCATATTAAAGCATCAGACCTTGTGCGTGTTAACGAGGCTGGGGAAGTTGTTGAGGGAGACAGTCCTGTTAACGCAGCAGCATTGGTTATCCACTCAGCTGTACATGAAGCGAGACCGGATGCTATTGCGGCAGCACATGCGCACACAACTTATGGACAGATTTGGTCAACTACTGGAAAGAAAATTAAACCATTAACACAAGATTCATGTGCTTTTTATAATGACTTGACATTATTTGATGATTACACAGGAATTGTTTATGAAGGTGAAGAAGGAGAGCGAATTGCTCAAGCGTTAGAAGATAAAAAAGCTTCAATCTTAAAAAATCATGGTTTATTAACAGTTGGTGGAAGTGTAGCAGAAGCAGCTTGGTGGTTTATTTTATTAGAACGCAGCTGTCGTGAGCATGTATATGCTCATATGTTAAGTGAGCCGATTGAAATCAGTCCAGAAATTGCGACTCAAACTC
The DNA here is from genome assembly GCA_035301645.1 of Pseudogracilibacillus sp. Classification (GTDB taxonomy): domain Bacteria; phylum Bacillota; class Bacilli; order Bacillales; family Amphibacillaceae; genus Pseudogracilibacillus. Next base: position 38,240 of record DATGTX010000100.1, on the reverse strand, counting down.
ATGAAATTGAAGGTTCCGCGCAATCTGGTAGAGAACAATTTCAACCTTTATGGGAAATGATTGTGAAAGAACAACCAGATCTATTAGAATAAAAAAAGATTGCTCACTTTTCAGTGGGCAATCTTTTTTTTATGCAATAAAGTTGTCAAAATAACCTTGGATATAAACGATTGGCGTGCCTTTGTCTCCACTACCTGAAGTAAGATCAGATAATGAGCCGATTAAATCAGTTAATTTTCTAGGGGTTGTGCCTTGTGCTTCAACTGAGTCGCTTTCTTCAACGTCTTTTCTGTCTTTCATAAAGTCAGAAATAGCAGCTTTTAATTCATCACCACGTAAGTCTGAGAAGTTATTATCTGCTAGGTATTTTAATTTAATTTCATTTGGTTGACCAGCAAGACCGCTTGTAAAACCAGGAGATACAACAGGATCAGCAAGTTCCCAAATTTTACCTACAGGATCTTTAAACGCACCGTCTCCGTAAACCATTACTTCAACAACTTTCCCAGTGAGTTCTTTCATTTTAGCTTGAATTTCATTAACAATTGGTTGTGAATTTCTAGGGAATAGTTTTACTTCAGTGTCTGTGGATTTATTAGAACCAAGTAAACCATAATCCTCATTATAACCACTGTCGTTGATTGATTTTGCTAGGATATCAGCTAAGCTATACACTTTTTCTCCACCATGTAATTTTAAAACTTTTTTAGTTCTTTCATGTCCATGAATATCGCATGTTAAAATATTTTTTGTATAATCAAGAATACTTCTCGGATTGTTAGAGAAGATAACTTCACATTCAATGCCTTGTTTAGCAATGATTTCTTTATAATGATCAATATAATCTACACCCGTAAATACATGTTTATTATAGCCAAAATGTTCACGGAATTTTTCTTCAGTTAAAACGTCAGTTAATGGGTTAATGCCTTTTTCATCAAGTGCTTCAAGTTCGACTAATTGGTTTCCAACTTCATCTGATGGATAGCTTAGCATTAAAACAATTTTCTTAACGCCTTTAGCAATACCATGTAAACAGTTAGAAAAACGATTTCGACTTAAGATAGGAAATATAACTCCGACTGTATCTTCATTACCAAATTTTGACTTTACATCCTCAGCAATGTCGTCGACTGTTGCATAGTTTCCTTGTCCACGTGCTATAATTGATTCAGTAATCGAAATGATGTCTTTATTATTAATTTCGAAACCTTCGACTTCTTGTGCTTTCATAACGCTATCAACAACGAAATCAACAATATTATCGCCTTCATTGATAATTGGTGCACGTAGCCCTCTTGCAACTGTTCCAACAACTCTTTCCACAATAACCGCTCCTTATAACTTTTTACAGTTAATTTAATATGTATGTCTACATGTAATATACACTGTTAGCATGGTATATGTAAAATGAATTTCATTAAAAACACTAAAAATAAAAAGAAAATCAGTTTTTTATTCACTTAATTTAGAATTATTAGTGAGAGGTTGATAATCCACTTGAAACCATTGCATTTTATATAGAAATCGGTAAACTTATTTAAAAGGAAGTGATAACATTGCATAAAAGTTTATTTATCGCTTTTTTGAGAGCGAACTTACTTGGTTATGGTGGTGGATTAGCTGCCATTCCTTTGATGAAAAATGAAATCGTTGATAAGTATAAATTATTAGATGAAGAGATGTTTTCTGATACTTTAGCTTTAGCAAACACTTTACCAGGACCAATTAATACTAAGATGGCAGGTTATATAGGTTGGCGAGTTAAAGGGTTCTGGGGTATGTTAAATGCAGTAATTGCAACTGTTTTCCCTACAGCCATTATGATTATTGTCTTACTCACCACTTTAAAGTCATTTGATGACGTAGCCTGGGTAGAAGGAATGTTTAAGGGTGTCTTGCCTATCGCCGGTGTTATGATTGGTGTGTTAGCTTGGGATTTTTTTAAAATGTCTCATCAGCTATTAGGTTTGCGTTACACTATTATATTGATCGCTTTAAGTCTGATTACAATTCAACTTCTAGGTATTCATCCAGCAGTTGTGATAATTGGTTTAATTATTTACGCTCTGACTGCAAATGTAAGAACGAAGATTGAGGTCAGAAAATGATGATTTATTGGGAATTATTTTATGCGAATTTTATTGCGAATATGTTAGGTTACGGTGGCGGACCTGCGACTTTACCTTTATTAAAAGAAGAAGTAGTCGATAATTATGGTTTATTAACAAATAAAGAATTTAGTGAGGTTGTGGCTTTTGGAAATGGGCTTCCAGGTCCGATTGCAACAAAGATGGCTGCTTTTATCGGGTATGATCAAGCAGGTATATTAGGGGCGTTAATTAGTCTTTTTGCTACAGTTGCGCCTACTTTAATATTGTTAATTGTTTTAATGAGTATTTTAATGAAATACAAAGATTCTCCAAGGGTTAAACGTTTAACAAAAGTGATTAGACCAACAATTGGTGTCTTGCTAGCAGTGATGACTTATCAGTTTATCGCTGACTCAACAATAGACATAGGCGTTATTCATACGATTATTATCATAGTGTCTGGTTACTTTTTCTTAGAGGTTAAAAAAGTGAGCCCGGCATTTGTTATTATAGGTGCACTTATATATGGTGGTGTGTTCTTAAGTTGATTGAAATTAAAAAGGAGTCGATGGATATGGAGAGAATAGCAGTTGATATGGACGAAGTTTTAGCTGATTATAGTGGCGAACTTATGAAACGAGTGAATGAGAAATTTGATTTAAAACTCACAAACGAAGATTTATATGGAACGCATATCCAAAAGTTATATCCAGAGTTAGCAGATGACATTTTTGATATTGTGAATACAGATTCTTTTTTTAGAAGTTTACCAGTAATTAAAGATTCTCAGGAAATTTTAGAAGAATTAGCAGAGCATTACGAGATTATAATTGCTACAGCTGCAATGCTATCACCGAATTCATTTGTTGCTAAATATGATTGGTTACAAGAACACTTTCCATTTTTGAACCCAAACTTTTTTGTGTTTTGTGGCGATAAAAGTACGATTAAAGCAGATTACTTAATAGATGATCATATCTATCAATTAAATGCATTCCAAGACAGTGGAATATTGTTTACAGCTGCCCATAATGTACACGTGTCTTATGATGTGAGAATGAATGATTGGCAAGAACTTAGGACATTCTTCTTAGAAAAAGTTGATGTAAAAGTGTAAAGTAAATTATAATCGGTAGGTGATTGAAATATCTTTCCAGCTGATGAGTTAGATTACCCTAATTTAGAAAGGACTTGAAAATTTTGAAATATGATGTTGTTGTAATCGGAGGTGGACCTTCAGGTTTAATGGCTGCAATATCAGCTGCTGAAATGGGTTCGCGTACATTACTGTTAGAAAAGGGTAAAAAACTAGGAAATAAATTGGCTATTTCTGGTGGTGGACGCTGTAACGTGACAAATAGGCTACCGCAAGATGAATTAATTAAACATATTCCAGGGAATGGTAAATTTTTATATGGCCCTCTTTCTGTTTTTGATAATTATGATATTATTGATTTCTTTGAAGGGCTAGGCGTGGCGTTAAAAGAGGAAGACCATGGCCGTATGTTTCCTGTATCTAACTCTGCAAAATCAGTTGTCGATACATTAATTAATAAATTAAAAGAATTAAATGTCACTGTTCATCTCGAAACGCCAGTAAAGAATATAACATACTCGGAAGATTACCATACGATTAATTTAAAAAGTGGCGAGCAGATTAAAACGCGTTCACTTGTGATTGCAGTGGGTGGAATGTCTGTTCCACATACAGGGTCAACAGGCGATGGTTACGCTTGGGCGAAAGAGGCAGGTCACACGATTACTGAACTCTATCCAACAGAAGTAGCTTTAACCTCTGATGAAAAGTTTATCCAGTCCAAAATTTTGCAGGGGTTATCTTTGCGTAATGTTGCATTGTCTGTACTAAATGAAAATGGTAAGCCAATTATTACCCATCAAATGGATATGATATTCACTCATTTTGGTATTTCAGGTCCTGCTGTCTTGCGTTGCTCTCAATTTGTGGTTAAAGAATTAATGAAAGGTCACGAAGCTGTTCAAATGCATTTAGACACACGTCCCGACTTAACTGAGAGTGAATTATTAAAAGAAGTGAACCGGTTAATGCAAGAAAACCCAAGAAAAGTAGTTAAAAATACTTTAAAGGGATTTGTTCCTGAACGTTTTTTAGAGTTCATATTAAAAAAACATAGCGTTTCAGACGAGTTAAAGTGTGGTAACTTAAGAAAAGAAGTATTACAAAATATTTTAAATGATATAAAACATTTTAAGTTTATTGTAAATGGATCGCTATCTATTGAAAAAGCATTTGTTACGGGTGGTGGGGTATCAACTAAAGAGATTATCCCTAAAACAATGGGTTCTAAGTTAACAGAGCGACTTTATTTCTCAGGTGAAATATTAGATATTCATGGTTATACTGGTGGATATAATATTACTTCTTCATTTGTAACTGGAAGATTAGCAGGAATAAACGCAGCATATAGTGCATATTAAAATTTTAAAACAAAAAACAGCTACTAAGAGCTGTTTTTTGTTTATAATAAAGTTATATGATGAAATAAGTGAAAATAGATAAACCAATAGATGCAATAGTCATCGCAAGTAGTGGTTTTAAAGCACGTTCTTTTAAATCTCTTAAACTAACATTCAATCCAAGTCCAACCATCGCTGCTGTAAGTAGCCAAGAAGTGACAACTGAAACAGCGTTTAAGAAACTTTCAGAAACAGGAATGATATCGCCTAAAACATACGTTCCAATCAAACTAAGGATAATAAAGCCTAGTAAAAACCATGGCAATTCAATTTTAGCTGATTCATCACTTTTTTGTTTTCTATTCATTATGAAAATAAAAATAAATGATAATGGAATAAGCAAGAAGACACGACCTAATTTAGCAAGTAAGGCAATTGCAGTTGCATCTTCTCCTGCAGGCTCAGCAGCAATTGCAACGTGAGCGAGTTCATGTAAGCTCATCCCAGACCAAACCCCATAATCAAGTGCTTCGAGTGGAAGGATTGGTCGTAAAATCGTATAACCTATTGCAAAAACAGTTCCCATCAAAGCAATAATACCAACACTAATGGCAGTATCTTCATCTTTAGATTTAACAATTGGTGCAATGGCTGCAATTGCAGCGGCTCCACAAACTCCAGTCCCAATTCCAACAAGTAAAGAAATCATTTTATCCGCTTTAAGTAATTTAGCTAGCCAAACAGTAAGACTGATTGCAAAAATGATCACGAGTACGTCGCGGAATAAAATACCTAGTCCGTCATTTAAGACAACAGAAATGTTTAATTTTATTCCATATAAAATAATAGCAAGTCTAAGTAATTTTTTTGACGAAAAATTAATCCCAGATCTTAATATTTCTGGGTAACCGAAAAACTGTCTATATAAAACAGCAATTAAAATAGCTGAGGCCAGTTGACCGATTTGATTAAATAATGGTAAAAAGGCGAGTAGAAATCCTAATAATGCTATAAAAAATGTAAATAAAATGCCACCGAAAAAGTACTTTTGAGATTGATTAGTAGTTGTCATATTGTTCCCTCCATTTATAGAATAAACCTCATTTGACGATAAGTGAAATAATTTATTATAATAGGTATGATAAGTAAAATGTAATGATGCAGATTGGGGGAGGATAAATTGGATATTCATTTACAAGTTTTTATTGAAGTAGTTGAACAGGCCAGTTTTTCACGTGCGGCAGAATCACTACATATGACTCAACCTGCAGTAAGCCAGTATATAAAAGCACTTGAAGAAAAATTTGACACACGACTACTTGAACGAACTAATAAATATATTCGTTTAAACAAAGCAGGAGAAATAGTTTACCAATATGCGCTAGAAATAAATGGCCTTTATATCCAAATGAATTCATTAGTTGATGATCTTACAGAAAAAGCTAGTGGTAAGTTGAAAATAGGGGCAAGTTATACATTCGGGGAATATAAGCTACCTGAAATAATAGCCAAAATGAAACAAGCTTATCCTAATATTCACCCATCTATTACAATTGGTAACTCAAAAAATATTGCAGATTTAGTTAATAATTATCAAATTGATATAGGCATTATTGAAGGTCAGCTTGATTATAATGACTTGGTGATTGACCCATTAGTAAATGATTCACTTGTCTTAGTTTCTGCTGCAGATTATATGATTAATGAAAAAAATCTTACTGAAGAAACGTGGATTGTTAGAGAATCAGGCTCTGGGACGAGAGAAGTAACTGATAAATATTTTAAAAAGTTAAATATTACACCAAAAAATTTATTAGAATTTAGCAGCACACAACTTATTAAGTCATCAGTTGAGGCAAACTTAGGTATTAGTTTGATGTCTGAGTGGGTGATTAAAAGAGAGGTAGACAATAATCATTTAAAAATAAATAAAATAGAGGGGCTGCCTCTTGCCCGAGAGTTTTCATTAATTACAAAATCAGAATTCAAAACACGTATTTTAGAAGTGTTTATTGATCTTGTTAAAAAGAATAGAGAGAATTAGCTTTTGTTATTTTCAGATAATTATCGTGGTTTAGAAAATTTATTTATGATATATTAAGTAGTGATACAGAACATTATTTATCCAAATTCGAGTTATTAATAAGGAGATAATCAAATGAAAATATTAATTAATAAAGAAATCATCGATAGAGAAGATACTTCGATTGATATTGAAGATAGAGGTTACCAATTTGGAGATGGCGTTTATGAAGTAGTTAGAGTTTATGAAGGTGAAGTCTATGAATTAGATAGCCATGTTAAACGTCTATTTAGAAGTGCTAAAGAAATAGATTTAACACTTGATTATACAGTAGAAGAATTAAAAAGCGCAATTGAAAAAGTGATTGCTGAAAATGATGTAGAAGACGGTGGCGTTTATTTCCAAGTGACACGTGGAGTAGCACCAAGAAAGCATAATTATGACCGTACAGTAAAATCACATCTCGTAGCTTACCCTCTTGATTTTACGCGTCCTAAAGAGAAACAAGAAACTGGTGTAACTGCTATTACAGTTGAAGATTTAAGATGGTTACGTTGTGATATAAAAAGCTTAAATCTTTTATATAATGTAATGATGAAGCAAAAAGCAAATGATAATGAAGCTTTTGAAGGCATATTTATTCGCGATGGCATAGTAACAGAAGGAACTTCGACAAACGTGTTTATTGTTAAAGATGGGGTTTACAAAACACATCCAGTTAATAATATGATATTAAATGGAATTACACGTCAGCGCATATTAAAACTGTTTAAAGAGAATGATTTAGAAGTCGAAGAAGTCGAGTTTACTAAGAATGAGCTTTTTGAAGCGGATGAAGTTTTTATTACTTCAACCACATCAGAAGTTATGCCTATTTGTGAAATCGATGGTAAAAAGATTAGTAATGGGCAAGTAGGAGAAAAAACTAAAGAAATATATGATTTATTAATAGATTATATTGGATAACACAATACTCATACATTTAAATGTATGAGTGTTTTTATGGTTATTATACATTATATGAACGCTAATAATGATTGTATAATTTATGTAGGTTAGGTAAAATGGTTCTGTTAGTTTTATTTAAGACGGATATTCAGACAAGGTTTGGAAAGTAAGATTTTATATGCCGTGGCAACTAGAATATACTCGCTTGCATGGGCATCTCGCCTGTTTTGTTTTGTGGATTTGATGTAAATTTTACTTTGTAGACAATAATTTGAATACTTTTCAATACTAAAAAAATATAAGCTGGTGACCAAATGAAAGACTTTTTTAAATTAAAAGAATTAAATACAGATATCTATACAGAAACAATTGCTGGCCTTACGACGTTTGTTACAATGGCTTACATTATTATTGTTAACCCTTCTATTCTCTCGGCCGCGGGTGTTCCATTTGATCAAGTGTTTATTGCCACAATTGTTTCAGCTGTAATTGGGACATTAATTATGGCATTTTTTGCGAATTATCCGATTGCTATCGCCCCGGGTATGGGAATGAATGCCTATTTTGCAAGTGTTGTAGCTGTTCAGGGTGTTAGTTATCAAACCGTTTTAGGTGCAGTGTTTTTTGCGAGTGTCTTATTTTTATTACTAGCTTTTACAAAATTTAGAGAATTATTACTGGATTCAATCCCTGTCCCTCTAAAAATTGGTATCACTGCTGGTATTGGACTGTTTATTGCCTTTCTAGGCTTGCGCATGTCAGGAATTGTTGTTCCAGATGAAGGGACTTATGTTGCCTTTGGTGATGTGACAGAACCAATGACTGCACTTGCAATTTTTGGTATCTTTTTAACATTAATTTTAACAGCACGAAATATACGTGGTTCTTTATTTATTGGTATGTTTTTTACAGCAATAATTGCTTATTTTCTAGGTATGCTAGAAGTTGACGGCATCGTGTCCTTACCTCCAACGCCTGTGTTTTTTGATTTTGATTTAGCAGGAGTCTTTACGCATGGATTATATGGCGTTATTTTTGCCTTTTTACTTGTTACAATTTTCGATACAACAGGTACTATGATAGGTGTAGCTGAACAGGCAGGCTTAATGAAAAATGGTCATTTACCAAAAGCAAGTGCTGCATTAACAGCAGATGCTGTTGCTTCAACAGTTGGTGCAAGTTTAGGTTCAACGCCATCAAGTGCTTATGTCGAATCTTCTTCAGGTGTAGCTGCTGGTGGACGAACAGGCTTAACATCTGTCGTTGTGGCAATATTATTTTTGGTTGCATTATTCTTTTCGCCAATCGTTGCTACGATTGCTGATGTACCTGCGATTACAGCACCTGCACTGATTATTGTAGGAAGTTATATGATGAATGGTTTAGCAAAAGTAAGGTGGAGTGAGTTCGATGAAGCATTTCCAACGTTTGCAATTATCTTAACTATGCCATTAACTTCAAGTATTGCAACTGGTATTGCGATGGGTTTTATAATTTACCCATTACTAAAAATAGCATCAGGAAAAGCTAAAACAGTACCCGCTATCATATATTTATTTGGTATTATTTTTGTTATCCAATTAGTGTTTTTCCCAATGCACTAAATAATTGTAAAGGACGAGATATATGAATATTAAGGCATCTGAAAGAATGAAGGATTTTAAGCCGGGCATTTTTAACCGAGTAAAACAAGCAGCTGAAAAGAAAAAATTAACTGATCAATCATTTGTTGATTTGAGTTTAGGAACACCTGATATACCTCCGATTGAACAGGTGAGAGAAAAGCTTTCTGAAGAAAGCCTTAAGAAAACGAGTTACGGTTATACATTAGGTGGATTAGCTAGATTTAATAAAGCGGTAAGTCATTATTATGAACGTGTTAATAAAATTCAACTAAATCCTGAATCTGAAGTCCTCCAGACCATGGGTTCACAAGAAGGGCTTGTTCATTTACCACTTGCCTTTTGTAATCCTGGAGATATTGTTATTACAACTAACCCAGCATACTTGGCGTATGATGCGGGGATCAAACTTGCAGGAGCAAAGTCATATAACGTACCCTTATTAAAGGAAAATAATTACTTACCACAAATAAAAGATATACCTGAAGAGATTGCTAAACAGGCGAAATTAATGATTTTAAATTTCCCAGGAAATCCTGTTCCGGCAACAGCAACAGAAGCATTCTTAAAAGAAGTGGTTGCTTTTGCAAAAAAGTATGACATTTTAATTTTACAAGATGCTGCTTATTCTGAATTCTATTATGATGAGCCACTCGTTCATCTGTTGGCTATCCCGGGAGCAAAAGAAGTTAGTTTAGAAACAAATTCATTATCTAAAAGCTTTAGTTTAGCAGGTGCACGTATAGCTTATTTTGTAGGTAATCCAGATGCGATTAGGATATTAAAAGAACTAAAATCTAATTTGGATTATGGTGTGTTTTCACCAATTCAAGAGGCAGCGATTGTTGCATTAGATAATGCTGAAGCAATTACTGAAAAGGTAAGAGAAGTATTTTCTGTCCGTTATAAAGTTATGTCAGAAGGGTTAAAAGAACTTGGTTGGAATGTAGCTCCTTCAGTTAGTGGGATGTTTTTATGGGCTCAGTATCCTGGTGAACTTGATGATGAGACATTTGTTTTTAATTTAATAGAAGAAAAAGGTATTGCCATGGTCCCAGGAAGTGCTTTTGGTTCAGAGGGAGTAGGTTATGTAAGGATTGCTCTTGTACAAGATAAAGAAATACTTGAGCAAGCATTAAGTAAATTAGCTAAAAAATAAATTAATAATCCATTGTGAAACTATAAAAGTTCATAATGGATTATTTTTATTGAATATATTATTTTGGATATTCGGAAAAGAGTGTAGAAAGTAAAAGGCTATTTCCTACCGCAATTAGAATATACTCGCTTGCCGTGGGCGAGCAATGAGCCAACTTAGGCTGCGCCTTGCGTTGTCTCATTCTGGCTCTTGTTCCCACAGGCGTCTCCTATATTCTGATTGCTAAGTTTTTGTGTAAAAACTAGTTTGTAGATAGTAATTTGAAGCATGATTATATATCACCACAATTAAGGTATCCTGCTTGCCGTGGGGTTGTGAAGAATTGGAGTTCATTCTTCATTAGCAATGAGCCAACTTAGCCTATGTCTGCGTTTTTTCATGTTGGCTCTTCCCGCAGGTGTCTCACATATTGGATTTGCTAAGATGTCAGTAATTTTGAATTTCCACGTAATAATCCGAATACTCATTATTTCACTCTTTAATAAAACTATCTGGCATGACGGCTGCAATTACTTCGCCTGTGACTACTTTTTCATCACCCGCATACACGTCTGTTAATACCTTGAATTTTTTAGGATGAATCTCTTCAACTGTACCAACTGCTTTTAACGGAACGCCTGCAGGTGTCGGTTTTAAATAATCGACATGTAAACTAGCAGTTACAAATCTTGGTGCATTTACACCATCGCCTGGTTCATGACCATTTTTTCGGTGAAGTGTGATGGCAGCAGATCCAGTGCCATGACAATCAACAACTGAAGCAACTAGACCACCATAGATAAATCCTGGAATTGCCTTGTGTTCTTCTCTTGGATGATAAATTGTAACAGTTTTATCACCGTCCCAGCCTGTTCGTAAATGTAAACCGTCTTGGTTTAAACGGCCACATCCATAACACCAAGCATATGCGTCGTCATAATCATCCTGAATTGCGTGTTTTATTTCTTTCATACTTAATCATCCTTTCCTGAATTAATAATTATTATATGATAACGCTTACAAACAAGCAACATAAAAAAGTATAACTCTTTTATGTTTAATGACCAATAATGATGTCATAGATTAGAAGTAAGCTACTAATTGTTTTATTAGTATAATCGATAAATTCTTCTTTGCTCATTTTCACAGCATCTTCACGAGATAAATGTTTGCCAATTAATAATTCAGCTTTTTTAACATCATAAAGTCTGTCTAATATTTTAGTAACACCTTCATCCCCAATTTCGCTAATACGTTCAGCATCAGGCTTCATATGATCACCAGAAATAATAAAATCATTGTCAAGTGATGTGAGTGCGGATAAGTTATGTTTAAAACGTTCAGAAATTACTTTTTTATTCGGATTTTCATAAATAACCGCAACCACAATGAACAAATGTGTTCCCCATAAGCCAATTTGAAAATGTGGCAGTGCTTTATACCCACGTTTAGCAGGTGCAAAAGCAACCCAACTATCAGTCGGCGGGTTAACAGTTCTACGAGCATGTCTAGCTACATGAGGAAAAAATTCACCCGTACCGTGCGCAGAGAGTATATCTGAAAAGTAATCGCCTAATTGAAAGAACTTGGGTTGAACAATATCTTGTAACGCAGTCATTCTATTTTCAAGCCCATCGATATAAAACACATCAAAATCTTTATCAGTCCAAAAATTTTTTGTCATAAAATCGCTCCTTATTAGAAATCTACATTTATCATAACAGAAAAGAGCACAATAATAAGTAGTTTGGCTTGATTAAAAAAGTGTTTATTTAAAACCATTTTGTTATACTAATCAAGGAGGTGCTTTAATGTCTGAATTACAATTTTTTATTCGCCATCAACCTAATTTTATTCAAGATAAATTTATACTCGTTTTTAAAAGCGATGAAGCTAGAGAGTATTTTAAACAGGCCATAAAAGGAAGTCACTTTGAAGAAGTTTCAAGTGATGTAGCTGAGCAAGCTGCACGTATTGGTATTCATGGAAATACAATCCCTTATGGTTATACATTAAAATTAACAGATGAAGAGATGAATCAATTAAGCACTGCAGAATGGAATGTGACAGCACAGCTTTTAGCAGAAGGTAATGAAAGATTATACAAAGAAGTAGGGGGTAATAAGAATGAGTAAACTTAATGTAGACGGTTTAGACTTAACAGATGAGCATATCAAATTATTACTTGCAGAATTAAAAGATGAAAAAGTGAATAATATTGCTGAATTAGAGCGTTATTTACAAGGTTATTGGTACACAAAAGATTTAACATTAAAAAGTCATTTATTATTAAGTGATAAGCCAAAGAAAAAGAACTTTTCTTTACCTTTTGAAGATTAGTTATAATTGATAAAATTAAAAGACTGAAATAAAACTTTCAGTCTTTTTCGATTTTAAGATTATAAATCATTCTTATATGTTATATTTAAACAAGATATTAGATAAAAAAACTGCGAAAAAAGCTTTAACTTGGAGGTGTTAGGTATCGAAACAAAACGGATTTCGAATCAAATACTTGTCTTATGGATTCCGCTAGTAGCATTAATTATAGCGAGTATTCTTTTATATAATAACCGTGATACAGTAGCAATTGGACTTATTTTACTTGGTTTAGGTTTAGATGGTTTTGTTAATTTAAGATTACTTGGAAGTAATTACCCTGTAGATGAGTTTTATTTAAGTGTGCTTAAAAAAGGAAGAGATATAGGTTTTAGATTAGTTTATTCAATGATTATCGTGTTAATTGTGGTGCACTATGTTTATCAGCCTTTGTTTACAGACTTTGTTCTCATAACATTATTATATACAGCCTATGCAGCAACGACTCTTAGTACAGTATTTTTGGTTATTAAAAATAAAGTAAGTAAGTGACAACAAACGAATCAAAGCAATTATGCTTGTTGTTTTAGGATTTAATTTAATTGGGAATGGTTTGCGTGACGCGTTAGACCCTCGCTCGTCATAGAATAAGAAGCGTCTCTATCATATTAGATAGAGACGCTTCTTAATTAATCAATATTTACTTATCTACGGGCTGTTCTTAAAATAAGGCTTAAAATTAAAACGATTATAACAGAACCAATTAACGCTGGAATAATAAAGAATCCGCCTAATTCAGGCCCCCATTCTCCTAATAACATTGAACCGAGCCATGCACCGATGATGCCTGCAATGATATTACCAATAATACCGCCAGGAACATCTCTTCCTAAAATAAGTCCAGCAAACCATCCAATGATACCACCAACAATTAATGTCCAAATTAAACTCATTATAACCACTCCTATGTGTAAATAGATAATTTCATGTCATTTTGATATACCACTTATTATGAAAATTAAACATAGGTGCATTATCTACACTCAGAATTAGAAGTGCTGTTTCGAAATATAATCACTTGATTTCTTTTTCAGTTTTAAATATCTTTTCTTTCGTTGTAATAATTTCTTCTTTTCGTGAAGGTGTCACAATAAATCGCCAAATTGATTTAAATATACCAGTTTCATGTAAAGTTTTAATGAATATATAAGTAAGTGGTCCCAAAACAATCCCTAATACGCCGATTAATTTAAAACCAACAAACATTGCAAACAAAGTAGCTAGTGGACTAATGCCAATGCTTGATGACAAAATTTTAGGTTTAACAAATTGCCTTTGAGCAACGACCAGTCCATAGAGAATAGATAAACCAACCCCAAGTGCAATGTCTCCTGTAGTAAAGCTATATATAATCCAAGGTAAGAAGATAAGTATTGCCCCAATATAAGGTAAAAAATCTACTATCCATATAATAAGCGCAATAGTTAGCGCATGTTCGACTCTAAGAATTAATAAACCTACTAACACGATACAAGCAGTTAAGAAAGTGAGCTTTAATTCAGCTTTTAAAAAACCAAGTAAAGCCCTTTGCAAACTTAAATGAATCTGATCAATTTTATCATGAACTTTCTCAGGGACCACTTTATGAATTTTTTTGACTAGACGATACCAGTCTTTACTAATGAAAAATGTAGCTAATAATGAAATAATTAATAGAGTAGCCATATTAGGAAGCTTTAAAATCATCGTATAAAGCCCATTTGCAGTTGATTGAGTAAGTGAACTAAAAGCATTTGTTAAGTTAGTCCCAAGTATTTGTAAGCTGTCTAAAACGGTACTTCTTTGATCTTGGTCTAAATCTTCAAACATAATAAGTAAATTGTTATAGATGGGAATGATTTTCGTACTATGAAAGTTTTCGATGAAAATTGTAAATTGATTGAATCTTTCTGGCACAATTTTAGAAAGATAAGCGAAACCTGTAATAATTTCATTTATTAATAAGGTGATCGCTGTAGAAATTACACCTAAAATAATTATTATTGAAGAGAAAACTGATAAACCGCGAGACATTTTTGTTTTATTTTGTAAAAAATCTACTAAAGGATTAATGATTAGCGCAATAAAAAAACCAATGATAAAAGGCGCAGTTAGTTTACTTAAATATATCAAAATAAAGACACTCAAAATAGCGATTAAAATTACAAATAGAAAGCGAAATACTTTAAATAAAAAGTCACGATTCATCTATACACCTCTTTTAAGACTTGTGTTATCTCTATAATACAACATTTAAAGAATGAATGTTATTGATTGTAAATTTATTTAATGAAATTGTAGGAATTATCGGGATATCTTTGAATTCATAAACAAATAGTGCTTCAATAGAATAAGACCTATTAATATTATTTTACTAGAGGAGTGGTTTTTTGAGTATACATGAACATAATCATCCATACAAAACAATCCATGATTTTCATTCACATGCACATTATGGTTGGGATAATTCATTTTCACCAATAATTGAAGTAGAATCAGGAGAAACTGTTAATTATGAAATTATTGAAGCATCAAGTGGTCAGTTCACGAAACTTTCCACGCCTGAAGATGTCGCAAATATAGACTTTGCAAAGGTAAATCCTGTTGCAGGGCCAGTTTATGTAAAAGATGCGATGCCTGGTGATACGCTTGAAATTGAAATGTTAGATTTCCGCCAGTTAGATTGGGGATGGACAGCAATCATTCCAGGTTTTGGTTTACTTTCTGAAACATTTACGGAACCGGAAATAAAAATATTTGATTTAAAGAAAAGAAATCGAGCAGAGTTTTTACATGGTATAGATTTCTTTATTAAGCCTTTTCCCGGAACGATGGGCGTTGCTTTGGCAGAGCCTGGCCTTCATGGGATTGTTCCGCCAAGACAAAATGGAGGGAATATGGATATTCGCCACCTAGTTAAAGGGACAAAGTTATATTTACCTGTTTTTGTGGAAGGAGCATTGTTTTCAATAGGTGATACTCATGCAGCTCAAGGAGATGGTGAAGTTTGTGGAACAGCCATTGAAGCATCTATGGAAACGACAATTAAGTTTACTCTCCATAAAGGTAAAACAATCCAAGAGCCAAGATATGAAATTCCAGGACCACCAACACCAGAAGCGGATAGTCAAGGGTATTTTGTTACAACGGGTCAAGAACCTGATTTATACAAAGCATCACAAAAAGCAATTAGTTATATGATCGAACATTTAATTGATACATACGGCTTAAAAGATTCAGAAGCTTATATGTTATGTAGTATTTCTGTTGATTTGAGGATTAATGAAATTGTCAATGCACCAAATTATTTAGTATCTGCATTTTTACCGAATTCAATCTTTAAGTAATTTTATTGGGAGGAGTGATGGTAATTAAAATTGGTTTAATTGGGACAGGGAGTATTGCTGAATATTTATTAGAAGAACTTAACAAAAAGGCACATGATCCTGTAAAAATAGTTGTCGCATTAGTTAGAAATAAAGCAAAATATGAACATTTAAAAGAAAAGTATAATATCGAAATTACAGAAGATATTAATCGTTTGCTTGAATCAGGTATTGACTTAGTTGTTGAAGCAGCTAATGTATCAGCTGTGAAACAAAGATTGCCAAAAATAGTTGAACATAAAGATAGCATTATTATTAGCGTAGGTGCGTTTTCAGATGAGGCATTTTTAAAAGAAATTCATACAATTGCTTCAGAAAATAACCATTCTATTTATCTTCCGTCAGGTGCGATTGGCGGCTTAGATTTAATTCAAAATGCTGGAGCCACGTCTGGAATAGATAAGGTTAAGATAACGACACGAAAGCCTGCACATGTCTTTAACGAAGACAGTTTAGCGAACGACTTAACGATTTTTGAAGGACCAGCAAGTTTAGCTATTCAGAAGTTTCCTAAAAACATCAACGTAGCAATTATTTTATCATTAGCAGGTATCGGCACTAATAAAACCAAAGTTGAGATTATAGCGTCACCTACTCTTAAAGAAAATGAACATACAATAGAGGTGCGTGGTGACTTTGGTGAAATGAAAACAATTATAACGAATAAACCAATGCCTAAAAATGAAAATACGAGTTATTTAGCAGCGCTTAGTGTTTTAGGAACGATATTACGAAAAGCTAATCACATTAAAATTGGCATATAAAAAACGAGTATTTCTACTCGTTTTTTACTTTTTATTTTAACGCATCCCTGATTGATTTAGTAACACCTAAGTGAATCCCTTCATGCCATGTTACAAATTGAAGTGAGGCATCTTTGCTATCAAGTAATGTTTTATTAATATCTCTTACCACATCAGCTTCTTCGTTCAATTTATCTTTGAAAAAAGCTTGAATATATTTATCTTGTTCTCTTAAGTCTGCAATTATTTCGTCTTTTGTCGGAACATCTCCAACCCACTCTGAAGGTCTAGTCCCATCAGCAAAAAACGTTTGGTATTGTGGACGTGTCACTTCATAATTCTCATCTGCATCTTTTAAAAACGCATCAGCTTCTGCATACACATGCCCAGCATTCCATCTAATCGTATTTGGAAATCCATCAGGTTGAATATCCCAGTATTCTTCTTCCAATTTAGGAAGTAGGATAAGTGTTGATGTACGTGAATAGTTAAACATTTTCATCGTACCCGTCATAAAAAAACCTCCTTAGATTAATCAAGATAAGTTAAGTATACTACAATTGTAAGCGCTATTCATATAATATGATTTTGGTATCGTCTCTTTATCGTTTATAATAAAAGTATCTAAAGAAGAAGAGGTGTTCTAAATGAATCAAGAAGATGTTAAAGATACGTTACCTAAAGAAAAACCTAAATTGCTAGGCATGGTTACTAATCCAACAGAGCAATTTTTAAAACTAAAAAATACTCCTGTTATTTGGGTGCCGTTAATAATTATTAGTTTATTAATGATGATTGGTGCTACGATCACAGCATTAAATATAGATTATGCAAATGACCCTGAGCTTCAAGAATCGATTGAGATGTTAGGGATCGATGAAGGATTAATGATTAAATTCTCAGCGATATTAGTAGGGTTAGGGAGTTTGCTTATACCTGGTTTGACAGCTCTTATTTCAACAATTATATATCTTGTGGTTGCACTAGTGATTAAAAAACCAGTCTCATTTAGTCAGTTATATTCTATGAATGTTTATATATTATTCATCACAGCGCTAGGTGTTTTATTTAATGCTTTACTTTCATTTGTCTTAACAGGAGATTCAACTGTTATGTTTACAAGCTTGGCAGCTATTATTCAAACAGACAACCTAATGATTACAAGTATGTTCTCTATGATTGAAGTTTTTACAATTTGGGGTTTAATATTAACGATTATTGGTTTACAAAAAGTGGCTAATTTTTCAAAGCAAGCTGCTATAATTATTGTCGTTGGGTTCTATGTGCTTAGCTTATTATTTAACTTATTTACTGGGTGGATTGCAACATTAAATATTTTATGAAATTAAAAAAGGGGAACAAACGTATGAGATTTTTTAAAATAACCTTTATGATTATGGTTTTAGTTGTTATGGTAAGTTGTTCGAATGAACCAGAGTCTGAAGAGCCCGCTGAGAATGATCAGCCGGTAGAAGAAGAGTTGACCGGATACGTGTTGCATATAGAAGAAAAACGCTTTTTAATGATTGAAACAGAAGATGAATCGGTTTATAAGGAGTTAGAAGGTTTAACAATGGAAGAGATGTTGCAAGGAGATCCTGATGTACCACTAGTATATGCAAACTATTCAAAAACGGATGAATTAAACAAAGGTGATCAGATTATTGTTGATTATGATGGTGTTATGACATTTTCTATCCCTGGCCAAATTAATGCTTCTAAGGTGACGCAAATAAAATAAATCTCAAAAAACGAGTTGGGTGAAACCAACTCGTTTTTATAGAGCGTTTTCGATTGTAAGTAAATGTCTTTTTAAATTCACACCCGATCTAAATCCAGTTAAAGTGCCATCTTTTCCGATTACGCGGTGGCATGGAATAAATATTAATAAAGGATTTGCTCCAATTGCATTAGCTACAGCTCTTACTGCTTTAGGCCGATTAATTGCTTCTGCAATTTCAGTATAATTTACGGTACTTCCATAAGGTATAGACCTTAAAGCCTCCCAAACTTGAAGCTGAAATTCAGTGCCATTAATTGCAAGTGGGACATCAAAATCAGATAAATCGCCAGTCAAATAGTCTTCAAGTTGTTGCTTAAAAGGTTCAACGAATTGTGGATCTTCGATTAAATTAAATGTCGGCATACTACGCTTCATCCATTCAGAGAGGTTTATAAGCGGTTTTTCAGAGCTATCTACATAACATAAGCCGCGTTCAGTGGCTGCTAGAATGAATGGACGTTCTAATAAGGTGACTGTTGTAAAAAAAAGTCTTTTATCACTCATGTTGTTACCTCAATGATTTCCCAACCACGTTTGAGAGCTATTTCTCTTAATTCTTCATCTGGATCCACAGCCACAGGATTCCCAACAAGCTCTAATACTGATAAATCCGAATAGCTATCAGCATAAGCAAAACTGTTTTTCCAATCGATTTCTTTATTTTTTAATAATTCATTTATTTTTTCATTTTTCTTAGTCCCTTGAATATGTTCAAGTTGTTCTGTTTTATTAACTTCACCATTTAAAATAGGAATCTCTGTCCCAATGATTGTATCAAAAGGAAATTCATCTCTAAAATGTGTTAATAAATCTGTATAGGCACCAGATACAAGCATGGTATGTACTTTATCTTTATGATGTTTTTTAAAGCGCTCAATTGTTAAAGGATTAAAATCTGCACGCATTTGTTGTGCGAGCTCACCAAAAAACGAAGCTAATTCATCAATAGATAATCTATCTAGAGCACCCATATATAATTGCATAGAATTTGCTCGCATTCGATGAGTTGGATAAATTTTCAGCTTATGTGCAATAAAAGGCGGTAATATTTCTCTGTAAAACTTTTTATATTCTTCTTGATAATCAGGGTGTTCTTTCAAATGTTGCATTAAGCTATTGAATGTTTCTTTTTCATATAAAGTACCATCAAAATCAAAAATTGCCACTTGCATGAAATCACCATTTTCTTATTAGTATTATTTTAAATAATACACTTCTCTGAATATTAAGGCAATCAGAGTAAGTTTATTTTTCTGTTTTTGCAGAGGTTATAAGATGTGGTGCTGTTGTGATAAGTAAAATAAGTAAAATAGAACAGGTAATTGTAGCGCCAGTAAAAGTAATACCATTTGCTATTAAAGAAAATATAATTGGACCTTGACCGGCTTCAAAAGCATATTCACTAAAGAATACAACGCCTGCAATAAAGTGCCAAAAATAGCGTGCAGCTGAGCCAATAATAACAGCAATAACAATATAAAATGTGGCTGTTTTTTTGTTATTCGTTCGTAGCGCTCTTTTAATTTGTGTTGAAAATAATCCAGCAAATCCAATAAAAGCAAAAGCAATAAAGTATTCAATGAAAGCTTGTAAAGGTGTTAAAATCCAAGCATCACCTAAGGCTATTTGTAAAATCCCCCAAATGAACCCAGAAATAAATGCCGCTCTTACCCCCCACCTAAACGCAATAATGAAAATAGGAATCATTGCAAAAGAAATAGAGATTGAAGGATGTGGCTTGATTGATGGAATTAAATCTAGCAACATGGCCAAAGCTGCAAATATAGCAATCTCGAGTAAGGTTTGTAACTTGAATTGTTTTCCCATAAAAAAATCCTCCTAAGTGTGCAACACACAAGGAAGAGAACAAAGTAAATAAAAGTAGACAAGGAACTACCCGCTATTTACCACATCCCTACGTTAGAATTAACTAAACAGGTTCAAAGAGTCAGAATTGAATCTATCTCAGCGTTTTACGCTCCCCTTGTGGTTACAGTTATTAGTTTAAGATTAACAGAGTTTATAAATTATACAAGCGATATTAAAGGTTAAGGTTGCAACGTTTTCATAAAATCGAGTAATAGTTGGGTGCTTGTATTGATGTAGCCAGCATCATGCCAAATAGCCATGATTGAGCTTTCTAGATTAACCTCATCTAAATCTAATACTTTAATATTGGGTGACACAATTAAATCCACCATGTCACTAGGTATTAAAGTAACGCCTATATTATGTGAAATTAAATTTGATACAGTCAATAATTCTGATCCAGAACTGATAATTTTAGGAGAAAAACCAGCTCGCATGCATGCTTCCTCGAGTAAGTGATATAAAGAAGCTGATGTGTTTTTATTATAATGTAAAAAGAAATCATCTTTTAATTCACTTAAATGAATCGAATTAAGATGAGCTAGGCGGTGCTTAGATGATACAAGTGCTTTTACTTTAGAACGACTGAATTCTGTTTTGGAAAGATTTTCTGAGAATAAGTTTGGTGTATGTTTTGATGACCGAATAAACCCTAAATGACTCGAATGGTTTTTGATAAGTTTTACTACTTCATTCGATGTTGTTTCTCTAATATCAAATTCAATTTTCGGGTGTGCCTCATGCAGTTCTTCTAAAATGTTAGGTAAAAAAAGACTGGCAGCTGACGGGATAGTTGCAATTTTAATGACTGATGGAAAATTAACTCCTTCAGTAATTTGATCCATTGTTCCTTTGATTTCATTAAGAGAAGGTAATGTTTTATTATATAAAAATTTCCCTTCTTCTGTAAGTGTTACATTACGTGTGGTTCTGTTAAGTAATTTTACACCTAGTTGAGTTTCAAGGAGATGGATCTGTTGGCTTATACCAGGTTGAGAAACAAATAAGTTTTTAGAAGCTTCTGTAAAACTTAAAGTTTCAGCGACTTCAATGAAATAACGTAAAGAATTATAATTCATTCTAATCATCCTCATTAATTTTAAAATAACCTTCTAACTATCATACCCTATTAGATAAAAAATATGTAAATATTAGTATTTATTTGTCTTTCTTGCTTTAGCGTGGTAAAGTAAAATGTGTTATTATATTTATTAATTATTAAAAGGAAGTGTTTGCTTTGTTATTTAACGCAGTAGTTGTAAGTGTATTGGTAATGGTTTTATTGAGTTTACTTAGAGTTAATGTTATTTTTGCATTATTGTTAGCAGCGTTAACAGCAGGAATTATGTCTGATATGAGTTTTAGTGAAGCCACAGACATATTAGTAGATGGGATGGCTAACCAATCAGGAACAGCGCTTAGCTATGTTCTTTTGGGGATTTTTGCAGTTATGATTGGCTTGTCAGGTATTACAACGATTTTAGTTAACAAAATGTTAAAGTTATTTTCAGGTAAAAGAACGATACTGGTTTTATCTATCGCAGGAATTGCTATATTTTCGCAAAACATAGTACCAGTTCATATTGCATTTATACCAATACTTATCCCGCCTTTATTAGGCTTATTTAATAAATTACAAATTGACCGCCGTGCAGTTGCTGCAGCTCTTACGTTTGGCCTGAAATTCCCTTATATCACTCTGCCTATCGGATTTGGTCTTATTTTCCAAGGGATTCTGCGTGATGAAATGACTGATAATGGCATGGAAATTACATTAGGCGAAGTTACTAAAGCAATGATCTTCCCCGGAATGGCCATGATTGTAGGGTTACTTGTTGCCGTTTTAATTACTTATCGTAAAAAACGGATTGCTAAACCAGTAGTCCAGTATGACACACAAGATGTTGATATGGCAGATAGTATTGCCAATCCACAAGCAGTAACTTTTAATTACACACATTTCTTTACAATTATTGCAATTGTTGTTGCATTAGTTATTCAATTAGCAACAGACTCACTTATTTTAGGTGCGCTTGCTGGTATTATTATTATGTTTGCAACGCGTGTTGTTAAATTTTACCAAGGTGACTTAGTTGTTAATGAAGGTATTGGCATGATGGGAATGATTGCATTTGTTATGTTAATCGCTTCAGGCTATGCGAAAGTACTAACAGAATCTGGAGCAGTAAATGAGCTTGTCGAAGCGACGTTAAGTTTTACAGGGGATTCTAAATTTATTATTGCGGTCTTACTTTTGTCTGTTGGATTAGTCATAACAATGGGTATTGGAACGTCATTTGGTACGATTCCAATTTTAGCAGCTTTATATATTCCTGTCCTTGCCGCAACAGGTGTGTCAGCAATGGCGAGTGCTGCTTTAATTGGAACTGCAGCTGCGTTAGGTGATGCGGGCAGTCCGGCATCTGATTCGACGCTTGGTCCTACAGCAGGATTAAATTATGATGGAAAGCATCATCATATATGGGATACATGTGTACCAACATTCTTGCATTACAATATTCCTTTATTTATTTTTGGTATTATAGCCTTTATGGTTCTATAAGCCGAAGTGGATGGAACAAAACTAGTTATTTCGTTTGAACAATTAGCTTACTTCAGAAAAAACTACACTTAACAGGATCTCTGTTTTAAGTGTAGTTTTTATTATAAGTTTTTTTAATTAAGGATTATTTTTTAAGTTAGTTTGCGGCATCCAATTAGCAAAAAAGATACCCATGAAAATAAATCCGCCACCTAAAACAACATACCAATGTATGGGTTCATTTAGTAAAATAGCGCCGGATAAAACACCAAAGAAGGGAGCAAGAAATAAGAATGCGCTAGTCTTTCCAGGGTCACCTGTTTGCAGAAGATAAAACCAAATGGCAAATTGTACGACAGATGCCATAATTGCAAGCCATAAAAGAATTGTCAGTGAACTAAAGTTAATAATAAAGAAGACATCTTCTAAAAAGAAACTACTAACAAATAAAATAATTCCACCAAATAACATTTGATAAGCTGTTAGAACCCAAACATCAATCTTCATTCCCCAAGTTTTAATCAGAAGTGTACCAATTGCCCAGGAAACGGCCGAACCAAATCCAAGAATTGTTCCTGTTTTTATTGATAAATGAGCTCCAAAAGTTATAAATACACCGAGAAAGCCTAAACTAACTCCCAACCATTGTAATTTGCGGTAATGATATTTTAGAAATATCGTTCCGAAAATTACAACAAGGAGTGGATTCATAAAAGTTAATATGGATGATTCTCCGGCAGTAATTGTTTTTAAACTAACAAAGATACATCCCATTACACCTGCTGTTTGAAAGGCCCCAATGACAAAAATGTGACACCAACTTTTTAAGTCTTTTGGATGAGGTCGTTTTAATAGGTAAACAATCAGTCCCATGACAACGCCAGCAATGGTAAATCTTAAAGCAACAAGCATAATGGGTGAAGCATAATCTAAACCAATTTTGCCAATTGCAAAGGCTGATCCCATAAGTGACGTTGTTAAAATAACTAAGAAACTATAAACTAACTTATTCATGTTTACCTCCCTATGTAACTTATAACGTATGCGTTTTCATTAATTTATATTTACTATAACAAAATATAATGAACAAAGATATATTGACACAATAATTATATTTCATTCTAAATATAGGGCTAAATGATTGAAAGGACTTATGTTTGCAGATAATATTAGGAGAGTGTGTTACTTATATTTTTCATTAATAGAATGTCATGGTTTACCGTGTTATAATAAAGTTTGATAATTAATGATATAAAGTGAAGAAAGAGAAGTGGTCTAGTTTGAATAAAGTTGCACTAAATAATCATGAAAGATCATCATACAAACAGCTATTTTTGGATTTTAAAAGGATTGTAAAAGGAATTGTGTTAATCGCTAATGTGTTCCCTGTCATTGTCGGGTATTGGCTTGCATTACATTTTACGGGAGCCGACTTTATTATGCGTTGGGAAGAATTGGTTTTTGTTACAATTGGTAGTTTATTTGTTATATCGGGTGCGTTAATGCTTAATAATTGGTATGAAGTTGATTTAGATAAAGAGATGATTCGAACCCAAGAGCGGCCAACAGTCACTGGACATTTTTCGTTAAGGATGGTCTTTTGGTTTGGAATGGCGTTTTCTGTTATTGGGATATTTATCATTTCTTTAACTACAATGGAAGCAGCAATTTACGCATTTTTAGGCTGGTTTACTTATGTGGTATTATATACTTTTTGGTCGAAACGAAAATACACATTAAATACAGTTATTGGAAGTGTTTCGGGTGCTTTTACACCTTTGATAGGTTGGGCAGCACTTACACCAGCTAATCATATCGTGCCACTCGTATTATTTATGATTTTATTTTTATGGCAAATCCCACATACATTTGCGATAGCTATGAGACGTCACGATGAATATAAAGCTGCTGGAGTTCCAATGTTACCTGTTATTTATGGGATGGAAATGACAAAACGTCAATCATTTATCTATGTCTTTTTATTATTACCGCTCCCATTCTTTCTAGGAGAGCTAGGAACCTCATTTCTAATTATCGCAACAGGACTAAATATTATTTGGCTTATTATTTCAATTAAAGGTTTCTTTGTGAAAGATAATATAAAATGGGCAAATCAAATGTTTTACTACTCACTTACTTATTTAACAATCCTGTTCGGTGGGATGATTATCGTTACATTATGGTCTTAAATTTGGAGGGATAGACATGGAGCTTATATATAAAGGAAAAACAAAGGATGTATATCGGTTAGAAGATAATACGATTAAACTTAAATTCAAAGATGATGTGACAGGTGAGGATGGGGTTTTCGATCCAGGGGCAAATACTGTCGGTTTAACATTAGACGGAGCAGGTAAATCAGGCTTAAAAGTTTCTAAGTTTTTCTTTGAAAAGTTAAAAGCATTGCAAATTCCAACACATTATTTACATGCTGACTTAGACGATTGTTCAATGCATGTTAAAGATGCACAGATGTTTGGCAATGGTTTGGAAGTGATTTGTCGTTATAAAGCGGTAGGCAGTTTTTATCGCCGATTTGGACAGTACTGTGCAGAAGGCGAAGAATTACCTGAGTTTGTTGAATTTACTTTAAAAGATGACGCAAGAAACGATCCACCTATTTCAAAAGATGGTCTGGTTATGCTTAATTTACTTAAAGTAGAAGAGTACGAAGTGATTAAAGAGCTAACAAAAACTATCTCGCGTTTAGTTAAAGAAGAATTAAACAAAAAAGGCCTTGAACTATATGATATTAAGCTAGAATTTGGAAAAGATGATAAAGGTGAAATTATGTTAATTGATGAAATTTCAGGTGGTAATATGCGCGTGTATAAAAATGAAGATTATATTGCCCCTTTAGAGCTTGAACCACTACTGTTTAATTGAAGTAAAACGCTTGCAAGATTTTTGAAGAAGAGGTATTATTGATATAGAATGTTTATAATTATATAACAATATATAGAAATAACTTAAGCGCCCAAAATTGTTCATTGAGTAAACTATATCATCCTTTCAGGCGAGAACTTAAGAATTTTCAATAACAAATTGTTATCATTAAGCGAGTCAACCTATTATTAAAAATACTTTTCGAGGTGATATTAATGGAGAATAAATTAAACGAGAAAATTAGAAGTAAAGCTTTTTTAGATAAGGTTGTTTCAGCAGAAGAAGCAGCGTCTTGGATTGAAGATGGTATGACAATTGGGATGAGTGGTTTCACATTGTTTGGAGAACCGAAAGTATTCCCGCAAGCGTTAGCAAACCGTGGGAATAATGAAGATTTTAAAATCAACTTATATACAGGCGCATCAATGGGACCAGCAGCAGACCAGTCAATGGCAGAAGCAGGTATCATTAATTTACGTCTTCCGTACCAAGGTAACCCTGTTCAGCGTAAAATGATAAATGAAGGAGAAATATCTTATATTGACCAACATTTATCACATACAGCAGAACAAATTAGACAAGGAGTTCTTGGAGAAGTTGATTATGCAGTCATTGAAGCTGCAGCTATTACAGAAGATGGTTTAATTATCCCGACTGGTTCAGTAGGTAATTCACCAATTTTTGTTAAAGAAGCTGATCACGTTATTATTGAATTAAACTTAACAGCTCCAAAAGAATATGAAGGCTTACACGATATTTATATACCTGAACCTCAAGGTGAAAATAGAGGAGAAATTCCAATTCATAACTTACACGATCGCATCGGTGAGATTGGAATTAAAGTTGACCCAGACAAAGTTCGTGGAATTGTATTATCAGAAGAACTTGATATTCCATCACCTTTATTTGAGCCAAATGAAGAAACTCAGCAAATTGCAGACAACTTACTAGAGTTCTTTGAAGATGAAGTGGAATCAGGTCGTTTAACAAGAGAGTTAGCACCATTACAATCTGGTGTTGGGTCAGTAGCTAACGCAGTATTAAGTGGTATGAAAGATTCAAACTTTAAAGATATTGTGGTTGCATCAGAAGTACTACAAGATGGGATTTTTGATTTAATTGATGCTGGAGTAGTTAAATTTGCAGCAGCAACTGCATTCTCGCTATCTAAAAAGCGTGTTGACACTTTAGCAGAAGACTTGACAAAATACCAAGATAAAATGGTATTTAGACCTCAAGAAATCACAAACCATCCTGAAGCAATTCGTCGCTTAGGAATCATTTCTTTCAACACAGCATTGGAAGTAGATATTTATGGAAACGTAAACTCTACACATGTTAGTGGGACGCGTATGATGAATGGTATTGGTGGATCAGGTGACTTTGCTCGTAATGCTCGCATTGCCATTTTTGTAACGCAATCTACTGCTAAAGATGGAAAGATTTCAACAATCGTTCCTTTTGCAACTCATGTAGATCATACAAACCATGATGTTGATGTTATTGTAACAGAGCAAGGTACTGCAGATATTCGTGGTCTAACTCCTAGACAAGCTGCAGAGAAAATAATTAATAACTGTATGCATCCAGATTATAAAGAACAAGCATTAGAATACTTCGAACAAGCAAAAGAATTAGGCGGACAAACACCACATATGCTTTCAGAAGCATTCTCTTGGCACGAATCACTTGCTGAGAATGGCACAATGAGAAAAGAAAAAGCTAATAAATAAAAATTAAATAAAAAGCATCGCATTCATTATTATAATGAATGCGATGCTTTTTTAATGGGTTCTTTTAACAAATAACGTTGCTGAATAAAATTAATCGATTAATATTTTTGGAACACTTAAATGATTTTATATTAATGTGCATACATGTTGACTTTCGCTAAAGATGACACGCTTACCAGAGGTGTCGGTCATCTTTAGCTACAGTCAACTTGTTTCTGTTTTATAAAGAAAATAACGTTAGTAATTTACATCTTGCGTTTTAATTGTTAACTATGACGTGTGAATTGTTTACACATACGTTATTTATTGAAGAAGTTTTTTAATGGGTATCAAAAATTTTTTGAATGTCTGGAACTTCATGGTATTTAAGTAAAGAGACCATAAGTAAGATACGTGCTTTTTGTGGTGATAAATTATCACCAGCAATAAAATGAGAATCAATAAAGCTATGTGTTTTTGTGACACGTCCATTGTCGACCCGACTGCTTCTAACTATAAACATACCTGCTTCTTGTGCTTTGATTAAAGCAGACTTCTCTAGCGGACTCATTAAACCAGCTCCAGTTCCTGCGATAACAATTCCTTGGTAAGCTCTTGAATTTACTAAACTATTAATAATATCTCCATTTGCTCCTGCATAGGAATATACAATTGCCACTTCTGGCAATGCTGTAATGTTTAAGTTTGAAAAATCACTCTGAGTTGTATGTAATCTCATTGGCTCTCTGTAATACTGAATCGTATCATCCGGGTCAATCATGCCTAAAAATCCTGTACCTAGAGAAGTAAATGCTTGAACTTGGTAAGTGTCTGTCTTTGTTACGTCTCTAGCGCTATTGATTTCGTTGTTCAAAGCAACTAAGACACCTTTATTATGCGAGTTGTCATCTTTAGCAACTTTTACTGCTTGCAATAAGTTTAATTGAGCGTCAGAAGAGAGAGCAGTATATGGCCGTTGTGAACCAACCAAAACGATCGGTTTAGATGTAGGAAGAGTTAAATGTAGAAAATAAGCCGTTTCTTCTAATGTGTTTGTGCCATGCATAATGACAATCCCATCATAATTCTGTTTATTAATAAAATAAGCAATTAAGGAACGCAATTTTAACCAATGCGTTTGGTCTAGTTCTGTACTACTCACTTGGGAAAAACTGAAAAAATCTACAACAGCTAATTCTTCTAGTTCTGGTAAGTCTTTAATGAAAGTCTCACCAGTATAAATTCCTGAAGTATAATTTTGTCTATCTAAGCGGTCGGTTCCTTCAGCTGAGATAGTCCCACCCATTTCAATAATTTTAATTTTCTTCAAAAAAACCCCTCCATAATAATCATAATCAACTACTAGATTATCTAATTTTCGAGAAATTACAAGTTCAAACTAAAATTTTAGGATATTAGGATTATGTAACTATTAGAAGTTTTTCATACACTAATGTTGAATAAAAATACAGTATGATATGTATGTTCTGCTTGTTTACTGTTATTCGGCCATTATAAATATACTGTTGACTTTATAATTATACAGTATATAATAGAAACAATAGTAAAAAGGGGCGAAGTTATTATGAAAGCAGCAATTATTGGAGCAACGGGCTATGGTGGCGCAGAATTGATTCGAATTTTACAGAGACACCCAAATATGTCTGTCCATTCAGTTCATGCAACAAGCTTAATTGGAGAATCATTAGTGAATAATTATCCGCATATGCAATCATTTATTGATAAAAATATAGAACAAGTAAACATCACTAAGATAGCTAAAGAAGTAGATGTTGTTTTTATGGCAACTCCTTCCGGTGTATCAACAAAGATGGCTGCACAATTTTTAGCAAAAGAAGTAAAAGTAATTGATTTATCAGGTGATTTTAGAATAAAAAATGCTGATATATATTCACAATGGTATGGAATGGAGCCGGCAAAAGATACATTAATAGAGCGAGCGGTTTATGGCTTGACGGAATGGGTGGAAGAAGATTTTTCAAAAATTGATTTAATCTCAAACCCAGGTTGTTATCCTACATCAGCCTTACTAGGATTAGCACCAGTTGTAAAGGCTGGATTGGTAGATTTAAAATCAATTATAATTGATGCTAAAACGGGCGTGAGTGGTGCTGGTAAAGGGTTATCACAAGCAACTCATTATTCAGAAACAAACGATAATTTTAAAGCTTATAAAATAAATGAACATCAACATACACCAGAAATTGAAGAGAAAATCAAAAATTGGAATCAAGGATTAGAATACATAACATTCACACCTCATCTTGCACCGATGACACGAGGAATTATGTCAACGATGTATATGACAGCAACTGAAAAAATAACAGAAGACCAGTTGATTGAATTGTATTGTGAAATGTATAAAGAAGATTACTTCGTAAGAATTCGTAAAAAAGGTGATCATCCTACGACTAAAGATGTAAGTGGTTCTAATTTTTGTGATATTTCAATTACTTATGACGAACGAACAAATCGAATCACAATCATTAGCGTAATTGACAATTTAGTTAAAGGAGCGTCAGGTCAAGCAGTACAAAATATGAATAAAATGTTTGGATTTGAAGAAAAGGCCGGTATTGATTTTATGCCACTCTTTCCATAAATAGTTAATTTTCAAGGAGGATAACATGCAAATTATTAAAAAAAATGACGGAACAATTACATCACCTAAAGGATTTAAAGTGGCAGGACTCCATTCAGGCGTTAAAAGAAAACGGAATGACTTGGGAATTATATACAGTGAAAATCCAGCACAAGCAGCTGCAGTTTATACATTAAATAAAGTTCAAGCTGAACCACTTAAACTAACTAAGAAATCACTAAACAAAGAAAATATAGTCCAAGCAGTTATTGTGAATAGCGGTAATGCTAATGCATGCACTGGTAAACAAGGTATGCTTGATGCAATCGAAATGCAAAAAACAACTGCTGAAAAATTTAATTTAAAACAAGATCATGTGGCTGTTGCTTCAACAGGAATAATTGGGTTACAAATGCCGATGAATAAAATTATTCCACATATCAAAAAATTAAGCTTAGCGGCAACCGCAGAATCAGCTTCAGATTTTGGTGAGGCGATTTTAACAACAGATACATTCGAAAAGTCAGTTAGTTTTGAAACAGAAATCGATGGTAAGAAAGTTGTTATGTCTGGTGCTGCAAAAGGTTCTGGCATGATTGAGCCTAACATGGGAACAATGTTTGGTTTTATCACAACAGATGCAAATATAGAAGCGAATGTGTTAGATAGTGCTTTAAAAGAAGTAGTTAATCAAACATTTAATTGTATTACAGTGGATGGTGATACCTCTACGAATGACATGGTCCTTGTTATGGCCAATGGTCAAGCAGAAAATGAATCATTAACTAAAGACCACCCTGAATGGGAGAAATTCACAGAATTATTAAAACAAACAAGTGAAGAGTTATCAAAAATGATTGCCCAAGATGGTGAGGGCGCGAGTAAATTAATTGAAGTAAGTGTTCAAGGGGCAAAGAGTAATTCTGATGCGGTTAAAGTTGCTAAGTCAATTGTCGGTTCTTCATTGGTTAAAACAGCGATTTTTGGAACAGATCCCAACTGGGGGAGAGTAATAGTTGCTGTAGGGTACAGTGGAGTGGACATTGATCCAGAAGCAATTGATCTAAGTTTAGGGAAAATAAAGTTACTTGAAAATAGTGAGCAAGTTGATTTTTCAGAAGAATTAACTACGAAATACTTAGAAAAAGATATAATTAATATAAATATAAATTTAAATCAAGGTACCCATTCAGGTAAAGCTTGGGGATGCGATTTAACATATGATTACGTAAGAATTAATGCGAGTTATCGTTCATAAAGGAGAGTAACATGGATAATATAATTGTTTTTAAATGTGGTGGTAGTTCTGTTGATGATCTATCAAATGATTTCTTTGATAATATAAGTACGCTTCAGGAGAAGGGTTTCAAACCAGTTATTGTTCATGGCGGTGGACCAGCTATTAAAGAGAATTTAAGTAAATTGAATATTACTTCTGAGTTTGTCGAAGGTTTACGCAAGACTTCAGAAAAAACAATTGACGTTGTAGAAATGGTTCTCTCAGGCACTGTAAACTCATCATTAACTCGTAGACTTAATCAAGCTAACTTAAAAGCGTTAGGTATATCAGGTACAGATAATAATTTAATTATTGCAAA
Source organism: Pseudogracilibacillus sp. (assembly GCA_035301645.1). GTDB lineage: Bacteria > Bacillota > Bacilli > Bacillales > Amphibacillaceae > Pseudogracilibacillus. Next base: position 6,501 of record DATGTX010000100.1, on the reverse strand, counting down.
ACCAATCGATTATGAAAAATATGGGCTTGTAGGGAAAGTCGAGCAGGTTAATGTCGATTTACTTAATCTGTTACTAGCTGAAAATTATATTCCTGTTATCTCACCTGTGGCAGTTGATAAAAATGGAGACAGATATAATATTAATGCAGATACAGCAGCTGGTTCGATAGCTAAAGCTTTAGGCGCAAAACAACTAATCATTGTTACAGATGTTTCAGGTGTTCTAAAAAATGATGAACTTTTAGAAGAAATTACAATAAACCAAGTGAACCAATTGATTGAGGATAAAACGATTTATGGTGGCATGATTCCAAAAGTGAAAGCTGCATTAGATGGCTTAGCAGGTGATGTAAACCAAGTAAAAATAGTGAACGGTAAAAAGTCAGTTTTAACTAAAGATAATCAATTACTTGGAACGATAATAAAAAATAATTCAGAGGTGAAAATATGAGTTCGATTTTTCCTACATACGCACGATTTGACGTCGAAATAGAAAGCGCGACAGGTATGGAGGTCCTTGACACATCAGGCAAGACATATACGGACTTTACATCTGGCATCGGAGTTTGTAATTTAGGTCATCGTCATCCTTATGTCCAAACGCAAATTGAACTCCAACTTAATAAATATTGGCATACGTCTAACCTGTATTATAATCCTATTCAAGAGAGTGTTGCTAAAACATTAACAGAAAAAAGTGCAGGAGACTTAGTGTTTTTCACTAATAGTGGTGCTGAAGCGAATGAAGCGGCTATAAAATTAGCTAGAAAAGCAACAGGTAAAGAAAAAGTAATTACATTTAATCAATCATTTCATGGGCGAACATTTGCAACAATGGCAGCAACAGGACAAGATAAAGTTCGAGAAGGATTCGGTCCTATGTTAAAAAAATTCGCTTATGCTACATATAACGATATTGAAAGTGTAAAACAATTAATTGATTCAGATACAGCTGCAATAATGTTTGAATCAATTCAAGGTGAAGGTGGCGTTATTCCGGCACATCAAAAATTTATTAATGAGCTTGTAGAATTAGCCAAACAGAATAACATCCTCATTATTATTGATGAAATCCAAACAGGCATTGGCCGAACGGGTAGATGTTTTGGTTATGAACATTATGGTTTAGAGCCTGATATTATTACGGTTGCTAAGGGATTAGGTAATGGTATTCCAGTTGGAGCGATGATTGCTAAAGAAAAATATAAAAAAAGTTTTGGCCCTGGTAGTCATGGTTCAACATTTGGTGGGAATCCAATAGCTATGTCAGCAGCAGAAGCGGTCCTTGAAAAAGTGTTTGATCAAACTTTTTTAAATGAGGTAGAAGCTAAAGGTGACTACTTAAAAAAACAATTAGAAAAAGAACTAAAAGATATCCAGATAATAAAAGAAATTCGCGGAAAAGGATTAATGATCGGTATAGAATGTGACCAAGAAGTCGGTAAATACGTCAAAGAGCTAATTAACCAAGGTATACTGACATTAAGTGCAGGGACTCATGTGTTAAGACTTTTACCACCACTGATTGTTACTTATGAAGAAATTGATAAAGTTGTAGAATTAATCAAACAGGTTTTAAGTGAATAAGAAAAGTTAAACAATAATAAAACTTTAAAGAAGGAAGGCTATATAATATGAAACAATCAGAGCTTGGTAGCAAATTAACATCACAATTTAAAGGGAAAGATTTTTTGAAAATAAGTGATTATACGAAAGAAAATTTAACAGACTTAGTTAATTACTCAATCGAACTAAAAGAAATGCAAAAGACTGGCGTCCCACATGAATTATTAAAAGGAAAGATACTTGCAATGATATTTGAAAAGTCTTCTATGCGTACGCGGGTATCATTTGAAACTGGAATGATTCAATTAGGTGGAGAGGCACTTTTCCTAAGTGGGGAAGATACACATTCAGGGGAGGCAGTCTCTGATACTGCTAAAGCATTATCAAGATATGTTGATGGAATTATGATTAGAACATTCGGCCATGAGATTGTCGATGAATTAGCAGAAAATGCTTCAATCCCAATCATTAATGGATTAACAGATTCCTCACATCCATGCCAAGTGTTAGCAGACTTACTAACAATTTATGAGTATAAAGGAACTTTTAAGAATTTAAAATTAGCTTACGTAGGTGATGGCAATAATGTTTCACAATCACTGATTATGGGTTGTGCGATTATGGGAATTGACTGCCATGTTGCCGTTCCTAAAAATAATGAAGTAGATTCTGAAATTATGAAAAATGCCAAAGCAAAAGCTAAAAGATCAGGCTCTCAAGTGATCGAAACAAATGATCCAAAGTCAGCTGTTAAAGATGCTGATATTATATATACGGATGTTTGGACAAGTATGGGATGGGAAGGAGATAAGACGGCAAGATTGTCAGAGTTTGAAGGATACCAAGTGAACGATGCATTGGTGAAGTATGCTAAAGATGATTATATATTTATGCATTGTTTACCTGCGATTAGAGGAGAAGAAGTTTCTAAAGAAGTGCTTGATGGAGAGAGTTCGGTTGTTTTTGATCAAGCTGAAAATAGACTACATGCTCAAAAAGCTGTCATGGCTACTTCTATGTAAAAAGAGAGTTCACTAAAATTAGTGAACTCTCTTTTTCTTAGTCTATTTTTACTGTCCAATTAAATACATCTTCAGTCCTACCATACTGGATATCACCCAATGAATCATAAAGCTTTTTAGATACCGTGCCGGTCTTGCCTTGGTTAATGATAATATCTTCATTTTTCCAAGTTAACTGACCAATCGGAGATATGACTGCTGCTGTACCAGTACCGAAAGCTTCTTCTAAAGTACCATTTTGAGCAGCATCATGAATTTCTTGCATCGAAATACGACGTTCTGTTACTGGCATGCCCCAATAATCCAGCATTTTTATAACAGAATCTCTTGTAATTCCAGGTAAGATACTACCATTTAATTTAGGCGTTATAATTTCATCATTGATTTTGAAAAACACATTCATGCTTCCAACTTCTTCAATATACTTCTTTTCAACGCCGTCTAACCAAAGGACTTGTGCGAATCCCTTTGCAGCTACGATTTCAGTAGCGGCTAAACTAGATGCATAATTACCACCTGTTTTAGCTTCACCTGTACCACCTATGACAGCACGTACATATTTATCTTCAACAGCAATTTTAACAGGGTTAATTCCTTCGTCATAATAAGCACCTACAGGTGATAAAATGATGATGAATTTATAGTTTTTAGAAGGTGAAACACCTAAATGTGCTTCTGTTGCTATGATATATGGTCGAATATATAAAGAAGTTCCAGGTTCTTTTGGTACCCATTCTTTATCAAGACGAACTAGCTCTTTAATAGCATTTGTAGCGTACTCTTCATCTAATTCAGGAATACGAATTCTTTCACTCGAACGGTTAAGGCGAGCAATATTTTGATCTGGTCTGAAGAGTTGAACTTCGTCGTTTTCTGTAACATATGCTTTTAAGCCTTCAAAAACAGTTTGACCATAATGCAGAGATGTTGCAGCAGGATCAAGTTCAATTGGACCGTAAGGAATAATGCGACCATCATGCCACCCTTGATCTACTGAATAATCTAAAATAAACATGTGATCAGTAAAAACAGTTCCAAAATCTAAAGTAGTTGAATCGGGTTTTTCTTTTAACTTTGTAGCTTTTTCAATACGAATGTCATTATTTCTCATGATGGTATCTCCCTTAATAAATAATAATTAGAATAGTGCGTATATTCATTATAACTGAAAAAGACATATTTGTATTTGAATAAACTCATAACTTAGAAAAATGTGACTTTATTTATTAAAATGATTGAATTATTAGAAAAATAACAATATAATAAAAGCTAAGGATGGTGCATATAAATGACGAAAGATTTACGCATAAAAAGTAAAGTATTTGATGGTACAAGAAAATCACCTAACCGTGCGATGTTACGTGCAGTGGGTATGACAGATGATGATTTTAGAAAGCCAATTATTGGTATAGCTAGTACATGGAGTCAAGTAACACCTTGTAATATACATATAGATGGTCTTGCATTAGCATCACGTGACGGTGCACGCGCGGCGGGCGGCGTTCCAATGATCTTTAATACCATCACAGTTTCTGATGGTATTTCGATGGGAACAGAAGGAATGAAGTTCTCTCTCTCAAGCCGAGAAGTAATCGCTGATTCAATTGAAACAGTAGTTGGGGCTGAAAGTATGGATGCTGTTGTTACAATCGGTGGGTGTGATAAAAACCTGCCAGGTTGTATGATTGCTATCGCTAGAGCAGAGGTGCCTGGAATCTTTGTTTATGGAGGGACAATCTCTCCTGGTAAGTTACATGGAAAAGACATTGATTTAGTATCCGTGTTTGAAGGTGTGGGTAAGTTAAATAAAGGTGATATAACAGAAAAAGAATTAAAAAACATTGAATGTAGTGCATGTCCTGGGGCAGGATCGTGTGGTGGAATGTATACAGCTAATACTATGGCATCTGCGATTGAAGCAATGGGAATGAGTTTGCCAAGTACTGCATCAAACCCAGCTGAATCACAAGATAAAAAAGCTGACTGTAAAGATGCAGGGGAAGCGGTATATAGTTTATTAGAAAAAGGTATTTATCCTAAAGACATTATGACTAAAAAAGCATTTGAAAATGCGATAACAATTGTCATGGCTCTAGGTGGTTCAACTAATGCTGTGCTTCATTTACTTGCAATTGCTCATGCAGCAGATGTGGAGTTAACAATGGATGACTTCACGCGTATTCAAAAACGTGTACCTCATATTGGTGATTTAAAACCAAGTGGTCAATACGTTATGGAAGACCTTTATAATGTAGGTGGTATTCCAGGAGTTATGAAGATTCTTTTAGATGCAGGTCTTTTACATGGTGATTGTCTAACTGTTACAGGTAAAACAATTGCTGAAAACTTAGCTGAATATCCAAACTTAGATATTGGTCAAAAAGTAATCACAGAAATCAATCATCCTAAACGTCCAGATGGACCACTAATTATTTTAAAAGGTAATTTGTCACCAGCAGGAGCAGTTGCGAAGGTTTCGGGCGTTAAAGTGAATCGTCATACAGGACCAGCTCGCGTATATAATACAGAAGAAGAAGCAACTCAAGCGGTTATGAATGATGAAATTAATGAAGGTGATGTTTTAGTTATTCGCTATGTTGGCCCTAAAGGTGGCCCAGGAATGCCAGAAATGTTATCGATATCAAGTATTCTAGTTGGAAAAGGTCTCGGTGAAAAAGTAGCTCTTTTAACTGATGGTCGTTTCTCAGGAGGAACTCATGGATTAGTAGTTGGTCATATTGCACCAGAAGCACAATCAGGAGGACCAATTGGTCTTTTAGAAGAAGGCGATATGGTTACAATCGATGGTAAAAAACAAGAAATATTTATGGATGTTTCCGAGGAAAAATTAGCTGAACGTCGTAAAGACTGGGTTGCACCACCACTTTACTCAAAAGGCGTAATGGGCAAATATGCAAGACTCGTATCATGCGCTTCTATTGGTGCAGTAACAGATTCGTTTGAAGATCAATAAGTTAAATCATAAATACTAAGATTAGTAGTATAAGGCTATGCAGATGGTTTTGTGCTACTATTTTATGATTTGTGTGTACTTATAACGATAGATAAGTCTATAAGATTGCGATAATAGCATATATATAATTTGAAAGTTAAATTTCTATTTGTTTAATGTGAGAAATATATAATTATGAAGTGGCTTAGACTATTTTAAAACATACTTAATATAAAGAAACCCTGTTATTTTTTAAATAAATAGCAGGGTATATTTTGCGAGGATAATTTTAAAGATCTAAAAATGTTTATTATAATTTTTATTCAAACATACTTGATTATTCGTAAGCCAAGACTTAGACATAATATTAATCAAAAAAGATAAAAATACTTCAGTCATTTTTCTGAACTGCCCCCTGTCAAGTAGACAGGTAAATAAAAAATTTTATGCCATGTATGCGTTGCATACATGGTTTTTTCTTATGCTGGAATTTTTAATCCCATGTTTAATGTGACACGTTGCGTATTATAAAAATCGATGTAGCGTTTAATATCTTGTTCTAATGCTTCGAATGTGTCATAAGTCGTTAATCGATACATTTCCTCTTTAATAATGCCCCAAAAATTTTCCATAGGTCCATTATCAATACACTTCCCTACGCGCGACATGCTTTGAACCAATTGATGCTTTTCAATATACTTCTTAAAGTCTTTTGATGTGTACTGATAACCTCGATCACTGTGTAAAAGTGTTTGCGTTGGTATAACCAAATCTTCGATTTGGGAAATTGTATGATTAACTAAAGCATTATTATTGCGATCAGATAATTTAAAAGCGACAATTTCATTGGCCCCGTAATCTAATATAGCACTTAGATACGCTTTTGAATGACTTCCATATTTAAATTCTGTAATATCAGTTAAGAGGACTTCCATTGATTTATAATCAACATCGAACGCT
>DATGTX010000099.1:0-3424 GCA_035301645.1 Pseudogracilibacillus sp. | reverse complement strand
TAATTGCTTTTCATTTGCAATTTCACGAATAAATTTTCTAGCATATGAACCATACTGATAATTTCTTTGTTTATCTCTATTTTTGTTTTTCCAACGCCTATTTGCTTTCAACTGTGCCTCTGATGTTTTTTTTACCATTTTATCACACCTAATTATAGCTGATTGTATTCTATCTTAAATGTTTTACTATTAAATTCTTCTATTTTTTCTTTTATACATTCTCCACGTATTGAATATCGTTGAAGTTTACCTTTATATAAATAACACTGATACAAAAAACCATCTTTAAACATTAAAGTTACACTTGGATTATATAAAAAACGTTCCTTATATTCTTTCGGATGATTTTGAGCATACAAAACACCTATAAAAGTTCCTAACAGATTACCAAATAAACTTCCTAAAATTCCCCATCTAAATTTATGGCTTTCATATCTAGTTTCTAATTTTTCTTCGCTATTAACACTACCTTGTAACAAATCGCTATATTTATATAGCTTACATTTTTGGGTGTCCCAGTATGAAATTAAGATTTGTCTTTTTTTATCATTAAAATATATGTTCTTACACTTTAAATCGCTATCTAAGATAAAATCTATCTTTTCGCTCCAATTCACATAAACCACCTTCTTTATTTACTAATATTATATAACATATTAAGTTATAAAAAAGTGATTTATAAAAAATTACTTCCCCCGTAAGCGTCTTAATGCTTCTCTTGGTGAGACTGGTCTATCTTCTTTAGCCTTAGCGGACATTACTTCGACCAATGTTTCCAATTCTGCTTCACGTAATGCTGTTTCGATTTTAAAATTCTTAGTTTGAGTAGCTAATTTATTTTGCCATTCTTCATTAGCTTTCTTATTATCAGATTGTAATTGCTTGATTTGCTCGTTTAAATCATCAATATCTTTAGATGACTTCTGTAAGCTATCTAATTGTTTATCTCGTTCATCAAGTTGTGATTTCAAACCGTCACGTTCATTAGTTAAACCATTTACTTTTTCTTGTAAACTGGTTATATCTTTACCGTGTTCAGCCATCACTTTTTCAATCTGTTCATCAGTCAAACCTAAATTCTTCAAATCTTCACGTTTCATGTCAATCTCTCCTATCGTTTTTATTTTACGTGGAACGCTCCACGCTGATTGATTGCATACAAAAAAAGCAGTTTTACGACTTACTCAGGTCGGAATGTTATAATTTTATCTCATTCACTTTACGTGCTAATTTTTCTACTAATTTCATATTATCAAATCGTGGTTTTTCAAAAATATCTATGTTAAGCATTACATGTATTTTAGAATCATCTGCGTTTGCAGAATAATCTACACACATTACATGTACTGGTATTTTATTATCCATTTGTTACTCCTTTAGGTTCATCTACTAAATTCACAATATTCCCTTCAAATTTGCCATGAACTAGTAAACTAGAAATTCCATTGAGCAATCCACGACCATTAGGAACAAGACCATATACTTCAAATATTGTTCCATTTTCATCAATTATCTTTTGACCTGCCACAATATCCGTTCTTTGTACAGTGATACATGAAATATCGTCGTGTTCCAAGTAAAAAACATCTACAGCTTTCATTTGTATCTCTCCATTTCCCTCAGTTCTTTTGTGTACTCTTCTATTAATATTTTTGTATCTTGAATTTCCTTGTCTGTCAAATTCCACTTAATCGCATTTTTAAGTAATATATTACCTGCTTCAATTTCTCTTAAACAAGCATCTTCTTTACCTGATATTTCTCCGTAAACTCTCGCTTGCTTAGCATGAATCAATTCTTCATGAATAGCTGCTCGACCAGCTTTAGAAGAAAGCATTATAACGTCATTAATATTTGATGCTTCTGCTCTTTCCCTTTCTAATCTAGCATCTATTTCTTGTCCCATAAGGATTTGACCGCTAGCTTTTCTAAAGGCCTTAGTTATTTTATTGAGCTCTAGTTTGCTTATTGGTCTAGAAGATTTATCATTAACCTTCCTTCTATTCGTAGTATATCTTACATCTCGTCTAAATTGCTCAATTATTGGCTTATTTTTAGAAATAATTTGTTTCCTAGCATAATCCCTAGTCAAAATATCATACTTCTTACCATACATCTTGTTAGTTTTTTTAGTGTATTCTCTTAACTTCTTTTGACGTGCTGCAATTAGTGTTTTAGTGCGAGGAGCTATCATCTGCTCGTCTTCTAATTCCTCAACAACTTTCAAACGTTTCTTAACATCTCTAATTGAACGTTCATAGTAACATTGCTTTTGACGTAAGTTACCATTTCTAATTGCTTCTTTAGGATTATACTGGGTCATGTTATTTATATTGACACCTGGAGTAAATGGAAATAATTTGTGTCTGCAGTTAATTCCCAATGTTCCAGCAGGTTCACCATAACCATGATTGTAAATTGAATCATACTTGTCATTATAACTAGGATCATTAGTTGGAACTATATTGACTACCTTGCCTTGAATATAAGCAAACGCTTCACGACTGTTAAGGTGGCTAGACATTAAACTATTCTTGTGATAAATAATCTCTATAAAAAATTGTTAAGGACAAAGTTTATCCTTAACAATTCTTCAATTTCAATATTATTTTTAGCTTACCTACTACCTCATTAAATCAGAAATAATTTCTGCAGCACTCTTGCTCTCATGAATCATTCCAGCGACTGAACCAGCAAATATTATTCCGTTCTCTACATCATCTTGATAAACAGCTTTCCGATATGCCTCATCTAATAATTGATTGAATTTTAACTTATCAGTCATTTTGTCTTCTAACTCATATAGCTCCTTAGCTTTTTTATTTATAATTGTCCTACTAGCTACTCCCATTTTTGTACCAATTACACCAATAGAAGTGTCCTTTGATTCAATAATCACTTTCTTCCAATTGTCACCAACGGGACTTTCCTTAGAAATCGAGAAAATTGTACCACATTGTACACCTTCAGCTCCCATCGCCATCGCTGCTTTCACCCCACGATTATCAGCAATTCCCCCAGCTGCAATAACCGGAATTTTTACAGCGTCAACAACTTGAGGCCAGAGTGTTTGTAATGTCATAGTTCCAATATGACCTCCACTCTCCATACCTTCAGCAATAACAGCATCTACACCTAACTCTTCCATCTTCTTAGCAATTTTTACGTTTGGAATTACAGGCATTACTTTTATCCCTGCTTCCTTTAGTTTAGGCATGTACAATTTAGGTGTACCAGCACCAGTTGTTACAATTTTTACTCCTTCTTCAATGACAACATCAACTATTTCTGGAACTTTCTTATTTAAAAACATCAAGTTAACAGCAAATGGCTTATCAGTTAATTCTTTTACCTTTCGAATTTCTTCGCGTACCTGTTCAGGTGTATCTTGACCTGAAGCTAACACACCTAGCCCGCCAGCATTA
>DATGTX010000098.1:0-14045 GCA_035301645.1 Pseudogracilibacillus sp. | reverse complement strand
ATTTCTTGGACAAACATTTTCTGATAAGTCGCATCAGACATTTTTAATTTTTCTTTTTTCTCTGGAAAACTATGCAATGCCAATGCACTAAGCGCAATATATACCGAGATGGCAACAGTAGGTCTTAATAAATTGAGTACTTCGACTGTTGCTGTATGTTTATCTAAAAGCTGATTATTTAAGTCACGGTGCATCGCAATTTTGTATAAAGGTGTATCTTTTAATGTGATTTCTTGGTCAGATCTGATATCAACAATTAGTTTTTCAAGCCACTTTTCTACTTTTTTACGTGATTGCTTTCCTTTTATATGTTGGAAACCAATTTTTTCAGCTGATTCATACATATCACCGAGTTGTTCACTTAGAACATCAATATCTTGATCATGTGTCGGGACACCTGTCCACTGGCAAACTGCTAAAGTGAGTATTTTTTTGATTTCATCATATAAGACAACTTGCTCTTCTTTCTCCCAAAGGGGAAGAGCTTTCATCCATTCTTTTTCAACTAAAGTAGCAATTTCTTCTAAACTATCTTTCGTCATCAAATCCATAAACATTGTCTTTCGATGGGCATGCTCTTCACCATCTAATGTCTGAACACCATCTTGGCCAAATAATGTGTTTAATACGCGGCTAGGTGCTGCTCCATCACGTTTAAACTTATCGTTATCATAAAACACTTCCGCCGCTTCTTTTCCGGCCATACAGACAACTTGTTTACCTCCTAAGATGCGTGTTTTAAACATATCTCTGTTCAGACGTTTTCTTTGATTAGTAATGTATAAATATCCTTGGTTTAAAAAAGACAGCGTATTATCTATTCCCTTATCATAAGGTAATTCTTCACGGTAACCCATTATACCCCTCCATTTTATTATCTAGATTATTAATATTACTTTATCTTATAATTACCCTACTAATGGAAAATTTAAACAAAAGAACGTCTTATGTTAAACTAATACGCATATCATTGCTAAAAGGAGTTTTTATATGACAATTAAACTAGACCACGTAGTCATTTACGCTCATGACCATAATAAATCTGCGAAGCAGTTTGCAAATGTGATGAATTTATCACTTGGTAGAATGACTGGGTCTGATTATGACTTTACAATTGTACGTATTAATCATGAACTCGCCCTTTATTTTATGGATAGAGAGAATATTAATTTACAACAACATTTTGCCTTCACAGTAAATGGAAAAGACTTTGATAATATACTTAAACAACTTAAAAAGAAAAACATTGCTTTTGGGAACAGTCCTTACCATACAACGAATGAAAGTACCGACCATGATTTTGCACCACGCGGGTTATTTTGGACTAATCTAGATGAATGCTTATTTGAAGTTATGACAGGAGATTTTTAAACACTAAAAAAGAAGCTGATTAATCAGCTTCTTTTATTTTCTGGAAATAAGTCTTTGTAGCGGTCATCTAGCATATGGCAAGCTACATAATGTTCTGGTTTTTGCTCTAAGAACTCAGGCCTTACTTCACTACAAATATCTTGTGCAAAGGGGCAACGCGTCCTAAACACACATCCACTTGGTGGGTCAATCGGGCTTGGTAATTCACCTTTAACTTCAATTCTTTCACGTGTTCTTTCTAAGTCTGGATCAGGTACAGGAACTGCACTTAATAAAATTTGCGTATAAGGGTGTAATGGGTCGGCATACAAATCTTCACTTGTAGCAATTTCAGCCATATTCCCTAAGTACATCACGCCTACACGATCACTGATATGACGGACCATAGATAAATCATGAGCAATAAAAAGATAAGTTAAATTATGTTCTTCTTGTAATTCTTGTAATAAGTTAACTACTTGTGCTTGAATTGAAACATCTAGCGCTGAGATTGGCTCATCAGCTATAATGAATTCTGGATTAACCGCTAACGCGCGTGCTATTCCAATACGTTGACGTTGTCCACCACTAAATTCATGTGGATAACGATTTCTGTGCTCACGGTTTAGCCCGACAATTTCTAATAATTCATTCACACGTTCAGCTCGTTCTTGTTTATTTTTTACAAGACCGTGAATATCTAAACCTTCTGAGATAATATCAATAACAGTCATTCTTGGATTAAGTGAAGCATAGGGATCTTGGAAAATCATCTGCATATTTTGGTTTAATTCTTTTAAATCTTTTTTTGACTTCTTTCCATGAACACTTTTTCCTTTAAATAAAACTTCACCCTCTGTTGCTTTATATAAATTCAAAATTGTTCTACCTGCTGTTGATTTACCACATCCTGATTCACCAACTAGTCCAAAGGTTTCACCCTTATGAATATCGAAAGTGAGTCCATCAACTGCTTTTAAAACAGTCTTTCGGTCGATTGAAAAATGTTTTTTTAAGTTTTTAATTTCGATGATTTTTTCATTTGAAGTTCTCATATAATTACTTCCCCCTCACTAAGATTGCTTCAGGAGGCTCTACTTTTGGGGCACGTTCATCTAGTAGCCAACAAGCTGTCTTTTGCGTTTCAGATGAGCTTGTATAGTTTGGCATATGTTCATCACATACTTTCATAGCATGAGGACAACGTGCTGCAAAGGGGCATCCTTTAGGTGGATCTTTTAAATCAGGTGGTGAACCTGGGATTGATTGTAAGACTCCTTTTGCATCGTTAACTTTAGGCATAGAACCAAGTAATCCCCAAGTATAAGGATGTTTTGGACTATAAAAAATCTCATCCACAGTACCTGTTTCAACAATTTTACCACCATACATAACCGCAACTCGATCAGCAGCATTCGCAACAACACCTAAATCATGGGTAATTAAAACAATACCTGTTTTTGTTTTTTCTTGAATATCACCTAATAACTCTAAGATTTGTGCTTGTATAGTTACATCGAGTGCTGTCGTTGGTTCATCAGCTATGAGGATTTTAGGGCTACAAGATAAAGCAATAGCAATAACTGCCCTTTGTCTCATTCCACCAGAATATTCATGTGGATATTGGTTTATTCTACGTTCAGGATTGGGTATGCCTACCAATCTAAGTAATTCAAGTCCGCGCTCTTTAGCTTCTCGTTTAGACATATTCTGATGTTTGATTAAACCTTCTGTAATTTGGCGGCCAATCTTCATTGTAGGGTTCAAAGATGTCATCGGGTCTTGGAAAATCATTCCTATTTCTTGACCACGGATTGCTTCCATCTCTTTTTCTGATTTTTCAACGATATCTTCATCATTCATGATAATCGATCCTGATTTAAATTCACCAGGTGGCATTGAAATTAACCGCATAATTGATTGAACAGTGACACTTTTTCCAGAGCCAGACTCACCTACTATTGCAAGCGTCTCTCCTTCATGTAAGTCAAAATTCACATCGCGAACTGCTTGTACCTCGCCACCGTATGTGTGAAATGATATTGATAAGTTATTTACTTCTAATATTTTTTTCATTATTTATTCCTCCCAACTATCGGCGGTCTTGCGGATCTAATGCATCTCTCATTCCATCACCAACAACGTTAAATGCTAACATGGTTAAACTAATAAAGAATGCTGGGAAGAATAATTGATATGGATAGTATCGAAATGACGATAAAGCATCAGACGTCATCGTACCCCAACTTGCTTGTGGTGCTGGTACACCTAAACCTAAGAAACTTAAGAAAGCTTCCGTAAAAATCGCATTTGGAATCGTTAACGTTAATGTAACAAGGATTGCTCCAATAGCATTTGGCACCAAGTGTTTTGTCATAATACGTAATGTATTGGCTCCTAATGATTTGGAAGCTAAAATAAATTCTTCAGTTTTTAACTTCAACACTTCACCTCTAACAATTCGGGCCATACCTATCCACCCCGTAATCGTCATGGCAATGATTAATGTCCATAATCCTTGTGGCATAACAACCATTAATAAAATAACAACTAATAAATAAGGGACACCTGATAGAATATCAGCAACACGCATCATATATTCATCAACTTTACCACCTAAATAACCTGAGATTGTACCCCAGATTACGCCAATAATTAAATCAATAAAGGCAGCTGTTAAACCGATAAAAAGCGATATACGTGCTCCATACCAGGTCCTAGCAAATAAATCTCTTCCTAGGTTGTCTGTTCCAAACCAGTGTTCTAAAGATGGCGACTGATTCGCATTTATTAAATCATTATCTGAATAATTTTGGCCTGAAATAAGTGTTCCTGTTAATGACATAATCCCTAATATTATAAGGACTATAATACCTAAAATTGCTAATTTATTTTGTTTAAAGCGGCGCCAAGCATCTTTCCAAAAAGATGTACTCTCACCAGCTATCTTTTCAGCGTCAGAATCTTCATAATGAATCGGTTCAAAATCTGTATTTTTAATTTCTGAATGTGACATTATTGATCCTCCTTATTACCAGTAATTTTGATTCGAGGATCGATGAGTCCATATATAATATCTACAAGTAAGATTGAAGCTAGTAATAAAACACTAAAGAATACAGTTGTACCCATGATAACGGTATAATCTCGATTGGTAATACTTTCAACAAATTCATTTCCTAAACCTGGTATTGCAAATATGCGTTCAATGATAAAACTCCCTGTTAAAATAGATATCACAAGTGGTCCTATATATGAAATAACTGGTAGGATTGCGTTTCTAATACCGTGTCTATAAATTGTTACTCTTCCACTTAAACCTTTAGCTTTTGCTGTTTTAATATAATCAGAATTTAATACATCCAGCATACTTGAACGCATTAAGCGGGCAATAAATGCAAGCGGTGTTGTCGCTACCGCAATTGCCGGTAAAATACTATGTGCAAATGTATCAAATTTAGCAACTGGAAGCATCTGTAATTTAAATGCAAAAACATATTGTAAAATCGTTGCCAATATAAAGCTTGGAACTGAAATACCAAGCACTGCAAATATCATGGCGGCGTAATCACCAAATTTATTATGATAGAGAGCGGCAAACACACCCAAAAAGACGCCAGCTCCTAATGCGAGGAATATTGCTTCTAAACCTAAAATTAATGAATAAGGAAAACTTCTACTTATAATACTATTAACACTTTGTCCTTTTTGTTTAAATGATGGACCAAAATCCCATTTAGCAACATTGACGACATAATCTTTATACTGGACGTAAATTGGTTCGTCTAATCCATATGCGGCATTCATTTGTGCTTCAATTTTCGGTGGTAACTTTCTTTCACCTGTGAATGGGCCACCTGGTGCAGCTTGCATTAGGAAAAAAGTAATTGTCACAATAAAAAAAAGTGATGCAATTATGTAAAGAAATCTTTTTAAAATATACTTAAACACGATCCTGCACCTCCAGAGAATAACTTATTTTACATTTATAATTGTAAAATGGAGTTTGATTTTTCTAAAAATTGTACTATTTATTTAATAAACAAAAAGGGGTGAGTTGTCGTCACCCCCTTATAAAGTCAATTACTCTTCCGTAATATAACCCCATTTGTACTGAATATTACCAATTGGTGATACTGTAATATCTTTTACATTTTCTTGATGTGCATAAAGGTTCGTATAGAAGTAAACTGGATTAATGACCATTTGATCCATAAACAATTCTTCAGCATCTCTTAATATTTCGCGACGCTTATCTGGATCTAGTTCTGTACGTGACTCTTTAACTAACTTCTTGTATTCATCATCTTCCCAGTTCGTATAGTTATTTCCACCAGTTGACTCGAATAACTCAATGAAGTTAATTGCATCGTTAAAGTCTGCAATCCAACCCATACGTCCTACTTGGTAATCTCCTTCACCAAGAGAATCAAGGAATACACCCCACTCTTCGTTACTTAATTCAACATCAACGTCAAGATTAGTTTTCCACATTTCTTGAGTCGCTTGTGCAATTGCTGCGTGCCCTTCATCTGTGTTGTATGATAAATGAATCGTTGGTAATTCATCAACGCCCATTTCTTCTAATCCTTTTTCTAAATATTCTTTTGCTTTATCAACATCATTATCTTCAAAGTATCCTTCTTCGTTTTCTTCAAACATTGAAGGTGGTACTAAGGCCATTGCTGGTTTCTCTTCACCTTGTGTCACACTATCCACAATACTTTGACGATCTATTGCTAAGGCAAATGCCTTACGAATATTTTCATTATCAAATGGCTCTTCTTCATGGTTAAATGAAAAGTAATACAATCCAGCGCGGTCAGATATCTCTAACTGATCATCTTCTTTCATCGACTGAATTGCCGCTAATGGCACTGAACCTGTCGGATCTCCTACCCAGTCAAGTTCTCCATTTTCAAATAACTGTAACTCTGTTGATTCTTCTTCAATCATGCTCATATTAATTGTTTCTAGCTGAACAGTTTCAGCGTCCCAATAATCTTCACTTTTTACAATTTCGATGCTATCTTTATGATCCCAAGATGTTAATTCGAAAGGACCATTTGTTACATAGTCTTCTCCTGCATCAAGTGACCAGTCTTCATTTTCTTTTGTTACTTCTTCATTAATTGGATAATAAGTATGGAATGCTGTTAATTCTAAGAAGTACTCTGTTGGTTGTTCTAATTCAACAACTAACGTATGATCATCTTCAACTGTAATTCCTATATCGTCTAATGAACCATCATTTTCTTTTGCATCTTCAGCTCCTTTAATAGGATATAGCTGATAAGCGTAGTCTGTATCTGCATTCTCAGGGTCTAATACCCACTTCCAAGCATATTCAAAATCGTTTGCAGTTACAGGGTCTCCATTTGACCATGTCGCATCGTCACGTAAGTTAAACGTGTACGTTTTTTCGTCTTCAGAAACGTCCCAACTTTCGGCCATTCCTTCTTCAATTTCATTGTCTTGATTTACCCGTGTTAATCCTTCAAATACTTGGTCTAATACTGCACTCGACGTAGTATCTGATGACATTCCCGGGTGTAACGAAGGTGGTTCTGTCTTAATGTTGACGTTTAACACTTGCTCTTCAGCTAATGTTTCTTCCCCGCCATCATCTGCTTTATCTCCTGAATCACTGCTATCATCTCCGCCACCACAAGCTGCAAGGAAAATACTCATTGCAAACATTATCGTGATTAAAACTGACATTCTTTTCCAGTTCATAATATGTAGCCCCCTGTTTGTATTTTGCAAACATTCTATTTATTTGTCTGCTTAAATTGATTATACATTCATTTTTAAATTTTTCCAGTGTTTTTTACATATTTAAAATTGCGCTTACACTTAGAGTACGAATAGATTGAGCTAAGTTTCATCATATCAACGTTAACGCTTACATAGCCTTTGAAATGTTGTAAAATTCTGAATATTTAAGAATGAACCTTAATTCATATTTTCCTTAATGTTCCGTTCAAAAATATGAAAACTATTCATATTATCCCTAATTTTCTATTCAAAAATATGAAATTATTCATTTTTATCTTAAATCTCTTTTAATATAAAAGAACCACCAAAAGGTGGTCTAATTACAATTATAATTTGAATATTTAGGTTCTGCCACTTTTACGATTTGTTTGCCATGATTAGTGCCAGCAAATAACCCAAGAAATGCTTCAATCGTATTTTCAAAGCCGTCAACAATTGTTTCTTCATATTTCAAATTACCTTCTCTGATCCATTTACCTAAATCTTCGGCAGCGGTATGAAAGTCATCTGAATAATTTCCAACTGTGAATCCTTGCATTAATACGCTGTTTTTAATTAAGGTACCTTGAACACGTGGGCCAATATCAGGTTTTTCTAAATTGTAGGCTGAAATTGCACCACATACAGGGATACGTGAATTTCTGTTGAGATGTTTCATCACCTCATCGCCCACAGCTCCTCCAACATTTTCATAATAAACATCGACACCATTAGGCAACGCACTCTTAAGGTTTTCTGCAAAGTTAGCTGACTTATAATTTACAGCACCATCAAATCGTAGTTCATCAAGTAAATAGTTAACCTTTTCATCTGAACCTACAATACCCACTACTTTTGCGTCTTTAATTTTAGCTATTTGACCTACCGTTGATCCGACAGCGCCAGAAGCACCAGAAACAACAACTGTTTCGCCTGCTTGAGGTTTCCCGATATCTAATAATCCAAAGTAAGCTGTTAAACCAGGCATGCCGAGCACTCCTAAATGAGTAGATAAAGGTGCAACACTTGCGTCGATTTTTCGAATTTCCTTTTCTGTAGCTACACTATATTTTGCCCACTCTAGATTTCCAGTGACAAAATCTCCTTGCTCAAAATTAGCTGATTTTGATTCTATTACTTCTGCAACAATCCCACCTGTGATTACTTCATTTAATTCAAATGGAGGAATATATGACTTTTCATCATTCATTCTTCCTCGCATATAAGGATCAACCGATAGATATAGTGTACGAAGTAATACTTCGTGATCATTCGGTGTTGGAATCGTTGTTTCAGTAAACTCAAAATCTGCTTCAGTTGGCATCCCAATCGGACGGTTCGCTAGTAGTATTGCTGTATTTGTTGCTTCATTCATGAGTAATTCCCCCAATTAATATTTCCTTAATAAAGCAAGTGTGTACTCTAGACTACTAATCGAATATTTTATTGTCAATCTTCCTGGTTTTTTAGTATATATCGACTTTTACTCGATAAGCTATTAATAGCTATATTTACAAAGGTTACTTTATGTGCACTCCATTAATTATGGCATTTGAAGGAATTTCATCATTCATATTAACAGTTTAATATCCGAACTCTAAAAGTTGAGATTAATCTCGTTGATTTCCACTGTAGGCGGAAGCTTTCCGCAGGCATTGCCTTAGCTCCCTCGGAAAAAAGACTCTTCCTACGAGATCTTCGACTAATGCTCTTCCCGCTGGAGTCACCGCCTATCATTCCAATCAACTTAGTGGCGCTCTATACTAACAAATAATAAGTCAATTATCTTAGAATAATGTTCGGATATTTTACTGAAATGAATCATTATGAAATTGATTCATTTCAGTATGCTTTTTAATAACCTAACCACTTTAAACAAAGCTTTATCGCTTCAAGCATCTCGCTCTTTTTCATTTTCTAGCATTTCTTTATACCTACTTCGTTGTCTATAGCCATAAGTGCTGTCACGAACTGTATTTTCGTTCTCTAAACCGACACCGATCGCTCCAGTCATTGTAGATAAAGACGCTGCAAACCAAGCAATTTTCAAGTAAATTATTAATGAAGCTGATGTAGACATTTCTAATGTTTTCCCTAAAAAACCAGATGGAATCAAAATTAATGAGGTACCCAAAAATAAAACATAGACAGCGATATAATAAGCTGAAACAGCAAATAACAATGTTAATATCGTTGCAGAATTGTATAAGCCACTAATTCGTTTATTAGAACTTGTTTTGATTGGTTCCCAAAGTTCATGTGCTAGAATAACCCAAAAAGACATACCTAAAATCGCTAAGATTGTAATAGTTATTAAGCGACCATTTGAAAATAAGTGACTTAATTTCCACATGGTTGGAAAAATGATAGCAAATCCACCAGTTGTAAAAGCAACAGCTATGACACCCGTCAAATTGGACATCATTTTAAATGGATTATTAGCATATGCCATCCCTAATAACAACCGAATTTTTCCATTCGTTTTAGGATAAACTAAATATCTGATATGCATATCACCGGATGCATTTAATTTTACCTTTATTCTTCTTATTGGCGTAATAGAAAAGTTACGCCAAATTATTTTTGATTCGTCAGGTTCTCCTGTCGTAAATTTGTAATTATCTATTTCTTTAAACGTATAGATAATTGCATGTTTAACTTTTTTCATAAGCGATGTCCAACCAAATGCGGGAATAGAAAGTAAAATTACACCTTTATCCTCATTAACATCAGCCACAACAACATTCCGTTCATGAAAAATCGGCAAATCTGTTAAACAGATAACATAATCCCAATTATTATCTTCTTTACAAGTGGCTGCTTTTGTAAATATTTTATCTACTGTTTCGGCTCCACCAGTCATAGGATCAACGGTCATTTCAACTTTCCAATTTATTAGATTTGATGTATAGTTTGCTAAATTTTCTGGTAATTTTTTAACTAATTTTTGTGCCATTCTTTCAGCAAATTCTGGAGCTGCAATTAAACCAACTGTATAGGTTGTTGTCATGATTCATCCTGCTCCTTATGCGTTTGTTGAGTTCCACTATATGACTCTTCATCTGCTTGTTTATCACTTTCTTCTTGCTTTTCAATTTCATAATAACGATTCCTTTGCCTATATGAATAAGTAGCTGAACGAATGACTTCTTCTTTTTCAATTGTAGCTCCAACAGCACCAACAAGCAGAGCTAGCGATGCTGTTAACCAGGCTAATCGTAAATAACTTTCTACTTGTGAAGTTGCTCCTTCATCAGTCGCGGCATCAAAAATACCTTCTGGAACGAATAAAGATATACTTAACGTAAATAAAGATAACAATACAGCATAATTAATTACAGTAATTACAACCAAGGTCATAATTGTTGTCACATTATATAAAATACGATATTGACTCTGACTTTTGGATGATTTCTTTTCCCATAAGTTGTGAGCGATATTTATCCAAACGACCATCCCTGTCATAGATAGAAGCATCAATAAGATAAATCTTGAAGGTGTATAGGCCACACTTAATTGCCAAGGGGTGGAAAAAATAGATATATAAGTTCCTGTAGCAAAAGATAGAGTAAGTACTTTTTTAAACGACCCAATTGCTTGCCAAGGCCGATTAGCAAAGACCATGCCAGTCAACACTCGTAACCAACCAATTATGCGATTTTGTAAAACAAATCGGATATTTGTATTTGTTGCTTCTTCTGGAGTTACTCGTTTAACATTTGAAAACAAAAAATTCCATTTCATATCTTGTGTTATTTCTTCAACTTTTTTTTGATGATTTTTATACAATATTTCGCCAATATAAGTTAAGGCTTTTATGATTCTTCGCTTAAGTGGGAAAGCACCAAATGAAGGAAGCGATATCAGTCCGACACCATTTTCTGTACTTATATCTGCCATAA
The DNA here is from genome assembly GCA_035301645.1 of Pseudogracilibacillus sp. Classification (GTDB taxonomy): domain Bacteria; phylum Bacillota; class Bacilli; order Bacillales; family Amphibacillaceae; genus Pseudogracilibacillus. The sequence continues at coordinate 3,036 of DATGTX010000098.1, read as the reverse complement.
CTACTTTATGTGCAGAAAAACTGGGTAAATCAGTAATAGAAATGACGTAATCCCAATTACTCTCTTCTTTTACCTTTATCACTTTATTAATTGTTTCATTTACATATTCAGCTGCCCCAACAAACACTTTCACTTTAACTTCAAACTGCCAATCAATATTTGAATCAATCTTTTTTTCAAAATTCACTTTTAGTTTGTCAGTTATTTTATTAATTAAATTCTCAGATAAATCAGGTGAAGGGATTAAACCTATTGTGATTTTCTCCATACTTCTCCCCCTTTTTTTATAAAAGACTAAGCTATCCTACTATTACCCTCCATACCAAGTCTTAAACAAGTTTTTAAAAAGAAAACTGACTTGATTTACAAGTCAGTTTAACAAGTTAATTTATTTTCTTTTTTAACCAAACAAGTGCTTCTTCTTTTGTGTTAATCTCGTTATTTAATATGTTGATATCAAGGTCAGATAATATTTCCGTAAAGTAGTTACTTGGTTTTAATCCTTGGTTGATTAAATCTTTACCTGTTAATAACGTGGGCATTTTTTTTCGCCTCTTTAAGTATTCAATAATTACTTTTTTGTTATTAAATGATTTTCTGGAAATAATAAATAAGATTCCTGCATCTGAATAGTCTTTGAGAACTCGGTGAAATGCACCAACTGCTTGAAATTTATCTAGATTTTGAATTGTTTTGAGTTGACGAATTTCTGCTAAAAAATTAATATCTCGTTTTGTTAAGGCAAATTGTTCTGAAACCTTTAGATTATCCGCTTCGTAAAAAGGTATTACAAAGTAATCAAACCATGCAGGCTGATTGTTGTCTATATGTGTAGAATAAAGTTCTTGTAACTTCTTTGCATGCTGGCAACTTAACGTTTCATTTTCTTCCTCTATCCCAAATTGCTTAAAGAAATTCAATTCAAATAAACGTTGAAGTGACCTAACAGGGTTCGCTTCAGATAGTATTTTTTTTAGTTCACCTACAATTCTATTTGCTGATAAATCACTAATCCGCTCGATTGATTGCAAGCTAAGCTTTTCTGTTTGACCATCCATAAGGAAGTTAAAACGTGTTTCAAAACGGATTGCACGTAAAATACGTGTCGGATCTTCCACAAAACTTAAATTATGAAGAATCGTAATTTTTTTCTCTTTTAAATCCAATTGGCCATTAAACGGATCGATAAGTTGACCAAATTTATCTCCATTTAAATAGATAGCCATTGCATTTATCGTAAAATCACGCCGATACAAGTCTTCTTTTAATGTAGATGTTTCAACATCTGGCAGAGCTGCTGGGCGGTCATAAAACTCTAATCGTGAAGAAGTAATATCAATTTCTAATCCACTTTCATCCGTCCAGGTGGCTGTTTTAAAATTCTCATGCAGGATAACTTTACCTCCATAATCAGCGTGGAGTTGTTTCGCAAAAGCAATGCCATCTCCCTCAACGACGATATCTATGTCATCATTGGGTTGTCCTAAAATAATATCCCTTACGATACCCCCTATTAAATATACAGACACGTTGGCTTTTGTAGCGCTTTTACTTATGTCTTTTAATAATGAATAAATGTTTCTTGGGAGTTGGGTGTGCATTTCTTTGTTTAAATTATCTTTTAGAGTGTGGTCGTGTTTTTTCTTTATATTTTCTTTTAATCTTTTATTATGCATCATTTCAATAATGTTTGTCCTAGAAACAATGCCTATTAATTTACCATTTTCAACAACAGGAATCCGCCCAATATTGTGGTCAATAATCAGTTGTTGAATCTCTTCTTCGGTTGTTTCTGGATTAACTGTAAAGACCTGTGTGCTCATATAGGCTTTTACAGGCGCGTGACCTAATCCATGATGATTTGCTTTTTCCAAATCGCGACGGGTGATAATCCCTTCTAATTGACCTTCTTTTTCAACCGGAAATCCACTATGCCCATAGCGAAACATTAATTTACCTGCTTCTTCTATAGATGTTTCAGGCAAAATTGTTTTAACGGGATGAGTCATTAAATCTCTTGCGGTGATTGCTGGTTTAATCATTAGTTTAAGATTTTGCTCGACATCTTTAAAGATTTCTTTATGATTTCCATTTTTAATAGAGGCAGAGCCCGCTTGTTCGTGTCCACCACCTTCCCATCTTGTTAAAATAGGCAATAAATCAACACGATCTGAGCTTGCGCGACCGATAATATACACGCGATTTTTCATTTTAACGACAATTAAAGTAGCATCAGCATCCGTTATTTCACTTAACTTTTCTACAAGCGTCGCGAGTCCTTTGGTGAACTTATCTGATGCATAAGTGCTTACGTTGATATGTAAACCATCAATATAATATGTTTTTAAATTTTGAAATAAATGATTTAAGATTTCTTGTTGATCTGGGTCAAGCATTTCTTCAGAAAAACGGTTAATAATTTCTAAATCCATCCCCTGTTCTAATAAATAACTTGCCGCTAAAAAGTCTCTTTTTGTCGTATTATTATAAGTAAAAGCCCCTGTATCTGTATATATGCCTAGGCCAAAAAGTGTTGCTTCAAACGCATTAATGGGTAGGTTCTGCTTTCTTATTTCTTCTATTAACAAAGTGACAGCTGCGCCAACAGGCTCAATGATTCCACTGTCTTTTTTTACATCTGTTTCTTTTTCTGGATGATGATCGTAAACGGTGATTTTAAGGTTTTCAGATTTAAGTTTATCGGCATGATCACTAATTCTAGATAAAGAAGCTTCATCTACTAAAATAAGCTCCGTAATATTAGGCCAATCGACCAAATTATCTTGAACTAAATCAAGCATATCTCGATAAATCGTTAAATATTGTTTAACTGGAACATTTTGTTTATCAGAAATAACAACTTGCGCATCAGGATACAGCTTCTTTGCTGCTAACATTGAAGCTAATGCATCAAAATCTGTATTAATATGGGACATAATTATTTGCATAAAAGAATCCTCCTACCTCTTAACTTCTATATCAACTATTATTATAATCATATCATCAAATAGCTTACACTGTAAGATTTCAATTCAT
>DATGTX010000097.1:0-2955 GCA_035301645.1 Pseudogracilibacillus sp. | reverse complement strand
ACAAGCAGGTGCAATTCGTCACGGTATTTCACGTGCATTGCTAAAAGCTGACCCAGATTACCGCGCTCCATTGAAACGCGAAGGTTACCTAACTCGTGACCCTCGTATGACAGAGCGTAAAAAATATGGTCTTAAATCAGCGCGTCGTGCACCACAATTCTCAAAACGTTAATAGGTTTGTTGATATACCAACGTTTACAAAGGTTTCTTGGTTCAAGTTGGTTCAAATTAACGTTAAGCTTATAAAGCATTTAACAGATTTAAAGCATCGGCATCTTGCTGATGCTTTTTTTCTGGCATTAATTCCAGATAATAATTTTGTGTTGTTTGGATATTAATGTGACCTAACCGTTGTGAAACATACGCAATGTCAATGTCTTGAGCGAATAGAAACGATGCATGTGTATCACGCAAGCCATGAAACGTAGTTCTTTTAATGCTTAATTCTGCTAATAAGTTACCCAACATTTCGGACTGTCCAAAACCATCGAAACTAAAAATATATCCATTTTCTTTGACTGGTATTTGGCGAATAAGTTCATACACTTCTTTGTTAATCGACACATCACGTTTTGCATTTTGCGTTTTTAAAGAAGTATCTTCGGAAGTAGGGCTGATAGAGTGCCTCACTTCGATTCCGTACTCATAAAGACTCTCTGGACGTATTGAAAGTAATTCTCCGCGTCGCATACCCGTTTCTAGTGCAAGTAACACAAGCAAGTTAAATTCGTTTTCTGGATGCTGTAATACATAATTACGAAGCTTTTTAAAATCAGTAATGGATAATGCTTTGTTACGTTTGGGTGGATTCACACCTCGTGTTTTCACTAAAGGTGCAAAATCATTTGCAATATAACCACGAGCATAAGCATCACGTAAAGCTGTTTTAATCTTCAACAATAATTCATGTGTTGTTTTTCGTGAATGTGTTTTAGCATATTCATCGATTTTCTTTTGAACAACAATATCATTTAAATCCTTTAACTGAATGTCCCCGAATAAGTTGCGTATGACTCCCAATGTGCGAACATAGTTTTGGAATGTTGTTTCCTTCACATCATTTACTTTTACAAGATAAATCCAGTTTTCAAAGAAATCTGCAAATGTTGTTGTTCGTTCTGCAAGTTCTTTTCCCTCGCCTTTTGCTAATTCCATTTCTAAAGCCCATAAAGTAGCTTCTTTTTTAGTTGCAAATGTTTTGGAAAGCTTTTTATGCTGTCCGTGTTTATACAGTGATATTTGGGCTCTATATGATTTCCCGCGTTTTACAATACTAGCCACGCTATCAATTCCTTTCAAAAATAAGTTGATAGATGCTAGTTGAATACATCTGTATTGTATTCTGTAACTAGCATATTATCAACTGTTAAAACATTATATAGATTGTGATTCGATGAATTGAATCAATGATTTTTTGGTGTAGCGTTCATGTCGTCCAATCATAAATCGTTCTAGATTGTCGTTTGATCGAATATATTTATCAAATGAAATAGGATCTATACCTAAAAATTGTGCAGCTTGTTTTCGATTCATAAGAAATGGATAGTCTTTATTAATATCGAAAGTATTATCCATAACGTGTCAACTCCTTATTTAGGTTAAGTCTTAATCCAAGGTTTCCCATCCAGTAGGTAAGTGTCTTTGTATTTATTTATCCATGCAATGTGATCATCATTTGGATTGAAATTAGCTTGATATTGTTTATATAAAAAATCCAATAATTCTTCTGAAGCATCTGCTCCCCAAATTTGCCCAACCTTCCAGAGTGTTGGAAACAATCCCGAATTTGCAATTAAGTGATCAATTGATTGCTCTAATACATTACTTCTAGGAGAAGGAGATAGAAAAGTAAATTTCTTCTCATCCACAAGCTCTAGCATTAACCTGGTTAATTTATGTGGCCGATTGGATTTGGTGTAAAAAAACATATAACGGTCAAGAACTGAACTTAAAATGAGGTTTTTTAATTGTCCATCTGTTTCGCATTGTTTGATTGCATCTGTTAATTGATGTGCGTACGCACCGGTAAATTCTGCCTCGACTCGTGTCCAATCTTCTACTTCTTTTGCAATATGTCTTAAGAACTTCATGACAACTGTTCTTCTTTCTTGTTATAAATACGTAAATGAACTTTTGTATTTCTACTTTGAGCACCAATGTATAATGTTTCTGCTTTAAAGTTTTTTGAAACATCGGTTACTTTTGAGTTGTTTCTTTTATATTTCTTTTTCTGATTGTCACTTATTACTTTTTCTAAAAGACTATTAGTATTTACCATATCTTATCTCCGTTCGGCCCTCTTCAAGAGAGCGTTTTAATTTAGCAATATTAATATTTTCATTTATAAAATCACAATACAGATCAACCCTCGATAACCTAAAAGTGTATTCATCTGATTCAATCATTTTGAAGAAACTGTGTAAATTAATATCTTTTTCAAAAGTCTTTTTATATCGCTTTCTATACTCATGCCAAGCATAAGCACTGAATTTAACGATCACACCCATTTTTGAAAAGGCCTCGTTGTATGCGATACAAAGATAAAATGGAGAATTATTGACTGAAAATCCATTTGTGTATCCTTCAGGTAGCTTCACGTCTGCTTGTCCGAAGTTCTCAAATACAGTCAAAATCCTCGAGTGAAGAAGGAATGTATTAATGATATGCATTGCCATCCAGTCATGCCATTCATCAAAACTATGCCCATCTTTTGACTGCAAAACTAATGTAAACTGATCGATATCTGTGTTAATCAAAACAATCACCTTCTATTTTAGCTTATCTTTTTCACGTTCTACATATTGATATGACTATGCTTACTGACTTATTTTCATTTACTGGAGCTGGGGTGATTACCATTACCCCAGCCCCAAAATCATTTAAGTACAGAATGTCCTCTATCTCGCTACGCGAGATAGGATACATTCTGTATGTAACTATTTTGTTAGCTTGTAT
>DATGTX010000096.1:0-32576 GCA_035301645.1 Pseudogracilibacillus sp. | reverse complement strand
ACAAGCAGTTATTCTGTCAGGTAAGGGTAAGTTTTTTGTAGCGGGAGCTGATATTAAAGAATTTGTACCTAATATGGGAGATAAAGACGCAGGTCTTAAAATGTCTCAAGCAGGTCAATTAGTATGTAATGAAATTGAATTAATGAAAAAACCTGTTATTGCTGCGATTAACGGTTTAGCTCTTGGAGGTGGTTTTGAAATAGCCCTAGCTTGTCACATTAGATTAATAAGTGAATCAGCTGAAGTAGGCTTACCAGAATTAAAATTAGGTTTATTACCTAGTTTTGGAGGAACTCAACGTCTAACTAAAATGATAGGCCTATCCAATGCAATGGATATTATATTATCTAGTAGGCAATTAACTGCTGTAGAGACAAAAGAACTAGGGATTACTAAAGAAGTATTACCTAAAGGTGAATTATTAGAGCGTGCCAAAGAATTAGCAAATAGTTACGTAGTAGATAATAGTTTTGAATCTGTTTCTAGAGTAGTTGATGCATTGGTTTCAGGATATAATAGTGATTTTGAAACGGGTTTAAAGAAAGAAAATGAATTATTTTCAGAGTTATTTTTAACAAAAGACGCAAAAGAAGGCGTCGAAGCATTTACCGAAAAAAGACCACCAAAGTTTGAGGACAGATGAATTGTAAAGGAGTATAAGTTATGGCAGAAGAAAGAGCGAGAGTTGCTAATTGGATGAATAAAAATTTTTTGGCTATTGATTATCAATCACTCATTTCAGAAGCACTTGATTTAATTATGCAAGTAGAATTAAGTGAATTACCTATCATAAAAGATAATAAAGTTATCGGAGTCTTTAACTTTAAATACTATCTTCATGCATTAAGTAATGAAAATATATCAAATGATGATCAAGTCACTAATTGGATGACTCAAACGTATGCTTTTACTTCAGATAAAGCTTTGATGATTCAAGTAGAAATAACGCCAACCTATGTGTTAAATGAAAGTAGAGAGTTAATAGGTGTAGTAGATAAAAGTAATCAGATTAAATTTTATCAATCCCATTATAATGAGAACCAAGATTTAAAAGAACTTATAAAATGGTATGAATTAAGTTTTTCAGAAGCGTATGAAGGATTAGTTGTTGTTGATAAAACAGGTAATATAAAAATATTTAATGATGCATATAGTCGATATGTAGGTGTATCCAAAGAAGAAGCCATCGGAAAATTGGCTGAAGACGTTATTGAAAACACTCGCTTACCAGTAGTTTTGAAAACAGGCATACCCGAGCGAAGCCAAGCACATAAATTAAAAGGACAAAATTTAATTGTACATCGATTACCTATCTGGAAAAATAACGAGATTATTGGCGCAATTGGAATGTTAGTTTATGAGGGAATATCAGAAATATACCAATCAATTCAAAGAATGGAAGACCTAGAAAGTCCTATAAAACACAAAAGCGAAAACATAAATACAAAACAACCACTATCTAAAAAACAAGTTCGTTTTGAAGATATTTTAGGTAATAGCCAAGTTATCTCACAGTCGAAACAATTAGCAATTAAAGCGAGTAAAACTAAAGCAACCGTATTAATAACAGGTGAGAGTGGTACAGGTAAAGAGCAGTTTGCTCATGCCATTCATGATGCTGATATAACTAAAGAAGAAAATTTTGTTAGTTTGAATTGTGCAGCTATACCAAAAGACTTAATTGAATCAGAATTATTTGGTTATGCAGAGGGCGCTTTTACAGGTGCAAAACAAGGAGGCAGTATAGGGAAGTTTGAACAAGCAGATGGAGGCACATTATTTCTAGATGAAATTAGTGAAATGCCACTTGATGTACAAGCTAAAATTTTACGTGTGATTCAAGAACGAGAATTAGTTAAAGTAGGCGGTCAGACAACTATACCATTAGATATTAGAGTGATTGCAGCAACTAACCAAGAATTAGAAGAAAAAGTATCAGTAGGTGAATTTAGAAAAGACCTATATTACCGATTAAATGTAATTTCATTAAAGATACCTAGTTTAAAAATGCGCTTAGAAGATATCCCGCTAATTATTTCTTATAAATTAAAAAACTTAGCAGATCTACATCAGTTAGAAGAAAAAACAATTGATGAAAAAATTATCCGTGAATTTTATCTTTATGATTGGCCAGGCAATATAAGAGAATTATTTAATATTGTAGAAAGATTATTTGTTTTAACGACAGGCAATCATATAAAATATGAAGATTTTTTAAACTTAGTAGATTTAAAAACGACTAATCAAGAGGAATCCATATTTTATAAGCCATATATAAAACGAAGGAAAGAAAGTGAATTACAAGAAGTAAAAACAATAAAACAAGCTTTAACATATACACAAGGGAATAAAACAGATGCTGCTAAAAGATTAGGAGTCTCACGAGCTACACTTTACAATAAATTAAATCGTTATGGTATACATTAAATTTTAGTAAATAACATGAGGAGTGAAAACAATGGAAAAAGTTAAGAGAAAAGTTTTTTCAGAAAATATCAATAAGTTTAGTCCAGACCATTTTAATGAAGAAGAAAAAATGATTAAGTCAACAGTTAAACAATTTGTCGAAAATCAAGTTTATCCTGAGTTACCAAAAATGGAAGCACATGATTATAGCATTATAAGATCATTATTTAAAAGTGCGGGTGATTTAGGATTACTGGGTGCTGACGTGAGTGAAGATTATGGCGGTATTAATATGGGGAAAAAAATATCAGGATTGATAGCTGAAGAAATGGGTCATGGAAGTAGTTTCGGCGTTTCTTTTAATATCCATACTGGGGTAGGCGTATCACCATATATATACTTTGGTACTGAAGAACAAAAACAAATGTATCTACCCAAACTTACTTCAGGAGAAAGTATTGGAGCATATGCGCTAACAGAGCCGGGAGCAGGATCTGATGCGTTGGCTACGAAGACAACTGCTAAAAAGAAAGAAGATGGATTTCTTCTGAATGGCGAAAAACAGTGGATTACGAATGCGCATGTTGCAGCTGTATACCTAGTATTCGCTAAAACAGATGAAGGAATAACTGCATTTGTTGTTGATCGTGATTTAGCAGGCGTTTCAATAGGACAAGAAGAAGCAAAGTTAGGGATACAAGGTTCTTCAACAGCAACATTAATTTTAGAAGATGTTTATGTTAGTAAAGATAAAATAGTTGGTGAACCTGGCAAAGGACATTATGTAGCACTTAATATACTAAACCTTGCTCGACTAAAATTAGCGTTTTCTAATTTAGGAGCGGGTAAACAAGCACTTAATACAGCGATTAATTATGGTTTAGAGCGTAAGCAATTTAATAAATCTATTATTGAGTTTTCAATGATTAAAGAAAAAATTGCCAATATGATTATAGGTATTTATCAAAGCGAAAGTTCAATTTACTATACTGCCAGCTTGATTGATGAATTAAATATCACGAGTGATAATATTTATCAAGCGTTACCGGATTATGCAATGGATTGTGCTTTGAATAAAATATCAGCTTCTGAAATGTTAGATTACACTGTTGATGAAGGTTTACAAATTCATGGTGGATATGGGTATATGAAAGATTATGATATCGAAAGAATGTATAGAGATGCGCGAATTAATCGTATATTTGAAGGTACAAATGAAATAAACAGATTAACTGTCACACGTAGTTTCTTTAAGATATACAAAAATAATCCTTTATTATTAACAGATGATGATAATGTGACAGATATATATTATATCAAGGCAAAAGGTGTTTTAAAGTTAATAATGAGAGCGCTCTCTGAATCGGAAACTATTCAGTTAGCTGAAATTGAACAAGAACAAGAATTAATGCGTTTGTTAGCAGATATTATTAAAGATGTGTATACATTACGTACAGTCATTTTAAGAGGATTAGAGAAGAATGAAGATATCCAAAGTAAAATACAAAAAGTAATTGGTGAAGAACGATTAAGAGCAGTAAGAAACAATGCTGGTATGATTCTAAGCCGTTTATTTACAAATGACACGCATATTGAGTTTGTTAATGAATTAAAAGATACAAGCACGTTTCAGCGAATAGATATTATTGAGTTAAAAAGAAATATAGCAGATTATTTTATCGCAAAAGGTGAATATAACTTATAAAGGAGGAATTGATATGCAGACAATTGGTTTTATTGGTTTAGGTAATATGGGGTTCCCCATGGTGAAAAATTTATTAGAAGAAGGTTATCGTGTTAAAGTTTATGATATTAATAAAGAAACCTTAAAGAAAATAGAAAAGTTAAATGCGATTGTGATAAATAGTCCTGAAGAGTTAGTAGATAAGGTGGACATATTATTTACGAGTTTACCTTCTGAGAAAATTGTTGAGGACATTTACTTAGGACCTAAGGGATTATTTAATAATAAAACAAACACAATTATGATAGATACAAGCACAGTTTCTCCAAAATTGAATAATCAACTTGAAAAAAAGGCGGCAGCTAATGATGTATCCTTTTTAGCAGCGCCAGTTAGTGGTGGTGTGGTTGGTTCAGTAAATAGGACATTAACTTTTATGGTGGGCGGAAAAAAGGCTGCTTATGAACAAGTAAAAAACGTATTAAATTACTTAGGTGAAAATGTATTTCATGTTGGCGAAGGAATAGATAGTGGTACAACTGTAAAATTAATTAATAATTTATTAATTGGTTTTTATACAGCAGGGGTTTCCGAAGCACTGCATATTGCAAATAAGCAAGACCTTAATTTAGATGCGCTTTTTGAAATGTTAAATGTGAGTTATGGGCAAAGTAGGATTTATGATCGTAATTATAATACATTTATTAGAGAAGATAATTATGAGCCAGGCTTTAGTTTAGATTTATTAGTAAAAGACATGAACTTTGCTGTAGATTTAGCAAATGAACTGGAGTTAGACTTACCAATTAGTAAAGATTTATTAAAAATGTATACAACTGCTTCAAAGGAAGGTTATGGAGATAAAGATATGGCAGTTCTTTATGAGCGCGTCAAAGACAAATCCAACGAATGAAAATGAAAATAATTATTAGGAGGATGTATAAATGAATAGTCAAAATTTAATTGCTCCAACAAATTATAATATGGTTTCAGAATTTGAAAAGTATGCAAAAGATCCAGAAAAGTTAGCCTTAATTTGGGAAAATGAAGCGGGTAGTAAAAAAGATATAACGTATGCCAATTTAATAAAAAATGCGAATAAACTAGGTCAAATATTTAAAAAATCAGGCCTTAAAAAAGGTGATGCAATTCTAGTTATGAGTCCTCGTTTAATAGATACTTATGAAGTTTATATTGCGGCATTAAAGTTAGGTTTAGTTGTCACGCCAACTGCAGATATGTTAAGGACCTCTGACTTAGAATATAGAATTGAACATGGGGATGTAAAAGCTGTGATTGTTTATCATCCATTTGTTGATAAATTTGAAAAATTAACGAAAATTGATGATTTGAAAAAATTTGTTTTAGGAAAAGATCTAGATAATTGGGAAAACTTAACTAAATTAAAAGAATTTGAATCAGATGAGTTGGAAATAGAACAAACAAATCGTGATGATGTTGCATTTTTATCTTATACATCTGGAACAACAGGTAATCCTAAGGGTGCAATTCATACACATGGTTGGGCTTATGCTCATCTGAATTTAGCTGCAAAAAATTGGTTATCCATTAAAGAAGGAGATAAAGTTTGGGCAACAGCTGGTCCAGGATGGCAAAAATGGGTGTGGAGTCCTTTTGTTGCAGTATTAGGATTAGGCGCGACAGGTTATGTTTACCATGGTAGTTTCAATCCAAAAGTGTATTTGGAAACATTAGAAAAACAAGAAATTAATGTGCTATGTTGTACGCCAACAGAATATCGCTTAATATCGCTTGAAGAGGATATAGGTAGTTACGATTTAAGTCATTTACGTAGTGCTGTTTCTGCAGGAGAGCCTTTAAACCGAGAAGTAATTGACACATTTATTAAACATTTTGATATTAAAGTAAGAGATGGTTATGGTCAAACTGAAAATACATTACTAATCGGTGTGACAGAATCAATGGAACTTAGACCAGGGTCGATGGGTAAACCAATGTTATCAGAGTATATTGATATTATTGATGAAGAAGGCGACTCAACAGAAGTTGGGGAAGTAGGAGATATTGCGATTCACCGTGATACGCCTGCATTATTCTCTGAATATTATAAAGAGCCAGAACGAACAGAAATGCAGTATAGAGGTGATTACTATATAACGGGAGATCGTGCTGCAAAAGATGAAGATGGCTATTACTGGTTTGAAGGAAGAGCTGACGATATTATTATTAGTTCTGGTTATACAATCGGGCCTTTTGAAGTAGAAGATGCTTTATTAAAACATCCTGCAGTCAAAGAGTGTGCTGTTGTGGCTGATCCAGATGAGGTTAGAGGAAGTGTCGTAAAAGCATTTATAGTACTTAGATCAAATGAGTTTACGGGTGATGAAAAGTTAATAAAAGAATTACAAAACCATGTTAAAGAAGTAACCGCTCCTTATAAATATCCTAGACGAGTTGCTTTTGTAGAAGACCTTCCTAAAACAATTTCAGGAAAAATTAGAAGAATTGAACTAAGAGAAAGTGCAAATAATTAAAAAAACTCACACCTTAAAAAGGTGTGAGAACAAATACATTAGTTTAATTGTAAAGTTTTCTTAGAGTTCATTAGAGCATCAATAACATAATCTGCAGTGATGACCTTAGAACCATCAATCAAACTTTCTTCTTTAACGTTGTTGTGTACCATGCATGAATGACAAACATTTAGGTTACCGCCAGATTCTATGAAACGCGGTAAAATATCTTTTATTGGTTCAAATGGTTCACCGATATCAATTTTATTAGCATAATTCTTTTCAGCTAAGTGAACTGCATCTGACATAAGCATTATTTCAACAGAATGTCCTTTTTCTAAAGCTTTTAATCCCATAGTGAAAGCAATTGTAACATTATTAGAGTCACGTTCATGGGCAGTTAGTGTGATTAATAAATCTGAAAAATCCATAATTTATACCTCCTGTTTTTTAATACCCTTGCAGGTATAATTAAACCATTTAGAAAAGGAATAAGCAAGCAACTAGTTTACAAACGGAAGAATTAAGTCTTATACTAATAAGTAAGCGGATGCACAATTTAATTATAATTAAAGGATGTGTTTTGATTGGTCGAAGTTTATTCGGAAATAAATAAGAATGGTGTGGCAACTTTAACATTAAATAATCCTAAAGCATTAAATTCAATAACATTGAATATGGTTCAATTAATAACGAAAGAATTAATTAAATGGAGCGAGGATGAAAATGTTAAATTAATTATTATGGAAGGTGCAGGAGATCGTGCTTTTTGTGCTGGTGGAGATATAAAATCACTTTATACAGCCAATGTCGATGATCAAGTAAAAGCTGGCGCAGCTCAGTTCTTTGAAGAAGAATATGAATTAGATGCTTATATATACGAATACCCAAAACCTATAATAGCTGACTTGAGTGGAATAGTTATGGGTGGGGGTGTTGGCTTATCTTATCATGCGGATTACCGAATTGTATCTGAAAAAACAATGTGGGCGATGCCTGAAATGAGTTTAGGTTTTTTCCCAGATGTTGGCGCAGGTTACTTTTTAAATAAAGCACCTGGGTACTATGGTCGATACCTTGCATTAACTGGTGAGACAATCAACGGAGCAGATGCTCTGTTTATAAATGGTGCCGACTATTTAATTCCTTTAGAAAAAGTTAAAGAGATTTTAAACGTGATTAAAGAAACGAACTGGACAGAAAAAAATATAAAAGATAAATTAGCTGCAATTCTTGTGAGTGAAGCGGATGAATCATTATTAGAAAGTAAAATTAGTCAATATGAAGATTCGATTAATCAACATTTTTCGTTTAATACTGTCGAAGAAATTATCGCTTCATTAGAAACTGATCAATCAGATTTTGCGAATGAAACGCGAAAAACAATATTAAGTAAGTCGCCCGTTTCTTTAAAGGTTGCACTTCAACAAGCAGTCAGTTGTGAAAATAAAACACTGCAAGAAGCATTAATCCAAGATGAAGTACTAGCTAAGAATTTTTTAGAGCATGCTGACTTTTTCGAAGGTATTCGTTCAGTATTAATTGATAAAGATAGAATGCCAAATTATCAATATAAAACATTATCAGATGTAGATGAAGACTTAGTAAATTCTTTTTTTAAAAAGTCATTTAAATAATAATTAATATAAAGGGAGCTGAAAAAATGGAAGCTGAAAAATATATTTCAGAGCTTGTTGCAAGATCTTCAAAAGCTCAAAAAGTAATTGCTAATTATAATCAAGAAAAAATAAATGAAATCACTGGTGCTATTGCTTGGCATGCTATAAATCATGAGTTTAGAGAGAAAGCAGCTAATATGATGGTTGAAGAATCAGGAATAGGATCAGTTCATGATAAAATCAGTAAAATTCAAGTTAAGACTAAAGGCCTTTATAATCAAATGAAAGATGAGAAATCTGTTGGGATTGTAGAAGAAAATACTGAAAAAGGTTTAGTAAAATATATTAAACCTATGGGTGTTATCGCTGCGTTAGTTCCTATAACTCAAGGAGAAGGTATTCCAATTTTTAAAACATTGATGGCGCTAAAAGGTGGAAACTCTATTATTTTCTCACCTCATCCAAGAGGAAAAGAGACATGTAAGTTTATTACAGATTATTTAAGAAAGATTTTAAAAGAGTATGATGCTCCAGAAGATTTAATCATTTCTGTTGAACCTGATAAATTATCAATGGAGACTTCGAACGAGTTAATGAAGCAAGCTGACTTTATCCTGGCAACAGGTGGAACGCCAATGGTTCGTGTGGCATATAGTTCTGGTACACCAGCTATCGGCGTTGGAACAGGTAATACACCAACTTATATTGATAAAACAGCAAATCTTTCAGAAACAGCTGAAAAAATTAAAAAATCAAAAATATTTGACAACTCAACAAGTTGTTCATCTGAAAACAATGTTGTCATAGATGCTACTATCTATGATGATATGGTTGAAGAATTTAAAAAGCAAGGGGCCTTGTTAATTAAAGAGGGTAGTGAAGAAAAAGAGAAGTTACAGAAAGCAATTTGGCCTGACTTTCCTGAAAGTAATGCATTACACCCAGATGTACCAGGTAGTAGTGTAGAAGCACTTGCAGAAATGGCTGGTTTTAACGTACCAGAAGGGATTAATTTCTTTATTGTTGAAGAAACTGAGGGTGTTGGAAAAAACTATCCATTTACAGGGGAAAAACTTTCCCCTATCTCAACGTTAATAAAAGTCGATACATTTGAAGAAGCGTTAGATAAAATGGATGGAATTCTTCAATATCAAGGACTAGGACACAGTTGTGGGATTCATACAACTGTTGATACACAAATTGATCAAATGGCACAAAGAATGAAAGTCGGACGTATGCTCGTTAATCAGCCACAATCGTTAGGGAATAGTGGTGCATGGTTTAATGGAATGCCTGTTACAATGACGCTTGGTTGCGGCACATGGGGGCATAATAGTACAAGTGATAATATTACGTGGAAAAATTTGGTGAATTACACAACTGTTTCAAGAGTAATAGATCCAAAAGAGCCATCAGACGAAGAAGTCTTCCCGGAAAGTATCCGTAATAAAAAGATATCTATATAATCTAAATAAAATGGGCATTTACATTTGTAAATGTCCATTTTATATTTCCTTAAAATTAAAGCGCTTGCATTTTATACAACAGAGTCTATAATAGATGAATAACCATTCATTATTATGAAGGAGTGTAGAAAAATGGATATTGAAGCAATGAAAATTTCAGATATTTGGAATTTACTTGAAGAAAAAGCTAAAAATAATCAAGAAGCGATAAAAAATATGAAAAGTGTCACTTATGGGTTTGAAATTTCAGGTGATGAAGCGGGAAAGTACACACTTGAATTTGATTTAGGAGATGTTAAAATAAATGAAGGATTACAAGAAGAAACTGATTGCACGCTAGAATTAAGCGATAAAAACTTTAAAAAATTAGTGAATGGTAACTTAAATGCAACATCAGCTTTTATGATGGGCAAAATAAAAGTTAAAGGAAATATTGGATTAGCTTTAAAATTAGAAAAATTATTAAAAACATTATTTTAAAGAAAGCTAGGAGGGCCTTGATGCGATTACCAAATTACATAAAAGATTTTGATGAATGGAAAAGTGGTTTTGATTTTTCAACAGATATAAAAATAAGATTTTCAGAAACAGATATGTTTGGTCATATGAACAATGTTTCGCCGTTTATTTATTTTGAAGAAGCACGGATTGATTACTTTGATTCACTTGCATTTAAAATTGATGATTCTAGTGAGAGTGAAAGTATTCCAATCGTAGCAGATTTGCAATGTGATTATCATAGAGAGCTTTATTTTGGTAACAAATTGAAGGTCTATGTAAAAGTTGAATCAGCAGGAACAAGTTCAATGGATATTCATTATTTAGGAGTAAATGAAAAAGAAGAAGTTTGCTTAACAGGTCGAGGTGCACTTGTAAATATTAATCCAAAAACTAAACAAGCGTCACCTTTAAGTGAGAAATTAAAACAAAAAATGTTAAACAAAAAATAGTTAGCTATACTGCTAACTATTTTTTGTTTTTTTATTATGGTAAACTAAATAGGAAGTTAATTATAATATAAGAGGTGTGAAATTGGAAAGATCAATAGGCGTGATTGATTCAGGAGTGGGTGGCTTAACAGTCGTCAATGAAATAATTAGACAATTACCAAACGAACATATTGTATATTTAGGCGACACTAAAAGATGTCCATATGGTTCTAGAAAAGAATTAGAAATTAAAGAGTTTACATACAGTATGGTAAATGAAATATTAACCTATAATATAAAAATATTAGTTATTGCATGTAATACAGCGACTGCTTATACGTTAAATGATTTATCTGAACGACTTGATATACCAGTTATAGGTGTGATTAAACCAGGATCTCGTGCAGCAATATCAGTTACTAAAACAAAAGAGATAGGCGTTATTGGAACAAAAGCAACGATAAAAAGTAAGGCTTATGAAAAAAGTTTAAAAGAAATTAATAATGAAATAAATGTTGAAGGTCTAGCTTGTCCATCTTTTGTGCCAATGATTGAGTCAGGTGAATATTTACGCGACAGTCATTTAGAAGAAATTAAAGAAGTTCTGGTGCCGCTTAAACAAAATAAATATCTTGACACATTAGTACTTGGTTGTACACATTATCCTTTAATTGCTAAAGAAATACGGCAAGCATTTGGAGGAGAAATTCATGTTATCTCTTCTAGTGAAGAAACTGCGAGAGAAGCAAGTGTGATTTTAGACCAGCATAATTTATTGAGTCCAAACTTAACAAAAAAACATTTGTTTTTAATGACAGGAAATAAAGAGAATTTTAAATTAATTTATGAGAATATTTTTGATAATACATTAAGAGATATTTCTGATGTAGAAATAAAACAGATAGAAATTAAAGTGATAGAGGAGATTAATAAATGACAAACATTCGTACAGTGAATATAACACCAAACTATATTACACATCCTGAAGGTTCAGTTTTAATTGAAGTAGGTGGTACTAAAGTAATCTGTAATGCGAGTATTGAAAATCGCGTTCCACATTTTTTACGTGGTCAAGGAAAAGGGTGGATTACAGCTGAATATTCAATGTTACCACGTGCAACAAATACAAGAAATACAAGAGAGTCTTCAAGAGGTAAAGTAAGTGGTAGAACAATGGAAATTCAAAGATTAATTGGGCGTGCACTTCGGACAGTAGTAGATTTAGATATGATAGGAGAACGGACTATTTGGATCGATTGTGATGTTATTCAGGCGGACGGTGGCACCCGTACAGCTTCAATTACAGGAGCATTTGTTGCTATGGTTCTTGCTTGTAATAAATTAATCGAAGATGAAAAGATTACAGAATTTCCAATTACAGATTTTCTAGCAGCTATTTCAGTTGGTGTTTTAGAAAATGAAGAAGTTGCTATTGATTTGGATTATGAACAAGATTTCCAAGCAAAAGTGGATATGAATGTCGTCATGACAGGCAATGGAGAATTTGTTGAAATTCAAGGCACTGGAGAAGAGGCAACTTTTTCTTATAGTGAATTAGAAAAGATGCTATCAGGTGCTAATCAAGGTATAAAACAATTATTTGAGTACCAAAAAGATATCTTAGGAGATATTTCAAAGTTAATTGGAAAGAGGGAATAAAATTTGAGACCACTCATCATTGCTTCTAAAAACCAAGGGAAAATTGATGAATTTAAAGATTTATTACATGAATATGATATCGAAGTAAAATCATTATTAGATTATGAGGACCTCCCTGATATTGAAGAAACCGGGACAACCTTTCATGAAAATGCAGAACTTAAAGCAAAGACTATTGGTAATCTTTTAGAGTGTCCTGTTATTGCTGATGACTCAGGGTTGATGATAGACGCTTTAGAAGGAAGACCAGGAGTTTATTCAGCAAGATATGCTGGTGAAGAGACGGATGACAAAAAGAATAATTTAAAGGTCTTAAAAGAAATGGAAAATGTCGATGAGAATGATCGCTCTGCACGATTTATCGCTGTACTTGCTTTTTATCGACCAGGAGAAGATATAATCTTTAAAGAAGGTTATTGTGAGGGAGAAATCACTTTTGGGGAACGAGGTAAGAATGGGTTTGGTTATGATCCAATTTTTATTCCGAAAGGTTACACAAAAACGATGGGCCAACTTAAACCATATGAGAAAAATTTTATTAGTCATCGTGCTGATGCATTACACCAATTTAAAAAGTGGTTAAAAAAACACGGCCTCTAAGGTAGTGTATTTAATTAAATGAAATTATTAATTATCTATACTCTTGTTGACTTCCGCTATAGATAGGCTGACAGACTTACTAGAGGTGTCGGTCATCTTTAGCTACAGTCAACTTGTCTTTATAAAAAATCATATTAGTGAATTTCCATTATGCGTTTTAGTTAACTAAAACGCATAAATTATCTACACCAACGCTATTTATTGTAGAACCATTATAGAACCTATATTTTCACATGACAAAGCCCTCTCTCATTAAGTTGAGTAGAGGGCTTTTTTATTTTACACATTTTTTACACAACGTGCATAACAACAGTTTATATAACAACGTTTATAGACTTACAATGATGTCCCAGGCAGGATTCGAACCTGCGGCCTACGCCTTAGAAGGGCGTTGCTCTATCCAGCTGAGCTACTGAGACATAAAAATAAAGCGGGTGAAGGGAATCGAACCCTCGTTATCAGCTTGGAAGGCTGGAGTTTTACCACTAAACTACACCCGCAAATAAGTTTCATTATTTAAGGTTTTAACGACAAAATATATCATAACAATTAAATTATAACTTGTCAAACATTCAATGAAATAAAAATGTTTGAAGAAATCTCAACTGAATTACTATCTTAACATAAAAAATAATAAAGTAAAAGAATATCTAAAAATGCATATAAGATAAGTCTTATATGCATCAGTTACTAACATTAAACATTTTTATTTCTATCATAATAATGCACACCAAATTGTGAGCCTTCTGAAACCATCTTAGCATTTTCCATTTTTTCAACTTCATCTTCTTCTTCTTGTCCTGGTTTGCCTGCTAATTTCATAATTCTGCTTTCTCGGTGGCGATCTTTTTTAGAACCAGTATAAAGGTCATAAAAAACTAAACTTGCTAAAACACTTACGATAGCTGAGATAATTGTTATTAATATATTTCTATTCATTGTACTTCACTCCCCTTATAAAAATATATACCCCATAATTAATATTCTAAACAAAATAAATACTAAATATGTGTTAGTGTTGTTTTGTAATAAAGTCAGTGTATAATTTACATTATCTAATAAAAAAGAAACGCACATCCTTAGGAGGATTAAAATGAAATATGATAAAAAACCTTTGATAATCATTTTGGTTATGGTCGCAGTAATTGCAGGAGGACTATTACTCGCAAATTATATGTTTAAACAAGTAGATATTAATTTAGAAAAAGAAGATTCTACGCAATCTGTTTTTTTCGAGCAAACTGAAGATTTATCTGTATTGATGAATGAAAACTAATTTACATTTTCTTAATACCGAAAAGTAATAATTAATTGAGGAGGTTTAGTGTGTCTGACCCAGAACGTATTATTATGTTACCAGAAGTTAAGAAGTCATTAAAAGAGCAAATGTATCAATATATGAAAGAGCATAAGTATACAGATGCTTTAGCGATTGCTAATAACCTTATTGAACATGAAATAGATGAATTGAATATAAATATTACAAAATTATCTTGTTTAACAAGTTTGAATAAACTTGAAGAGGCGTTAATTTTTATTGAAGGTCTTTTAGGTAATCGTGATGAAAATTATTATGCATATTTTGAAATATACATCGGCTTACTATATGAAACTAATCAATATGATGAGGTAATGTTTATTTTAGACGAGCAAGAAAATATACCAAAAGAGTTACAACCAAAGTTCAATGAATTATATCGGATGGCCTTCCAAACCAATGAAAAAATAAAAATGGTTAGTGCTAAGGAATTACTAACTGAATTAGAAATCGCAATTAACACTGAAGATGATTTGAAGCAATGGAATTTAATTAACCAATTAAAAAAGATAAATGTGAAACCACCCAACAATATTGTTGAACTTTTAAAATTAAATACAATTCATCCAGTTGTGAAAACATCTATATTTAATTGGCTGAGAGAACTTGATGTAAAGAGCGAGGTAGAAGTTGTTAAATTTAATCAAACTAAAACATTTACACCTTCGGAGACAGCAAGCCTTACAAAAAATTTAGCTGTGACAAAAACAATGCTTCATTTAAGAAAAATTGAAGAAGATAATCCCACTCTATATCAAATGATAGAAGAGCTTTTAATTAAGTTTATATATGTAAATTATCCAATTCTATATGATGAAACAGATGCTAAAAAAGTAGCAATAGCTTTAGAATCAGTGTCAGAACAAAGTTTATACGGTGAACATAATCATGAATTAAGTAAAGAAGTTATTGCTTTTATGAATGATATCCAATATTGTTATAAGGTCTATTTTGAAGTTATTGAAAGTTAAACAGTTATATTTGAAAGAGTATTAAATTATGATACAATAAAAGAGTTGTATGAATTTTAAACTATTATAAATAAAATGTAATTTTAAAAATAACATGCTAAAGCATGAAGTAACTAAACACGGAGGGATTTAAATGTCAATAGTAGCAAAGTGGGAAAAGCAAGAAGGAAATAAAGGTGAGTTAACAATAAATGTTTCAGTAGAGAGGTTTGATGAAGCATTAAATGAAGCTTACAAAAAAGTAGTGAAAACAGTTAATTTACCAGGCTTTAGAAAAGGACGTATTCCTAGAAACATTTTTGAAAATCAATTTGGTGTTGAATCACTATACCAAGACGCAGTAGACATTGTTTTACCATCAGCATATGAAGCTGCAGTTGATCAAACGGAAATATTCCCAATTGATCAACCAGAAGTTGATATTGAACAAATTGAAAAAGGTAAAGAGTTAGTTTTCAAAGCAATCGTTACTGTTAAACCAGAAGTTAAATTAGGTGAGTATAAAGGTTTAGAGTATGAAGCTGAAGATGTTGAAGTTACTGATGAAGAAGTTGAGAAAGCACTTGAAGATTTACGTGAGAATCAAGCAGAACTTGTTCTTAAAGAGGAAGGTACTGTTGAGAATGGTGATACAGTTGTAATTGACTTTGAAGGATTCATTGATGGAGAAGCATTTGAAGGTGGAAAGGCTGAAAATCATTCATTAGAAATTGGTGCTGGCCAATTTATCCCAGGTTTCGAAGAGAAATTAGTTGGCAAGCCAGCAAATGAAGATACTGAAATTGAAGTAACTTTCCCTGAAGACTATCATCAAGCTGAATTTGCTGGAAAAGAAGCAACGTTCAAAGTGAAAGTTCATGAAATTAAGCAAAAAGAATTACCTGAATTAGATGATGAATTTGCACAAGATGTTGATGAAGATGTTGAAACGTTAGCTGAATTAAAAGAAAAGAAAAAAGAAGAATTACTTACAAGTAAAAAAACAGAAGCAGAAAATAAAAAGCGTGAAAACTTATTAACACAAGCTGCAGAAAATGCAGAAATTGAAATTCCAGAAGTGATGATTGAAACAGAATTAGGAAATATGCTTCAAGAATTTGAACAACGTATCCAAATGCAAGGAATGACTCTTGAAAATTATTATGAATTCTCTGGTGAAACAGAAGAAAGCATAAGAGAACAAATGAAAGCTGATGCAGAGAAACGTGTTAAATCTAACTTAACATTAGAGGCTATATTAGAAGAAGAAGCATTAGAAGTGGAAGAATCAGATATTGATGCTGAATTAGATGAAATGGCTAAAATGTATGGTATGGAGAAAGAACAAATCCTTGGAATGCTTGGCGGTAACGCTGATGTATTAAAAGAGGATTTAAAAATTAAAAAAGCTTTAAACTTTATTGTAGATCAAGCAAAAGCAATATAAAAAACAAGGTGCAAATAATTTGCACCTTGTTTTTACAATTTTAGGTAACTCTAGATAATTAAATCGAGTTATTATAGTATGAATTGTTTTGTTTTTAACAAGCTATTTGATATGATTAGAATAATCATGATAAATATGTAAACAATCGAAATAAGTTAAACATATAGGGGTGAATGGAATGTTCAAATTCAGTGATGAAAAAGGACCATTAAAATGTTCTTTTTGTGGAAAAGATCAAGAATCAGTACGTAAATTGGTCGCAGGACCAGGTGTATATATATGTGATGAGTGTATCGAACTTTGCTCAGAAATTGTTGAGGAAGAAGTTGGGACAGAAGAGGAAGAAGTTGAATACAAAGACATTCCTAAACCAAAAGAAATTTGTGATACGCTAGATAGTTATGTTATTGGTCAAGATCAAGCCAAGAAAAATTTATCAGTAGCTGTTTACAATCATTACAAACGAGTTAATTCAACAACTAAAGCTGATGATGTTGAAGTGACAAAAAGTAATATAGCAATGTTAGGACCAACAGGGAGTGGTAAAACATTACTTGCACAAACATTAGCGCGTGTAATTGACGTGCCATTTGCTATTGCAGATGCTACTTCTTTAACAGAAGCTGGTTATGTTGGTGAAGATGTTGAAAATATATTATTAAAATTAATCCAAGCAGCAGACTATGATGTTGATCGTGCTGAAAAAGGAATTATTTATATTGACGAGATTGACAAAGTTGCTCGCAAGTCAGAGAATGCCTCAATTACTCGTGACGTTTCAGGCGAAGGAGTTCAACAAGCATTACTTAAAATTATTGAAGGTACAGTTGCTAGCGTGCCACCACAAGGTGGAAGAAAGCATCCTAATCAAGAATTTATTCAAATAGATACTTCAAATGTTTTATTTATTGTTGGAGGAGCGTTTGATGGTGTTGATGAAATTATTAAAAAGCGTTTAGGTGAGCAAGTTATTGGTTTTGGAGAAAACATCGGTGAAGTTAATTTAGATACACCAGAATTATTATCTAAAGTACTTCCAGAGGATTTATTAGCGTATGGACTAATCCCAGAGTTTATCGGAAGACTTCCTATTATTGCGAGTTTAGAACCTTTAGACCAAGATACTTTAATTGAAATTTTAACAACGCCTAAAAATGCTTTAATTAAACAATATCAAAAATTATTTGAAATCGATGATATTGAACTTGAATTTGAAGAAGATGCATTAATTGAAATAGCTAATAATGCAATGGAACGTAAAACTGGTGCACGTGGGCTAAGATCAATTATTGAGACAATCATGCTTGATATTATGTTTGAATTGCCTTCACGTACAGATATCGCGAAGTGTATTATTACAAAAGACACAGTATTAAACGAAGAAAGAAACCCTAAAATTGTCTTTACAGATGGTACAGTAACTGATAGTGTAAAGAACTTACCAAAAGAAAGTGCATAAATTAAAGTTTGTATAGCAGATAGAGGCTGACTCGATTAATTTTGCTCCCTTTATTCGATTTAATAAATAATGGAGTTATTAATTAATGGAGCAGTCTCTTTTTTAATAAAAAGCAATATTATTAAGTCGTGTGGAGGTTTAAATATGAAAAATAATCAAAAAGAATTACCATTACTTGCATTAAGAGGTTTACTTATTTATCCAACTTTAAAAACAAATATAGATGTTGGTAGAAAGAAATCAGTAAAAGCAATCGAAAGAGCAATGGAATTAAATAAAGAAATCATCTTAGTTTCGCAAAAAGAATTAATGAATGAAGATCCTAAAATAGAGGATATTTATGATATTGGAATAACTGCTAAAATAACTAAACTTTTAGAGTTACCTAATGATACAGTTAGAATTACAATCGAGGGATTAGAGCGTGTTAAAATAAATGAATATGTAGAAACAAAAGACTTATTTACTGCAAAATATAGTAAACTTACTGATAAACCAGTTAATGAAATAGAAGCAGAAGCTTTAAATCGTCAATTATTAGAACGCTTTAATACATACATAGGAACAACAGAGCAAATGGATAAGGAAACGCTTGCACTTATATTAGAAATTAAAAATCCACATAAATTAACTTACACAATAGCTAATCTCTTACCTCTAGGTATTAAAGATAAACAAAGCTTATTAGAAACCGATGATATCTTTGAAAGAAATAAACAATTAATTATCAAGATATCAAAGGAACAAGAAGTTTTAGATATAGAAAAAGAAATTGGAAAGCGCGTACAAGCTTCCATGGAAAAAACCCAGAAAGAATTTTTTCTACGTGAACAATTAAAGGCTGTTCAAGAAGAATTAGATGATTCAGAAGGTAATAAAAGTGAAGTAGATAAATTAAAAGAAAAAATAGAAAATGCTAAAATGCCTGAAAACGTTAATGCTGCAGCATTAAAAGAATTAAGCAGATATGAAAAAATTCCACAAAATTCACCAGAAGGCTCAGTAATTTTAAATTATTTAGATTGGTTAACATCAATCCCATGGTATGAAAAAACAAATGATACAATTGAGATTAAACTAGCACAAACTATTTTAGATGAAGATCATTATGGTTTAGACAAAGTTAAAGAAAGAATATTAGAGTATTTAGCTGTCCAAAAATTAACAAACACAATCAAAGGACCGATTCTTTGTTTAGTAGGTCCACCAGGTGTGGGGAAGACTTCGCTTGCTAAGTCAATTGCTCGTTCAATTAATCGTAATTTTGTAAGAATTTCATTAGGCGGTGTCCGTGATGAAGCAGAAATCCGTGGACATAGAAGAACATATATAGGAGCTATGCCCGGACGAATTATCCAAGGAATGAAACGTGCTGAAACAATTAATCCTGTTGTATTACTTGATGAAATTGATAAAATTGCAAGTGATATGCGTGGAGATCCATCATCTGCCATGTTAGAAGTGCTGGATCCTGAACAAAATAGCCAATTTAGCGACCACTTTATTGAGGAGACGTATGATTTATCAAATGTATTATTTGTTGCCACAGCTAATAGTGTGACAAATATTCCAGGTCCATTGCTTGATCGTATGGAATTAATTTCTTTATCTGGTTATACAGAGATTGAAAAGACATATATTGCTAAAGAACATTTAATTCCTAAACAGATAAAAGAAAATGGTTTGACGGGTAATCAGGTTCAAATAAGAGATGAAGCATTACTTTTAGTTATTCGTCGTTATACACGTGAAGCTGGTGTAAGAGATTTAGAAAGAACAATTTCTGCAATCTGTAGAAAAGCAGCAAAGATAATAATTTCTGGTGAGAAAAAACGTGTCATTGTTACAGAAAAAATACTATTAGAAATGTTAGGTAACTATAAGTATTCATATGGTTTAATAGAAAAAACAAATCAAATTGGAACAGCAACAGGTCTAGCTTACACTGCATTTGGTGGAGATATCCTTTCAATAGAAGTTGCTCACTATCCAGGTAAAGGAAAACTTGTTTTAACAGGGAAATTAGGAGATGTAATGAAAGAATCAGCTGAAGCAGCGTTTAGTTATATCCGTTCAAGGATTAACGAATTAGATGTTCCGCCTGACTTTCATGAAAAAAATGATATTCATATCCATGTTCCCGAAGGCGCAACACCAAAAGACGGACCTTCAGCAGGTATCACGATTGCGACAGCTTTGATTTCTTCACTTACAGGTATCCCTGTTAAGAAAGAAGTTGGGATGACCGGAGAAATAACTTTAAGAGGACGTGTGTTACCAATTGGTGGACTGAAAGAAAAGTCTTTAAGTGCTCACCGTTCAGGTTTAAAAACAATCATCATTCCAAAAGAAAATGAAAAAGATATTGATGACATACCAGAAAGTGTAAAAAAAGATTTAACATTTATTCCAGTCATGCACTTAGATGAAGTACTTAAGCATGCACTAGCGGGGGATATTAATGAAAATAAATAAAGCTGAAATTATCACAAGTGCTGCTAAACAAGAACAATATCCACAAACAAATTTAAAAGAAGTTGCCTTAGCGGGTAGGTCGAATGTAGGTAAATCATCCTTTATTAATAAAATGATTAATCGTAGAAACCTAGTCAGAACATCGTCTAAACCAGGGAAAACACAAACATTAAATTTTTATAATATTAACGATGCATTTTGTTTTGTTGACGTGCCTGGTTATGGTTATGCTAAAGTACCCCAAGCAGAAAAAATTAAATGGGGAAGTATGATGGAAGAGTACTTCGAAACACGTGAAGGGTTAGGCCTTGTTATGTTAATTGTAGACCTTAGACATAATCCAACTCATGATGATATTAATATGTATGAGTATATGAAGCATTTAGGCATACCAGTCATTGTTGTTGCAACAAAAGCTGATAAAGTAAAAAAGAGTATGAAACAAAAGAATATTAATAATATAAAAATTAAATTAAATATTGATGTAGATGACCCAGTTATAGCATTCTCTTCAGAAACAGCTGAAGGAAAAGATCTTGCTTGGCGTTATTTAACGGAGTATCTAAATCAAAAATAATCGCTTAATAAGGTGTTATAATTCAGAAGTTAATGTCAAAATTAACTACTGAGTTATAATGCCTAAGCGATTATTTTTTTATACCTAAAATTTTAAATAGCTAAACAATTAACGCTTTTTGAAAAGTATGTAAAACCCATAACCAATTAAAATAATTGGCCAGAACGAATCTAAAAATTCTGTGACTCCATAGAACCATTTAAATGCATTTGGTAAAGTAACTGAAAAAATTAATATTACTGAAATTCCAATCAAAATTAAACCTGGTATTAATCCCCGGTGAGTTTGCAGATAACGGATCACAAAAGCAACGCCAGCAATAAGTGTATAAATAGACCAATGATCAATCCAGAAATCATAATTTTCTACCCCGTGAAAATGAATTCCTAGTCCAATTAAAAGAACACCTGTAAAAATATATTCAAATTCATGTGTTGAATAACTATGGATTAAAAATACAATCCCGATTATGATCAAAACTGTTGGCCATGAATAAAACTTATCAAATAATGCAAGGTCTAACTGTTTAATAAGAAAATAAGTTCCGATTCCAATTAATAAATATGCGATAAAACTATTTTGTTTTTTAATTATTACACACCCCATTAAACTAAATGTTCATTATTAATATAACTTTATCTGCAGAATTTGTACAGTGAATATTAAGTAACATTAAATAAACGTTGTCTAAATAGCGTGTTAATTTATTCTTCATAGCTAATTTTCTTGCTTTTAACCTTAAAGAATTGTATATTATAAGAAGTAATTATATAGAAATATACGTGGCAAGGGAATAGTAAAATACTAAACTTTTAAAGAGAGAGAATCATCGGTGAGAGATTCTTATGTTTACTTTTACGAGTCACCCTGAAGTAACTTTATTGAAATGATAGTAGGTAAAGTCGGTGTCAAACATCGTTAAAAAACATTGAGTGTATAATTATATTAATAATTATAAATCAAGGTGGTAACACGGAATATATCTTTTCGTCCTTTTATTGAAGGTCGGGAAGTTTTTTTATTTTAAGGAGGCTTATTAATGATGAATAAAAAACAAACATTAGCACCAAAATATAATCCTAATGAAATAGAAGCAGGAAGATATAAGTTTTGGGTAGAGGGTAAATATTTTGAAGCAACAGGGGATCAAAATAAAGAACCATTTTCAATAGTTATCCCTCCACCAAACGTAACAGGTAGACTTCACTTGGGTCACGCATGGGACACAACAATGCAAGATACTGTCTCACGTATGAAAAGAATGCAAGGATATGATGTGCTATGGCTTCCTGGTATGGACCATGCTGGTATTGCCACACAATCTGTTGTAGAAACTAAATTGCGTAAAGAAGGCAAAACGCGTTATGATTTAGGCAGAGAAAAGTTTATTGATACGGTATGGGATTGGAAAGAAGACTATGCTAATCAAATAAGAGAACAATGGGGTAAATTAGGCTTAGGACTTGATTACTCTAAAGAACGCTTCACAATGGATGAAAAGCTGTCTGAAGCAGTACAAGAAGTATTTGTTAAATTATATGAAAAAGAACTAATTTATCGTGGTGAGTATATTATTAACTGGGACCCAGTTACAAAAACTGCTTTATCTGATATTGAAGTTATTCACGAAGAAATAAATGGACACTTTTATCATATGCGCTATCCAATTAAGGATTCAGAAGAAGTAATTGAAATTGCTACAACACGGCCGGAAACAATGCTTGGAGATACAGCAGTAGCAGTTCATCCAAACGACGAGCGTTATGCGCATTTGATTGGTAAAAAAGTTATTTTGCCGATTGTTGGTAGAGAAATTGAAATAATTGCTGATGACTATGTTGATATGGAATTTGGTTCTGGTGCAGTGAAAATAACACCAGCTCATGATCCAAATGATTTTGAAATTGGTAATCGTCATAATTTAGAACGTGTACTTGTGATGCATGAAGATGGAACAATGAATAAAAACGCAGGTAAATATGAAGGTATGGACCGCTTTGAATGTCGTAAACAAATAGTTAAAGACCTGCAAGAATCAGGTGTCTTATTTAAAATTGAAGATCATATACATCAAGTAGGCCATTCAGAAAGAAGTGGTGCAGTCGTTGAACCTTATCTATCTACTCAATGGTTTGTTAATATGCAGCCACTTGCTGACCGAGCAGTAGATTTACAAAAAAGTGAGGATAAAGTCAACTTTGTACCAGACCGTTTTGAACACACATACTTAAATTGGATGGAAAATGTTCATGATTGGTGTATATCTCGCCAACTTTGGTGGGGGCACCGAATTCCAGCTTGGTATCATAAAGAAACAAATGAAGTTTATGTTGGAAAAGAAGCGCCAGAAGATATTGAAAACTGGAGACAAGATGATGATGTTTTAGATACTTGGTTCTCAAGTGCTTTGTGGCCATTTTCTACAATGGGTTGGCCAGATGAAGAAGCTGAAGATTTTAAACGCTATTTCCCAACCGATGTATTAGTTACTGGATATGATATTATATTTTTCTGGGTAGCAAGAATGATTTTCCAATCACTTGAATTTACAGAAGAAAAACCATTTAATGATGTATTAATACATGGATTAATTCGTGCGTCTGATGGACAAAAAATGAGTAAATCATTAGGTAATGGTGTCGATCCAATGGATGTTATTGAAAAGTATGGAGCAGATTCTTTACGTTATTTCTTATTAACAGGATCTACGCCTGGACAAGACTTACGTTTCCATTGGGAACGTGTTGAGTCAACATGGAATTTTGCGAATAAAATTTGGAATGCCTCACGTTTTGTTTTAATGAATATGGAAGACTTTAAATATGAAGATATTGATTTAACAGGCGATTTAGCTTTACCTGATAAGTGGATATTAACTCGTTTAAACGAAACGATTCAAAACGTTACAAATAATACTGATAAATATGAATTTGGTGAAGCAGGCCGAGCACTTTATAACTTTATTTGGGATGATTATTGTGATTGGTATATTGAAATGGCAAAAATACCCTTAAATGCTGAAGATGAAGTTGCTAAACAAACAACACGTTCAGTACTTGCTCACGTCTTAGATCAAATTATGCGTATGCTACATCCCTATATGCCATTTATTACAGAAGAAATTTGGCAACAATTACCACATAAAGGTGAGTCAATTACTGTCGCAGCTTGGCCCGTTTATAATGAAAAATATCATGATGAAATAGCTTCAAAAGAAATGAAACAATTGGTTGATATTATTAAAGCAATTCGTAATATCCGTGCTGAAGTTGATACACCAATGTCACGTGAAATACCGATTCTGATTAAAACTAAGAATGAAGATGTGAAAGCAACATTGGATAAAAACAGAAGTTATTTAGAGCGTTTCTGTAATCCAAGCGAGCTGACAGTTGATACAGAAATAAGTGCACCTGAAGACGCTATGACTGCAATTGTTACCGGTGCAGAAATCTTTTTACCTTTAGAAGGTTTAATTGATTTTGAAAAAGAAATTGCCCGTTTAGAAAAAGAGCTTGAAAAGTGGGAAAGCGAAGTAGCGCTCGTTGAAAAGAAATTATCTAATGAAAAATTCGTAAGTAAAGCACCAGAGAAAGTTGTTGGAGCAGAGAAACAAAAACAAGTTGAATATATTGATAAACGTGAAAAAGTAAAACAACGTTTAGAAGAACTTAAAAAATAAATTAATGAAATAAAAAACACAGAAGTTAATTTCTGTGTTTTTTTGATGCTTTTAAGGATTACCTAGTAATTTGATAACTTTCTTTTTATAAGCATCATCACCGATAAATTTAGATTCAAATGAATTTATATTATTTTGTAGTAATTGTCTTTGCCATAGATTTAAGTCATCCATTAATAATACAAGTTCAAATTGATTACCGTCTAAATCTTCTGCGTAAGTTGCATCGTTTAAAATAAAACCGGTTGATCCGCCTTTACTACCTAGATGATTAAATCTATCTTTATTATCTGGATTTATTTCCATTGGCCACTCCATAAGATCACGTATGATAGTCATTGCAGATTTCGGTAATTCGTCATTTGAAATTATTTCAAGAAGTTTTCCATAATCATTAGCAGTTGCACCAATCAATCGATCTGACCAAATTCGTTCAAAGTTTTGTGAAGCAGTATAAGACGTTTTATCAGCATTGATTTCTCCACGTTGCATTTTTTCGCTCATGTTGAAGGCTAATTTTCTGTACTCTTCATTCGACATAGATTTAAGTGATTCAGGAGTTAATTCATCCATATTTTGCGGAATAAGTAAGGAGCCGACAAGCGGGTATACCGCTTCATGTTTTTTAAGTCCAAGTTCTTTTATACGTTTGTCAATTTTATTAGCACCAAGCAAGTTAATCATATAGTCAGTATTCGCGTTGGAACTATATGTAATCATGCCTTTTGCAACATTTTGTAAAGTAACTTCACCGCTCTCATTTTTATTTATTGTTTCTAACCATGCCTCATGCGCACCACCATCAGTGTTTTTTATATAAAACTTATTTAACTCAGCTAGATGGACAAAACTATTTGGATCTAATATGCCAGCGTCAACTTGCATGGCATATTCAACTGTAATAATAATCTTGACAGTACTAGCTAGTGGGCGAACAGTGTCGGTTTCGTGGGTGACAAGTTCTTCAGCATTCTTTGCTGCAAAGAATGAAGTAGTTGTCGGATTTTCTTTTAAGTGATTTAAGACATAATCAGGGTTGTCACTAAAAAAGTAATAGCCAGAAAACCCTATTATTAGAATAATTAAACCATAAATGATTAATCGTTTTTTGGTATATGTCTTTTTATCTAATAAAGTAAATATTATAACTCCAATCAATAAAGCTAAAAGATAATTAACTCCAAAAATACTAACAGAAATAATTATCCCGAAAACGATTAAGGTAGTTATCAATGCCTTAATAAATTCTATTTTAGTTCGATGACTTTCTTTAAGAAAAGGTAAAAATGTCAAAATCAAAATTCCAATCATACCTATCCAAGCGTATATATTCATATTATCAACCCCAATTTCTTTAATAAAACCCATTACTAACTTTAATTTAATTATTTTAAAGAATAGACTTTATGTAAGTAATATACTTACGTAATAAATTTATGTCAGTCGTTTCACTTAATATTCTTGATCCGACAACATCTTCAATCTCATTAAACAATAAGTCACCCTCATTATTAATTAAAAAATCGATTCCTACTAATCCAAAATCAAAATGATGAATAATTTTTTTAATTAATTTACTTTCATTTTCGTTTAAATGGTAGAGTGTCGCTGTTCCACCAAGTTTAAAATTTGCTCTAAAGTCTGCTGTGCTTTCTCTTAGTACTGCTGCAATAATTTTTTTACCAATCACAAAGACCCGTAAATCTTTTCCATATTGTACATCAGCAGATTGGATAATGAAGTTCTGATTGTTAATTTTCTTTTCAGTATTTAAGAAATCAGACTTATTATCAATAAAAAAAACTTCACTACCACTTCGCCCATTAACAGCTTTTAATACAAATGGATAGGAAAGAGGAGGAGCTTGAGGATAGGAATCAAAATGAAATGTTTGAACCGCAGGAATTCCTAATTGTGCAATTTCTATATGAGATGCAGATTTATCATTACAAATAATTGACGTTTGATAATTATTAAAGCA
This sequence comes from Pseudogracilibacillus sp., assembly GCA_035301645.1. Lineage (GTDB taxonomy): Bacteria > Bacillota > Bacilli > Bacillales > Amphibacillaceae > Pseudogracilibacillus. The sequence continues at coordinate 5,829 of DATGTX010000096.1, read as the reverse complement.
AGAGACGTTTTGAGCTGCAAAGTGAGCTTGTAAAGTAGCATCAATTGTTCTAATAACACAAAAATCAGGTAAATCGAGTATCTGGTTTTTGTATAAAGTTAGGTAATTTATTCCATCAATGCCAATGAGTAAATCTTCTTTTAAAATTAATTTTAAGTAGATATTTTGCATTTTAGCTTCTTCTTTAAACCAATTAATATATGATTGATTTTCTAAAGCATCTTGTTTTTTATAAATAAGCCATCCTGTTTTCATTCACTTACCTCTTGTTCAATATAGTTAATCATAGAATCTGCTACATTTATTCCTGTACAATTTAGTAAGTTTCTTATATGGGCATTTGAGTTAACTTCACAAATTACTCTCTTTAAATCTTTACCAAAAAGTAAATCAACACCTGCAAATTCCAAGCCTAAAGTATGAGCAGCTTGAATAGCTAGATTTTTTTCATAATCATTCGGCATATAAGTTTCCATTTTACCGCCAGAAGTTACATTGGCTCTGAAATCAATTTTCGATGTTCGTTTCATTGCTGTCACCACTTCATTTCCAACTACTTGTAATCTAATATCAGTTCCAAAACTTGTATCAATGAATTCTTGGCACATAAACGGTCGATTATTAATTTTTAATAAAGCTTGATCAACATCCGTTTCATTACAAACTAAATATACTTGTTCACCAAAAGAACCAAAGGCTTCTTTGATAACGAAAGGAAAGCCAAATTGTTTAATTGCACTGTTAATAAAAGACTGACTATTTTCGATTGGTTTAACAAAGTTTTTTGGTGCAATAAGTGTACTGGGGATCGGTAGGTTTTCGCTTGAAAGTTTCTGATATGATTTTATTTTATCATCACTTATTTCCGTTCCTAGTGCAGAATTAAATAATCGGTAACCCATTGTTTCAAGCTGATATGCTAAATAAACATCTTTATCAGTAAAAATTATGTAATCAAATTTTTTTAAATCTAAATCAGTTAAAAGTTCAGGCTCATCAGTGTTCAATAAGCTGAAAACTTCATTGTTTTTTAATAATTCTATGTGATGTCCTTTTTTTAAGGCAGCTGATTTTAGCATATTCGCATAATCAATAAATTTTTTACTATATAAGCTACCGTTATAAATAATTAATCCATTTAAATTCATTTAGTTACTCCTCCGTGTAAAATCTTTGAACTATTGATATACTAATTTTAATTGATATATATTAATTTACAAGAAATTCAGGTGAAAAAATGAAAATAGAAAATTACCAACAAGCAAATAAATTTATTACATCTAGAACGATTCATGGAATTAAGCCGGGTCTAGGTCGAATGAGAACGATGTTATTAGATATAAAATATAAAAATAAAGCTAAAATAATTCATGTCACAGGTACAAATGGAAAAGGCTCGACAACAGCTTATATTGCAGCGGGATTATTAACAAGCAATAAAAATATAGGCACATTTACATCGCCAAGTTTAACTGGATTGACAGGACATTTCACACTGAATAATGAAGAGATGTCAGCAGATGAATTTGTTTATTATTTAAATAAGTTATTACCCTTTATAAAAAAATTAGATGATTTTAATAATCATCCTTCAGAATTTGAAATATTAACTATGATTGCTATTTTATACTTCGAAGATAATGCAGATTATGCCGTTGTGGAAACAGGCATGGGTGGCTTACTTGATACAACAAACGTGTTACATCCCGTTATATCTGTTATTACATCAATATCGATTGATCATCAAGCATTTTTAGGTAATACGCTTGCTGAAATCACTAAACATAAAGCAGGTATTATTAAGGAAAATACGCCTGTGGTTTTAGGCGAATTAACAAAAGAAAGTTTAGAAATTGTCGAACAAAGAGCCTCTGCCCATCATTCTAAATTATATAGATTAGGATATGAGTTTACTGTTAAAAAAATTGACGATACCCATAAATTCACTGAAACTAAAACAAGCATTGCACAGTTATTCAAACTTCAAAACAAAGGTGTCTACCAAAGTAAAAATGCGAGTATAGCTTTACAAGCGATTTTAATTTTAAGTGCATGTGGTCTGAATATTAATCTAACTAGCTGTGCTCAAGCTATTGGAAATATAATTATCTCAAATCGTTATGAAATTATACATAGAAAACCACGTATAATTATTGATGGTGCTCATAATGTGGCGAGTATGCAAGCATTTTTAGAGACAGTTGAGCAAGAATTAGATTGTATAGAAAAACACTTAATCATTAGTGCGTTTAAAGATAAACCTTTAAAAGAAATGATAACTTTAGCAAAAGGTAAATTTAAAACAATTACAGTTACTACATTTGAGCATGAACGCGCTTATTTAAAAGAAGAGCTAGAATGTCTTAACTTACCAGTTATAGTAAATCCAAATTGGTTTGATTTAATAAATGAAATAAAAAATAAAAATGACAATAATTTATCATATTATATTGTTGGTTCAGTATTTTTTACAAACCTAGTTAAAAAAGCGATAAATAACCAATCGTAAAAGATACTTTGTCATTTCAATTTTTCTTTATAAAGAAATTCAGCTTTAGTATGAAAAATTAAACTCTTATTGAATTTTGCTCATTCGTATATATTTTAAAGGAGTGTAAACTTGGTAATACACGAGGAGGAAGATTCATATGCAACTACATGTAAAATTAAAAGATGTCCCTAAAGCTGAACGGCCAAGAGAAAGATTACTACAGTATGGTTCAACTCATCTATCGAATAAAGAACTTATTGCTCTATTATTAGGAAGCGGTACAAAAAATGAATCAGTATTAGATTTAGCTAACCGTGTTTTGATGCACTTCGAAGGTTTGAAATTACTTAAAGAAGCAACAATAGAAGAACTCACTGCTATTAAAGGTATAGGACCAGCGAGAGGTGTCATATTGCTTGCTGCGTTAGAATTGGGAGAAAGATTAAATAAATATAAACCCACCGAAAGATATGTCGTTCGTTCCCCAGAAGATGGTGCTGATTACGTGATGGAAGAAATGCGCACGCTTGATCAAGAACATTTTATCGCACTATTCCTCAATACTAAAAATCAAATAATTCATAGCCAAACAATTTTTATCGGTACATTAAACTCTTCTGTCGTTCATCCGCGCGAAATATTTAGAGAAGCAGTCAGGCGGTCATCTGCTTCAATTATCGTCGCTCATAATCATCCTTCAGGAGACCCAACTCCTTCTCCTGAAGACATTAATGTAACCAAGCGTTTAGTTAAAGCAGGTAAAATAATGGGTATTGAGGTATTAGATCATTTAGTTATCGGTGATGGGAAGTTTATCTCCTTAAAAGAGAAAGGCCATTTATAGATAAAAACACATAACTTTATTTTAAGTTATGTGTTTTTTTATGCTTAAAACTTTTAAATTAATTTTACTTAGACTATTGTAGCCTATCCATATATAATAAGTAATATAATATTTTATTAAGAGGTATTTGAGTGTTGTATTTAAGGATAGAGTTAATTTTATGCTATTATTGTATTTTAGTTTTATAAAAATAAATTATTCTTTAGAAAGAATAGGTGTTTAATATGAAAAACATATGGCGTATTTTTTCGCATGATTTAAAAAATATAAGAACAAATTGGGTAGCTTTAGTTATAATTGGTGGCTTAGTATTTTTACCCTCACTATATGCATGGCTTAATATTTATGCGTCTTGGGATCCTTATGGTCAAACAGATCGTATCCCTGTTGCAATTGTCAATGAAGATGAAGGCGAGACTGTTCGTGGTGAGGATATTGATGTCGGACAGGAGCTAGTTGATACGTTAAAAGATGATGATTCAATGGATTGGAAATTTCTTAATCAAGATGAAGCCATGAAAAAGTTAGAAAAGGGTGACTTATTTGCAACTGTGCTTATTCCAAAAGATTTTTCTCGTAATTTAGGTTCAGTAATTAAAGCTGAGCCGGAAAAAGCAACTGTTGAATACTATGTAAATGAAAAGCTAAACGCGGTGGCTCCTAAAATTACTGAAAAAGGTGCGAGCGTGATTGTTGAAGATATTAGTAGTAACTTTATTTCAACTGTGAACGGTGTGATTTTTGATTTATTTAATGATATTGGTGTACAACTAGAAGAAGATTTACCTGATATAGAACAATTTGAAAATTATGTATTTGAAATGGAGGAACGTCTCCCTGAAATACATAAAACTCTAGAAAGTAGCTTAGATGACGTAAATGAGATAGATGGCGTTATTTCAAACGCTCAGAAAAAAATACCAGAAGCAAAAGAAGTTTTAAGTAAAGGTCTCACAACAATTGACGATACGACTACATTTTTAAATGAAGCTGAAGATAGATTAAACGAAATGAGCCCTAAAATAAAAAAAGATTTAAAAACTGCAAAAGGTACAGCAGATGATATTAATTCACTAATGGAAGATATTGAATCTGCTAACGTGAATTTTGAAGAAGGTAAAAAAATCAAACAAAATATAAATGATAAAGTTAATGATGCAATAGAAAGGATTGAATCAGTTGAAAATGAATTAAATGGTGTCTTGAAACAATTAGAAAATAAACAAGTAGAAAGCAATAAACAAACAACTGAAGAAGACACTGAAAAGACTGAAGAAGATGATGATGAAGCTGAAGAAGATACCACTTTAACTGATGAAGAAAAACAAAATATAAATGAAAAAGAAATTAAAACAATTAATGAAACACTTGAGAAACTAGGAAATATTAAAACTGTTCTAGTTGAAAGTAAAGAGAATGCTGGAGAAATTGACAAGTTTATTGATAATAAAAAATCTGAAGTTGATAAAATTTTTAATAATATTAAAGATTTATCTACTAATGCAAGTTCAAGATTGGATGATTTTATTGCAGAGTATAATGAATCAATTGAACCCACTGTATTAAATGAAGTGAGTAATGCTAAACAAACTTTAGCAGAAGGAAGAGAATTATTAAGTGGCGTTAATGAGATGATTCCAGAAGTTGAAAGTATTTTAAACAAAACAAGCGGTGACGTTGACGAAGGGGAAGAAACACTTGAGAAAATACTGGGTGAGTACCCTTATGTAAATGACAAAGTAGGAGAACTTGCTGATAAATTACGCAAGGTTAAAGAAGAAGCAGATATTAATGAAATCATTAGTCTTCTTCAAAATGATCCAGAAGCGGAGAAAGGTTTCTTCTCTGAACCAGTTAAATTAGATGAACATTCTGTGTTTCCAATCGAAAATTATGGTTCAGGCATGACGCCGTTTTACACAATTTTGTCATTATGGGTAGGAGCGTTATTACTCATTTCTTTATTATCAACAGATACGAGTCTCACTGATGATTATGGATTACGACATGTTTATTTTGGGAAGTTATTATTATTTGCCTTATTAGGTATTTTACAAACCTTAATTGTTACTACAGGAGACATCTTCTTACTTGGTGTGAATATAGCAAGCCCCATATGGTTCGTTATTTTTGGCTTATTCTGTAGTTTAATATTTGTTACTATTGTATATACGTTTGTATCTATATTTGGCGATATAGGTAAATCAATGGTAATTGTTATGTTAGTATTACAAATTGCTGGTTCAGGAGGAACATATCCAGTTGTTTTATTACCGAAATTTTTCCAAGTGATAAGTCCATTCTTACCATTCACCTATGCCATTGATATTATGAGAGAAGCATTAGGAGGTATTGTTTGGAGTAATGTCATTTTCGATTTGATTATTTTAAGTATCTTTGGAATTATTGCGGTTCTCTTTGGTACATTACTGAAAAAACCAATTAATAAGCAAACAAGGAATTTAACGGAAAAATCGCGCGAGTCTGGTATATT
>DATGTX010000095.1:0-3157 GCA_035301645.1 Pseudogracilibacillus sp. | reverse complement strand
TTCGTTTATTTTGTCATAAAAAAAAGACAACGATATTTCTCGCTGTCCGTTTACTCGCTTTTTTCTATTTACTTCTGCTAACGCCGGATATTCCTGTCCTTTTAAATCTAGTAAAAATAGTGATGGTTGTCCTTCGATTTTTCTCACCTCATTTCATAAAACCACGACACAGCACTTTCCTAATTCGACGCAACTAATATATAGCATTCTTTTTTTAACTCCAATTATAATGTATTATTTTAAGAGCTTTAAAATTTTAATACGTGTGTAAGCCTCGATAAATTTTAGTTTTAAGTAAGAAACAACTTTGTTTTTCTTTTTATAAAGCTGGGCACTCATTCTGTTTTTAAATACTTTTTTAAATGAATGTTCTAGATTGTTTTTATTTATTTCTTCATCCAGAATTGAAAAATACCCATCCAAAAAATATTTAATTGTATCCTTCGGATTTTTTCTTTTTTTAAAATCTCCAATAACCAAACCCATTATTGCGTTAATTAATGAAAATTCTAATGAACATCGTTGATTAAAAAGAGCGCCTGGATCTATTACCGTTACCTCTTTCTTTTGTTCGTCTATCAATATGTTAGTTCTATTGAAATCTATTTTTCTTATATTACCGTTTCGATAAACTCTACAATCGTTATGAAACAACCCAAACCATACCCCGATTACAAATGAAAATTGAGTGTTTTTATCAGATAAGTCAAAGTAAGTTTCACCTTTAACCCTTTCCATAACAAGTTTGTTTTCTTCACATTTTATTGGTTTGACTGTTTTGTATGCCCAACCCTCTATTTCTTTTTCGTTAAATATTTCATTTAACTTATTCATGTTTTCGAATTCTTTTTCAGTGTTATTTTCATTAAAAAATATCTTTTCAACGGTATTATTTTTCAGTAAATTGATTTTTGCTTTATTTGTAAATATAGTTTTAGTTTCCAACAATTACAACCCCCAAAAAAATATGTTAAAAAATTCTTATATTTACATATTAAAGGGTTTAATGTATTAAATCAAAAATACTACTTAACACTTACAAGTACCCAATCACTCCACCCACCTTCGCTCGTGGGTCTACGTTTGTAAATCGATAATCTGCTAAACTTATAATTAAGATGATATTCTTGATGGTTTGCTCCAAGCGGATTTCCTCCAGTCACGTTATATGTTATTAAAATCCCTGGCTCTCCCTCAGGAGCATTGTTGACCGTTGGACTATCTGAACTAATTAACGTCATTGTTTGCCCTAGCTCAAAGTCGACTAATCCAGAAGATAAGTCTACATTAACGTTATCAACTCTACTTTGTCCGGTAACTCTGCTCCACTTACCCCATTCACTTAACGACGAAGCTCTTCTGATATATATATTAGGTTCTTTTTCATTGTTGATGATATAAATTTGCGAGTTGTAGGATTGAGCGTTATCTTCTAGTACTGTTTTTTGAGTAATTCTTACACCAGGTCTTCCTTCTGGGGCATCGCCAAGGTCAGAATTGTAGCTTCTAACCTCATTATAAGTTATACCTAGATTGTAATCTTTGATTCCGTGATTGAAATTTAAATCTTGTCCTTCTTCAAAGTTAAAAGATATATGAGGAGATTCCAAAAACCAATCAGTCAACTCCTCATTCGTATCTAGAACACGATAATATGTTTTATTGCTCCTTCTAGGTCTGTACTGTTGATAAAAATAAGCTCCGAAATTGCTTGGTTTAACCGATGTGAACACCCCGGCGCTCCCTTCAGGGAAAGAATTAAGCTCGGGGTGATTACCACTAATGGCACAAATGGTGGTTCCGTGCGGGTAGTCATACCATTTATTAGTTAACCCAAATGCATCAGGTTTAGACATAAACATACCACCAGCTACGATGCCGTCAGAGCTAACTGCGTAAAAATTCCCGGGCGCTCTGTCATTTCTTCTAGTTCTCGTATAATCACCAATTTCAACAATGTTCCCACTCTTGTTTAATGCTTCCCGTAAAGTCGTGACATTACTGTTTGATATTGCATAATCAAGCGTTTCCTCAAGTACATTTTCCACACCATCAAGAGCGTAACCATGCATACTAATAATTAATATTGCCCCTTGTTCATTCGCACGGTCAATATGTTCCTTGTAATAACTAAACTCCTTTGCCCCACCATAAGACTCATTGTCAATCCATATTGATTTTAATTCGAACGTTTCGTAAGGTTGTAAATTTAAACCTGTGTCACCCGCGTCACTTACAATGTTAGCCCTGTAGTATTTTCTAATGGCATTTCTTTCTCTAACCTCCATGTTGTTTCCGGGCACTCTAAAAGTTTGGCAATTAAAACCCTTTTCTATTAAAATATCTCTACTTTCCTTTAAGTTAACATCTAAATCAGCATCGCTATGTTCTGTCGGTCTTGGATCGTTATGGCTTGTGTAGTGTGACATAATCTCACAACCCATTTCATTCTGTAAGTATTCGAGTTGTTCCCAAGTCATTCTGCTACCGTTATTCGGATGATCTGGCTGCATCCAATCCGTAACAACAGCAGTGCAAAAAGGTACTCCTTTTGATTCAAACATCGGCTTTAACACTTCCCAATCACCTCTATGAGCATCGTCTGAAACAAAGATTACGTATCCTTTTTTCTTCCTACCTTTAGATGTTAATTCGTAGTTTTCTAAGTTCTTTACATCCGACAACTGCGAATCGGTTTTGTTTAATCTATCTTTTAATAGAGGCTCTCCACCCCTAGCTTGCACAACCTCTGCTATATCGTTACCGTCTTTTAAAATGATGTCATCTAATTGTTGTTGCGTGTCATCTGATTTTGAATCTGATTGTTTAGCTACTTTTAATGCATTATCTGCTATACCAACCATTTGATTAACTTTATTTAAAGCCTCTTGCGCATTCATTCCGGCGCTCACAAATTCATTATATAACTCTATAAAATTATGATTAATATTGTTTAATGCATTGTCTGTTATCGGACCTTTCACTTCTTTTCTTGCCACAATATCAACTCCTTTAATAATATTTAAACCTAAAATCAAAAGTGATTTTGTAATTAAAAATACCCCTGATTTTAAACTTATTTAAACCTTCTTTTATGATTGGATAGTAACGATTGGTGCGTTCCATAATGGTCGTCTTATTTAATCTCACATCATGA
>DATGTX010000094.1:0-4408 GCA_035301645.1 Pseudogracilibacillus sp. | reverse complement strand
TGTTTTAGGATTAAAGTAACGAATACCTGTCACATCACTTGGTAGGACATCTGGCGTGAATTGAACTCTACTAAATTTTCCTTTCATCACTTTAGCAAAACTTTTAGCCAGCTTTGTTTTCCCTGTTCCTGGAACACTTTCTAAGAGGACATGACCTTGCGCTAATAAAGCAACAAGGAGTAAATCAACTACTTCCTCCTTACCAAAAATTACTTGATTTAAAGCGCCTTTAACTTTGTTTAACTCCCCCATTTTATGGTCACCTTCTTCATGTCATTAAAATACTATTTAAGATATTGTAACACATTTTAGAAAGTTTAAAAAGTTAGCAAGATACTTTCTAAAAAATAATCAGCCAGATACATTCTGACTGATTATTTTCTAATCTTTTTCTCTAGTTATATGCTTAATCATCCCAAAAAATGAAATAACCATCAGCAGCAAGATAACTGTGAATGGAAGTGCCGATATTAATGAAGCGGTTTGTAGTGCTTCAAGTCCTCCAGCGAGTAACAGTACGATAGCTATAGCTGTAATCAGAACGCCCCAAACAATCTTAACGAATAAATTCGGATTTAAACTTCCTCGTGAAGTCATACTTCCTAGTATATAGGTAGCCGAATCCGCTGAGGTCACCAGGAACGTAAATATTAAAAATATAGCTAATATGGATAAAAGTTGGGTAAAAGGTAAATTTGCAAATGATTCAAATAGAGCCACTTCAAGATTTGTATCTACAGCTTCCGCGATATTTGTCCCATTCATTAAATCGCTGTGAAGAGCTGTACCTCCAAAGGCTGCAATCCATAAACAAGCAATGGCAGGTGGTACAATAAGAACACCGAAAACAAATTCCCGAATTGTTCTTCCTCTGGAAACGCGGGCAACAAATGCTCCAACAAAAGGCGACCAAGCAATAGCCCATGCCCAGTAAAATATTGTCCACTCTTGAACCCAAGCTGCTCCTTGATAAGGAGTAATCCGCAAACTATATTGGATGAAGTTTGATAAATAATCACCTAAACCTAAAACAAATGAATTTAAAATGAAAACGGTAGGTCCTGTGAAAAAGACATACAATAATAGAACCAAACAAAGGCCTAAATTTAAATTACTTAACCATTTGATCCCTTTATTCAAACCAGTGCTAGATGAAAGAAGGTAGGTCAGTAACATAACACCTGCAATGACTATTTGAACCCATATTGAGCTGGGTAAACCAAACACACTCTTTAATCCGCCATTCATTTGCAGTATACCAAGTCCAAGTGACGTGGCAACCCCCATAACAGTGGCTATCACAGCTAATGAATCGATTGTACCACCGATGAAACGATTCTTACCTATAACTGGTTGAATAGCTGTCGAAATGAGACCACGTTTATCTTGTCTAAATTGCAGAAATGCAATAATTAGACCAACAATAGCAAAAACGGACCATTGACTCACACCCCAGTGAAAAAAAGTATATCCCATTGATACTCTTGCTGATTCCTCTGTTAATCCCTCTAAATCTGGGAAAGGAGTATTTAAAAAGTGACTCATTGGTTCAGCAACACCATAGAAAACAAGCCCTGATCCAAATCCCGTTGAAAATAACATACCTATCCATGTGAAAAATGGATATTCTGGACGAGAATTTTTGGGTCCCAAACGAATTTTACCATACTTACTAATCGATATACTTATGAGAAACACAACAAAAATAAATACTGCCAATAAGTAAAACCAGGCAAAATGGGTTGTTGTAAAATTAAACAACAATTCTGCAACGTATCCGAAACGCTGTGGCATGATAGCACCGACGACGACTAATCCAAAAATGATTAACGCTGAAATCAAAAACACAGGATTTGTAAAAGTTTTTTTATTCATGTAAGATCCTTTCCCATTTTATTTTTATGTACGAACATGAATTCATGTACCCGAATATTATATATTATAAACATATCGTGTGAAAAAAGATTAAATTTATACTCAGAGCTTTATTAAAAAAGAAAAAGATGACTCTCTAACTTGAAAGTCATCTTAACATTACTCTTATGTGATTGATTTAAATTCACCTTCATGCATAAATTCTTCTATTGCTTTACGGTTTGATGGTATCTCACGTTCATGATATTTTTCATCTAAGGATTCCTTATAACCTTGGTATCCAACAGCAACTATCGCATGTACCTGATAGTTCTCTGGTAAGCGCAAAACTCGCTTTGCTTTTTCACGATTAAAGCCACCCATAGCATGGGCAATAAGGCCTTTTCTAGCTGCTTCAAGTGCTAAATAACCCCAAGCAGTTCCCGTATCAAAAGCATGTGTTGGGTTTAGATCATTTCCTTTTGGCCAATTGCATCTAGAGGCTACTGCAATTAAGACAGGAGCATGTTTACACCATGATATATTACCATCCTTTATAAATGATAAAAAAGTCTCTCGATCTTCGGAACTCTTTGCGTAAATAAACTGCCATGGTTGTATATTTGCTGCTGAGGGTGCCCATCTTGCTGCTTCAAATAAGCTATTAAGTGTTGCTTGTTCAACATCTTTATCTGAAAAAGAACGAGGCGACCAACGCTTTATATATATAGGATCAATGTCGTGAGCTGCTATTCTGTAATTATCTTTGTTTGTCAATTATGTGCACCTCTTTTTTTAAAAATTTCCAAAGACTCTTTGTTGTTATTAACTATGTAACCCGATTGCTTTGATACTAATATCAATTATTATATCACTATCCAGATTTTAGGACAATTTTATAGATAATATAATATGGTGTTTTGATAACATTCTGGTTATGAAATCAGCAATAAAATATGTTTATAGACGAATGGTGAAAATTCCCGTTAAGATCTGTAAAATTATGCAAGAAAATGCGGTGATGTTTTTTGTCATCAACAAAAAACTACTTTGAATATATTCAAAGTAGTTTCATTCTTCTTTTTAAAATTTAATTACGGTCTAGCAGCTCCAACGAATCTTGGTCCCCAATATGAATTGTTAAGACTTGTTATAGCAACTCCAGTTGACGTTTGAGATCCGATAAACTGACTGCCACCTAAGGAAATTCCAACGTGTGTAATATTACCTCCACCTGGTGATCCTGAGAAGAACACTAAATCTCCAGATTGTATTTGACTTTTAGAAATCTTAGGTAATGCTGAATATTGCCCTGCAGCTGTACGTGGTAAGCTAATTCCGTTCTGAGCAAATACGTATGATGTAAATCCTGAGCAGTCAAATGCGCTTGGTGTTGTTCCGCCCAATTGGTAACTTGTACCAATTAATGACTTCGCATCAGCAATTAATCCTTTGCCTGTTGATGGTTTTGGAGCACTTTTGTTCGTGTTGTTCTTTGGTTTTTTAGTAGAGTTGTTGTTTGAACTCTGACCCTGACTACTACTTAGTGTACTAAGATTACCACCATCATTACTACTGGTATCAGAATTATTTGTGCTTGCTACTGCTGTATCTTGAGCAGTGTTTTCAGCTTCACGAGCTTGTTGTTCAGCATCTGCTTGTAATGAAGCCAATTCGCTATCTTCAAATTTTAAATCGGCAATTTTGTTATCTAGTTTCTTTTTGGTTTCTTTTGCTGCCGAAACTTTTTCTTTGTTTGATGACTTTTGTTCTTTTATTGTTTTTTGCATTGATTTTAATTCTTTTTTGTTTTCTTCAAGTTCCTCTAGATTCTTCGCAATTTGTTCTTGGTTCTCTTCTACTTGTTTTTTGTCAGCTTCTTGTTTCTCAATCAGTTCTTGATCGGATTCATTTATTTTTGTAACAGCTGATATGCGACTAATAAAGTCTCCAAATGTTTTTGAACCGAATAATACTTCTAAGTACCCAACATCTCCACCACTTTTCTGGAGAGACACTGCTCGATCTTTAAGTATATCAAAACGCTTTTCAATTTTATCTTCTAACTTAGATATTTCTTTTTCAAGTTCTTCGATTTCATTTTCTTTTTTGCTGATATCATTTTTAGTGTCTGTTAATGATTTCTCATTTTTATCAAGATCTTTATTAAGATCCTCAATTTCAATATTCAATTTTTCAATCTTAACCATAATGTCCTTTACTTCTGTTTCTGCTTTTGAAATGTCTTCATTTATATCCGCGCGTTCATTCTGTATTGACTCTGTTGTTGGTTCTGCATGAATAGAATCCGTGGAAAAAGCACTACCTAAACCAACCACCATTACCGTGGCTGTTGTTACTACAAGTTTTTTCAATTCGCTTTCCTCGCTTCCCCTTCACATCTGCAAAACACTTTTTCTATGTATTTTTCTATTATTTGCAGTAAAGTGAACTAGATTAGTATTTTTTATGTACCTTTCTTATTAGGTCAATCGTAGTATAACACAGAAAAATTTCACTCATATTATAGTAATATTACAATTGTATTTCAAAA
>DATGTX010000093.1:0-7653 GCA_035301645.1 Pseudogracilibacillus sp. | reverse complement strand
AAGCTGACCGACACCTGCGGGAAAAGCAACAGTCGAAAATCCATTTTAACAGTTTTAAAAAAACTGATAAAATTAGTTGAGACATTGCCCGCGGTAAGCGCGTCAGCTTGAGCGCAAGTCAACGGCTATAATCTTTCACATAAAAAACACATGTAAAAACAAGTTAATCACTTGATACATATATCATCAAACTTAAGTTAAAAAGCCAGAATAAGTTGACTGAAGCGAAAGCTGACCGACACCTGCAGGAAAAGCAACAGTCGAAAATCCATTTTAACAGTTTTGAAAAAAACTGATAAAATTAGTTGAGACGTTGCCCGCGGTAAGCGGTCAGCTGGAGCGTAAGTCAACGAGTCTACACTCGCACATAACAAAAAAGAGAATTAACTTTTATGTTAATTCTCTTTTTGTTTATATTTAATTGAATATGTGAACACTTAACTCTTCTTCCCCCGCTTTCCGATACAAAAGACTTTCAACTTGATCAACTGAAGTCACTTTTATTTCCAACTCATGATTTTTGGAAAAAATTTGATCAGCCAAGCCATAGATATATTGTGTAAAACCAACTATTTCATTTTTACCATAAAATTCTATCGGAATATTAATGGTTAATTCAGTTAAATTATCATCAATATATAGCCCTTCACCTATCACTCCAACATAGTTAGGGAAATATTCAGCAACACTATTTCCAAACTTATTCACTTTTTCATAATCATCAATATAATCTTTTTTACCTTCTTTAGAAGGGAATAAAACATACTTCTCTTTTATTCCTTCCCACTTCCCTAACTTATCACTACCCTCTTTAACATTCGTTTGTTTAATATAATTTCCTGGCACTTGGGAAGAAATACTCTCTTCTTGATAAAGTGCAATCATAAATGGCACTTCTTCAAGCCCCTCTACCTTCCGCAATTCTTTTGCAAGATCAGCTGCAATTTCTTCACCTTTTTCTACAGCTTCAGACCGGCTAATTTTCTCTTCATAAAAAGGACCACCCTCTTCAGTTTGAAAACGATAAACTGACTTAAGAGCGATAGCAAACGAAACGCCACCTAATTTCACATTATCATTTTTAGTTTTCTGCAAATAATCTTGTTCTAATATATGCGAAAATATCCTTGGATTTTGTTCATGGTCTTTTTTTGATTTTAGCTTTTCTTTATCTGGATTATGTTTTTCAATTACATCATAAATAATATCTGTTGTTAAAAATTGACCTTCTTCAAAAAAATATTCATCAGGATCAAACGCACTAGTCGAATGGCGTCTTAATCCTTCTTCCATCTCATCGATATCAAACCTATTTGAAATTTGATTTGTGATTGCTCCACGCGCTTCACTTGGTTGATAAGGTAGCATGATTTGATATTGGTCTTCTGAATCTTTGTAGTTCGGTATTATTGAGACTTCATCTTCCTCGTCATCTGGTATTTCTTCAGGATCATCTGAGTCTCTTGTAAGAGAACAACTTGAAAGAATAAGTAAGATACTCAGCATTAAAATGAATTTTCTCATCATCAAATCACTTCCCGTCCGTCGCTTTTTTAAATGTCTCTTCATTCCAAATATCAATATCTAATTTTATCGCTTGATTATACTTTGTTCCAGCATCTTCACCTGCAACGACTAAATCAGTATTTTTACTTACACTACCCGTGACTTCACCACCAAGGCGTTCAACGATTTCTTTTGCTTCACGACGCGTATATTCAGCTAATTTTCCAGTTAAAACAACACGTTGATTAGCGAATAATAAATTGTCATCAGCTAATGATTCAAGTGATTCACCAGTATAAGTCATATTAATTCCAAATTCAGCAAGACTAGCTAATAGTATTTTTACATGAGGCTCATTTAAATATTTAATAACTGATTCTGCCATAACTTCTCCGATTTCATCAATCGCAACAATATCATCATAATCAGCTTTAAGTAATTCGTCCATCGTTTTAAAATTAGCAGCTAGGATAGATGCAGCTTTTGTTCCTATATGGCGAATACCAAGGCCGAATATCAATTTTTCTAAAGAGTTGCTTTTAGATGCTTCGATTGCTTTAAGTAAATTACTAACAGACTTTTCGCCCATACGCTCAATACCTAATAAACTTGGTTCATTTAATGTATAAATATCTGCTATCGAACTAATAAGTGAAGCATCATATAGTTGTTCAACCACCCGTTCACCTAACCCACGTATATCCATTGCGTCACGCGAAACAAAATGAATCAGCCCTTCTTTTAATTGAGCTGGACAATCTGGATTCAAGCATCGTAAGGCAACTTCATCATCTAAATGAGTTAAATCACTCTTACACGCTGGACACTTTTCTGGCATCTCATAAGGGATTTCTTCACCTGTTCTGTCTTCAGTAACAACGCGCACAACCTTCGGAATGATATCGCCTGCTTTTTTTAAAATAACCTTATCACCAATACGAACATCCAATAATTTTATCTGGTCAGCATTATGTAGCGTAGCACGACCAACTTTTGAACCATCAATTAAGACAGGATCTAGAACTGCTGTTGGTGTCACAACCCCTGTTCGACCAACACTTAACTCAACGTCAGTTAATGTAGTTTTCGCTTCAATAGCCGGAAATTTATAAGCAATAGCCCATCGTGGATTACGTGCTGTAAACCCGAGTTCAGTTTGAAGGTCTAAATCGTTTACTTTAACGACAATCCCATCAATTTCATAAGGCAAGTCATGACGCTTTTCTGTCCACTTTTTTATATAAGTAAGTACTTCTTCAATGCTATCTTGCTTTTCCCATTCTGGGTTTGTTTTTAAACCAAGTTCGCTTAAATAGGTGAGTCTTTCACTATGTGTTGCTTGATTTTTTGCATCTTCCCACTGACCATAACCAAACATAAAAACATCCAAGTGACGGGTAGCAGTGATTTTTGAATTAAGCTGTCTTAATGATCCAGCTGCAGCATTTCTGGGATTAGCAAATAATTGTTCTTCATTTTCTAAGCGTTTTTGATTTAAGCTTTCAAAAGAATCTTTAGGCATATATGCTTCCCCACGTACTTCAATCGAACCTGTTTCTTCAATTGAAAGAGGTATACTTCTAATTGTTTTTAAATTCATGGTAATATCTTCACCAATTGTTCCATTACCACGCGTCGCCCCTTGCACAAAATGACCATCAACATAAGTAAGTGAAATTGCTAGACCATCAATTTTTAATTCACAAATATATTCAATCGGTTCAGTTGTACGTTCTTTTATGCGCCGATCAAAATCTAATAAATCTGCTTCATTAAATGCATTCCCTAAACTAAACATAGGAACTTCGTGTTGGACTTTCACAAATTCAGATAAAGGCACATCACCTACACGTTGGCTTGGTGAATTATTTAGTTTAAGCTGAGGATACGCTGCTTCTAGACCAATCAATTCTTGATAAAGTTTGTCATAATCAGCATCAGGTACAGTAGGTGAATCAAGTACATAATACTCATGAGCATACCGATTCAATTGGTCTACTAAACTTTTTATTTTTGTTTTAACTTCTTCTTCTCTCATAAAAACACCTTCTTATTCTTTCGTAATTGGAGCAAATTTAGCAAGTAATCGTTTGATGCCTGTGGGTGCTGGAAACGCAACATCAAGTTCCATTGATTCATCTTCACCCTGGACTCTAACGACCGTGCCTATGCCCCAAACTTTATGATTTGCTTTATCGCCTGTTTGCCATAATTTATTTTCTGCCCCAGTAGTTTGAGGTTTCATCGCTTTACGTTTTGCAGGTTTTCTAGGCTTAAATTCATTTGAAGATGGTTTATTATATTTTTCTTTTTGTTCTCCAAAAGAACTTCTCGTATCAAACATACTAATAGATTCTTCTTCAACCGCTTCAATTAATTCTTCTGGAATCTCTTTAATAAATCGACTAATTCTATTCATATTCGTCTTTCCATAAAGTGTTCGCATTTGGGCGTGCGTTAAATATAATTCTTTTTCTGCACGGGTGATACCGACATAAGCAAGCCGTCTTTCTTCTTCCATTTCATCATTATCCATCATTGAACGACTATGAGGAAATACGTTTTCTTCTAGCCCTATTAAAAAGACAACAGGGAACTCAAGTCCCTTAGCTGAATGGAGTGTCATTAAGGTTACTTTTTCATTATTTTCTAATGTTTCATCTTCCATTGAATCAATATCTGCGATTAATGCTAAGTCTGTTAGAAAAGCAACAAGCGACTTATCTTCACCAGCAGTTTTTTCAAAATCCTTAGTCACCGTTAGAAATTCTTCTAAGTTTTCAATACGGCTATCTGATTCAATTGTATTGTCTTTTTTAAGCATTTCAATATAACCAGTCTTTTCTAAGACTTCTTCAACAATGTCAGTCGCGGTTAAAAATTCCTGTTGCCCATTAAAGTTCTCAATCATCTGCTGAAATTCAGCAATTGTATTTGCAGTACGCTTAGATATTCCTGTGAAATCTACTTCTTTAGCCGCACTATAAAAAGAAATATCATGTTCTGTCGCATAAGTACGTAGACGTTCAACTGAGGTAGCTCCGACTCCTCTTTTAGGCACATTTACGACACGCTCAAAACTAATATCATCATCTGGATTAGTAATTAAACGTAAGTAAGCAATCATATCCTTAATCTCTTTACGATCATAGAACCTTTGACCACCTATCATTTGATAAGTAATATCTGATTTCATAAAAGTATCTTCTATCGCACGTGATTGAGCATTTGTCCGGTATAAAACAGCTATATCATTTGCTGTATACTTTTTATCACTTATTAAATTTTGGATAATATCTGTAATAAATAAAGCTTCATCCCGTTCTGAAGATCCTTGGTAATAATTAATTTGCGCACCACTTTGGTTATCTGTCCATAGTTTTTTATCTTGTCTTCCAGGATTATTTTTAATTACTGCATTGGCAGCATCCAAAATAGATTTTGTTGACCGATAATTTTGTTCTAAGAAAATTGTTCTCGCATCTTGGTAGTCTTTTTCAAACGATAAGATATTAGCAATATTTGCTCCACGCCAACGATAAATCGATTGGTCAGAGTCACCAACAACACAAATATTTTTATATTTATCAGCAAGTTGTTTAACTAAGTAATATTGTGCATGGTTTGTATCTTGGTACTCATCAACATGAATATATTGAAAACGATTCTGATAATATTCAAGTGTTTCGGGATGGCGTTCAAATAAATGAATGGTTTGCATGATTAAATCATCAAAATCGAGCGCTTCATTTTTACTAAGCATTTTTTGATATGCTTCATAAATTTTAGCCACTTCTTTTTCATGATAATTACTTGCCATTTTCGTATATTCACTCGGTTTGATCAGTTCGTTTTTTAAGTTACTGATTTGACCAATCATCGCTCTTGATTCAAAACTTTTAGGATCGATATTTAAATTTTTAAGCACTTGCTTAATAACTGTTTGTTGATCACTACCATCTAAAATAGTGAAATTGCGACTATAACCAATTTTGTCAATCTCACGGCGCAAAATTCTTACACACATTGAGTGGAATGTTGAAACTAATATTTGATAACTATCTGGTCCAACAAGTTTAGCTACACGATCTTTCATTTCATTTGCAGCTTTATTTGTAAATGTGATTGCTAGAATATTGTAAGGTGCTACACGTTTTTCGTCTACTAAATAAGCTATCCTATGTGTTAAAACACGTGTTTTACCACTTCCTGCTCCAGCCATAATCAAAAGTGGCCCTTCTGTATGTTTTACTGCTTCTTGTTGTTCTTTATTCAAACCTTTTAATAATTCTATTTCATTCACAATAACACCGCCTATATGTATTTCAATACGTCTTAACTTTAGTCGTTTCAATTGCTTGATCTATATCTTCATAAATAATATTGCCGACTATAATCACATCCGCATATTGTTTCATTTCTTTTGCTTGGCTTAACGTTGTAATGCCTCCGCCATAAAAAAGGAGCGTATTATTTAATTCATTACTAACTTGCCTTACTATATCAACATCACCATATTTACCACTATATTCAATATAAAAACTCGGTAACTTAAAGAAGTGTTCAGCCATATACGCATAAGCAATAGCATCTTCAACTGTCGGTTTTGAACAATTAGTTTTTTTGTAAACTTTAGCATCTTCATTAAAGATACAATAACCTTCAATAAAGGTTTGCGCAAAGTCAAGGTATTCCTTATATTCTTTAATTGCTTCATGATGAATATCCATCATCCACTTTTTATCCTGACTATTTAATACAAGGGGTATAAAATAATAATCAAAACCAGGAACTATCGCATCCATCGTCGAAACCTCTAATATAACAGGTAAGGACGTATCTGTTAATCTTAAGAGTAAATCAATCACATCTTCTGCCTCAATATTATCTGTCCCACCTACAATTATTGCATCTGTTTGGGATTGTTTTATTTTATTTAAGTCTCTATCATTGATTTTTTTAGCTGGATCTAATTTAAAGATGTGTTGCCAACTTTTTATTTTTTCGTTCAGCATAAGCAACCTCCAAAACTGCACTTATTCTATTATAGCAAATAAACGCACGAGTATTGAGTAATTAGGTAAATTTTATAAAAAAACAACCTTACTCTCATAATAAGAATAAGGTTGCTTCAAACTTACTTAATTTTCTTTCAGTCGGTCTAACGCAATTTTGTATCCATTGCTCCCATAATCTAAACAGCGTCTCACTCGAGAAATTGTCGCTGTCGAAGCCTTTGTCTCTTTTTCAATTTGACTATATGTATCACCTTGGTCTAACATTTTTGCCACTTGTAAACGTTGAGCTAGAGATTGAATCTCATTCATTGTAGCTAAGTCATCAAAAAAGCGGTAAAACTCTTCACGTGTTTTTATTGATAACATAGCATCAAACATTTGATCTAATTGTTCTCCGCGTAATTTATCTATCTGCACAAAAAAACCTCCCATGTGCTTATTAGTCCGTAATTGTTACTGCTTCATCCAGGCCATGACTCGTTGGAATAACATTAATCCATGTCTTTCCTTCCACAAACCCAACTTCTTCATTATCTTTCATAGGTATAATTCTTCCATCAGAATTCTCCCACTCGACAGTTTGTATTTTCCCATTTTGAATCAAATAACCATTACCACCTGATTTAATATCTATTGCTCGACGACCTTCTGAGTCAACAATTTCATGGTCCATCTCAACAATAAAGACATTCTCAACTTCAATTGGTGTATCGTCAGATAACTCAACGGTTTGCTCATTGTCATTATAACGTAAATAAGTATCATTTGTCGCATCATATGCAAATTCGACTGTTGGGCTTCCACTTGAAGCATAATTAATTTGAACTTTTTCAGCAGATTCCCCTTTAATTTCATCATCTTCTTTTAAAAATGGTAATGGATTTTCTTTACTTTCGATTTCAAAACCATCAGATTTTGCTTGATCATAAACAGCATCAAATAATAAGTAAGAATTATGTGGGGCTACACGGAAATCTTCCCGTTTAAATAGGACCTTGTCATCATCATGAAAAGCACCATTGATAGCATCAACACCACTAGCTTGCAAAAGCTTTTCTACTTTTTTAGCTGAACCATGATAAACATACAGAGCATTATACCCTTTTGCAAGTTCAAAATAATACTCTCT
>DATGTX010000092.1:0-13439 GCA_035301645.1 Pseudogracilibacillus sp. | reverse complement strand
TTTTTTGATATGTTTATGTTCAGTTCAGAGAGTGTTATAATGCAATTAGTTAAAGATGAAGTGAGGGATATCAAAATGCTAACAGTTGAAAATTTACAGAAGTCCTATGGCGATAAATTATTATTTGATAATATAAATGTTGTGATAAAAAATAATGAACGAATTGGTTTAATTGGTGTGAACGGGACCGGAAAATCTACATTTTTAAAAATATTGGCAGGCATTGAAGAACCTGATCAAGGAAAGTTAATCCATCCGAATGATTATCGAATTGAATACTTACCACAAAATCCAGAGATGGATGAGGAGATTACTGTAATCGATTATATTTATGCAGGTGAAGCTGACGTGATGGTAACGCTTCGTGAATATGAAAAAGCTTTACTTAATTTAGAAAAAGATTCAAATAATGAAAAACTGCAAACACAATTAATGAATAAGCAACAATTAATGGATAAATATGATGCGTGGGAAGCAAGCACGGTTGCTAAAACAGTGCTAACTCAAATGGGTGTGACAACATTTGATAAACAGATAAAATACCTTTCAGGTGGGCAAAAAAAGCGTGTGGCGATTGCTAAGGCGCTTATTCAACAAGTTGATTTATTAATTTTAGATGAACCAACTAACCATTTGGATAATGAAACAATTATTTGGTTAGAGCAGTATTTATCACGTTACCAAGGTGCACTATTACTCGTGACACATGATAGATATTTTTTAGACCGGATTACTAATCGAATTTATGAGCTAGATAATGGATCGTTATACGAGTATGAAGGTAATTATGAATTATATTTAGAACAAAAAGTAGAGCGTGATCTATTAGAACATAGCTTAGCTGAAAAGCATCAAAACACATTAAAACGTGAACTTGCTTGGTTACACCGGGGAGCAAGGGCACGGTCTACAAAACAAAGAGCGCGTATCGAGCGGATAGATACATTAAAAGAAAAGACGTTTAATACGACAGATGAAAATGTAGAAATCCAAACCGGCTCAACTCGTTTAGGTAAACAAGTTATCGAAATCGAAAACTTAAGTAAGTCGATTGCTAATAAACGTTTATTCACAGACTTTAATTATCTAGTTGGACAGGGAGACCGTATTGGTATTATTGGACCGAATGGGTCAGGTAAATCAACATTACTGAATATTTTAAGTGGCCGATTGGAAGCGGACGCGGGAAATGTGAAGGTGGGCGAGACGGTAAAAATCGGTTATTACACGCAAGGTGAAGAAGAATTAAATGAAGATGAACGAATTATCGATTATATTAAAGAAGTAGCTGAAGTTATTTATACAACAGATGGTAAATATATTACGGCAGAACAAATGCTCGAACGTTTCTTATTTTCTCGGGATCAACAATGGTCATATATTAAAAGTCTTTCAGGTGGCGAGCGACGTCGATTATATTTACTAAAAGTTTTAATGACAGAGCCGAATGTGATTATGTTGGATGAGCCGACTAATGATTTAGATATCAAAACACTTGGTATATTGGAAGAATACTTAGCTCATTTTCCGGGTGTAGTTTTAACTGTTTCACACGACCGTTATTTTTTAGATCAAGTGGTTGATGAGTTGATTGTTTTTGATGGCTTTGGCGGTGTTAAGCATTTTTATGGGAATTATAGTGATTATGCAGCCGAATTAAAAATAGAAAAAGCAGTTAATAAACCTAAAAAGCAAGTTACAAAGTCAGGACCAAAAACGAAAGAAAAGACACGACTATCCTATAATGAACAAAAAGAATGGGAAACAATTGAAGAAGATATTGAAAAGTTAGAAAGTCAGATTGAACATTTACAAACGCAAATAGCTGCGGAAGGTAGTAATATAGAAGCAGTACAAGACCTCTTTACTGAACAACAAAAATTAGAAAGTCAACTTGAAGAAAAAATGGAACGTTGGGAGACGTTATCTTTATTGGTAGAAAGTTTCGAAACTAAATAATTAACTAAAAAATTTATGTTTATGTCATGTATTTAAGGGTATATGGGAGTGTATATAAGCTTAAGTGGGAGTTGTTTAGATGTGAAGAGTGTGATTAAGTTAATTATCATTGGAGTTGTTGCAGGGACTGTGCTTGCAGAGTCTTTACGTCTGTTACATGTTACCACTGGAGTAAACGGGTATAATTTATTATTTAATTTTGATTATATCCCTCTGATTGGGAAGTACTCAAACACAGCTGGATGGACAGGCATGTCTTTTCATTACTTGACTTGTATAGGTAGTGTATTGGTAAGTTATTATATTTTTAAAAAGTATGGTCGAGAAAAAGACATATTACCATATGTTGGCTTATTTTTTATCGGTTCATTAGTGTTATACTTCTTAACAGGACTCTCACCAGAAGCGCCTGCTTGGAATGATTGGTATGCATGGATTGGTTTTGGGAGTGCACATCTTTTATTTGGTGTCGTTGTAGGTAAATTAATTCAAGAAATAATTGATGAATTTGTCTTTGCATGATGTTTTAAATTGAGAATGTTTCATGTATAATACAGTCAGAAGAAATTTTGGAGGTGTTTATTATGAAAGACGACTTTTTTGAAAGTGAAGAAGCACTTGATTTGAATGATATATTTACAGATGGATTTATTAGTGAATACACAGATTTCTCAAGCTTTGCAGAGTTTTTAGCTGAAGCACCAGTGGAAATCCGTGACCAAGAAGACTTTGATAATATGGACATGGGCGAGATGGATGCTTATGTGTCAGAAGTGACTCAATTTGAAGCTTGGGAAGATATGCAAGGTGAAGCGGTTAGTTTGTATACGATTAATCAGCTAGGCCTCTAATTAATCTGAAATAAAGAAGATAAGGGGCAAATAATAATGAGCATTGATGGAACAAAACGAAGTAATGTGCAAGTAGGTTCAGAAGTGAAAATTGTCTTAAAAAAAGACCAACGCACAAATAAATTAACAGAAGGTATTGTGAAAGATATTTTAACAAATTCACAATCGCACCCACATGGCATTAAAGTACGTCTTGAAGACGGACAAGTAGGCCGCGTGAAAGAGTAAGCAATGAAGGCGTTTTGATAACGCCTTTTTTTTATAACGTAAAAAAATATGAGTGATTAGCTAAAAAGGAGGAAAGACTGATGATTAGGTTTGAGAATGTCTCGAAAGAATATGGAGATGTGATTGCGATTAAACAGGCTGATTTAGAAGTTAAAGAAGGAGAATTCTTAGTTTTAATTGGTCCAAGTGGGTGTGGTAAAACAACAATGTTAAAAATGGTGAATCGTTTGATACCGCTTACAACGGGGACGATTTATATTAATGATAAACGAATTAGTGATTATAATATTAATGAATTACGCTGGAATATTGGTTATGTATTGCAACAGATTGCTTTATTTCCCCATCTCACTATCGCCGAAAATATTGCCATTGTGCCGGAACTGAAAAAATGGAAGCGTACAGATATAGATAAGCGGATTAAAGAGCTCATGGAGTTAGTGGGAATTGATTATGAAGTGTATAAAAACCGATTGCCTGAAGAGTTGTCAGGTGGACAACAACAAAGAATTGGTGTCATTCGAGCACTTGCTGCAGACCCAGACATTTTATTAATGGATGAACCCTTTAGCGCGCTTGATCCCCTTAGTCGTGGAAAGCTGCAAGATGAATTAATTTCTATTCAACAACAAATTAAAAAAACAATCGTCTTTGTGACGCATGATATGCAAGAAGCATTAAAGTTAGCTGATAGAGTTTGTATATTAAAAGCTGGTGAAGTAGTTCAAGTAGGTACGCCTCAAGAAATTGTAAATAACCCTGAAAATGAATTTGTTAAATCATTTATTAAAGGCGAAGTGTTTGATTTTAAAAAATTAATTAAGCCCATTCAGGATTTTGAATTAATTGGTTCAGTTCAAGAAACAGATTCTCTCCAAACAATTTTAAATGCTTTAGCAGATTATGAGGCGATTAGTGTGATGAACGAAACAGGTATCATTGGCATGCTAGAACGTGATGAGGTATATAAAGAAATTTCACATGAATTAGAAAGTGTAGGTGAATAGATTGCTGAATATTTTAGTGGAGCGAAAATCAGATTTAATTCAAGCATTAATTGAACATATTGAATTATCGTTTATTGCTTTATTTTTTTCAGTTTTGATTGGCCTACCTTTAAGTATTTATTTAACACGACGTAAAAAAATTGCTGAACCCATTATTAACGTCACAGCTGTGATGCAAACAATTCCTTCATTAGCTTTACTCGGTTTAATGATTCCGTTGTTTGGTATTGGAAAATTTCCAGCAATTGTTGCACTTGTGGCCTACGCATTATTACCAATTATGCGGAATACATATACTGGGATAAATGGTGTTGAAGCATCTTTAATCGAAGCGGCGAATGGCATGGGGATGAGTCCTTTAAAACGGCTAACTAAAATAGAACTACCACTTGCCCTGCCGGTGATTATGGCGGGAATTAGAACGGCGATGGTATTAATTGTTGGGACAACCACACTTGCCGCGCTAATTGGAGCAGGTGGTTTAGGTGATTTAATTTTACTTGGTATTGACAGAAATAATGGACAACTTATCTTGTTAGGTGCGATACCAGCAGCATTACTCGCTCTTATATTTGATTTCGTTTTACGGAAGATTAGTCAATTATCGTATAAAAAGTCACTCATTGCTTTTATTATTATTATTTTAATCGCTTTAGCGATGGTGCTTGCACCGTTATTAAATAAAACGTCAGATGACACCCTTGTTCTTGGAGGGAAGCTTGGTGCAGAACCTGAGATTTTAATTAATATGTACCAATTATTAATTGAAGATGAAACAGACTTAAACGTTGAATTAAAACCAGGATTAGGTAAAACGTCATTTGTGTTTAATGCACTTCAAAGTGGTGATATTGATATTTATCCAGAGTTTACAGGAACGGCGATTAATGAATTTTTGAAAGAAGAAGTCGAGTCTAAAAAAGATAAAGAAGTATATGAACAAGCTAGAAGTGGCATGTTAGAAGAGTTTGATTTAGTCTATTTACCACCGATGGCATATAATAATACTTACGCGTTAGCGATAAAAGAAGAATTAGCAGAAGAGAAAGGTATTGAGGATATTTCAGACTTAGCAAAGGTCCAAAATGACTTAACAGCTGGATTTACATTAGAGTTTTCAGACCGTGAAGATGGCTATTTGGGAATCCAATCTCTTTATGAGATTAAATTCAGTGATGTAGTGACGATGGAACCGAAATTACGTTATACAGCGATTGAAAATGGAGATATCGATGTTTTAGATGCTTATTCAACAGATAGTGAGCTTGAATCTTTTAAATTAAAAGTTTTAAATGATGATCAAGCTTTATTCCCACCATATGAAGGTGCTCCTTTATTAAGGAAAGAGACGCTTGATGAGCATCCTGAATTAGAAGAAGTTTTAAATAAATTAGCTGGGAAAGTGACGGATGAAGAGATGCGGGAGATGAATTATCTTGTAAATGAAGAAGATGAGTCGCCTAAAGAGGTTGCTTTAGAGTTTTTAAAAGAGAGTGGTTTACTGAAATAACTACTTTACTAAACTTGAAGCGGTAAATCTTTAAGTATAGTATAATAGAGAAAATATGGTTAAAAAGGATAATTATTATGCCACTTAAATTACAATTAAAATTAATCATTAGTAGCTTAATCGTTTTATTGCTAGTACCTATATTGCTGTATTTTTTCGCAGATACTGAGGTTGGTAATTTTTTGATTAGTTTCTCTAGTTATTTTGGTGCAGTTGTTAGCTTATTAGGTATATACTTACTTATGATGAGTTATATTAAACATAGAGAAATATTAGCGCATGAAAAAAATAAAATTATGCAACGTGGTTATTTTCAAATTGAAAAGATTAAAACTTCGCCTACCTCTGATTTAACAACACAAAAGGTAACTAAATTACTTGTGACAGATAATTTTAAACAATACGAAACAGAAGAACCAATGTATTTTTATTCTGTTAATTTAATTACAGAGGCGAAACTTATTTTAAATTTAGAAATTAGTATAGAGTATGCTGATCTTAGTTTTACTGATCGGCTTTATGTGGCTCGGGTGGAAGCTGATACGCAGATTCTTATTCCACAGCGACTTAGCCAAACAGTTGAAAAGAAGGTGAACCTTGTTGATTTAAAATTAATTACGTTAGCGTACGAAACTTTAGCAGGTGAGCGGATGCGACTTGTTTTTGATGAGGAATATCAAAAGGTGAGTTGTTATGGTGAAGATGTATTAAGTAAAGAAGTAAAGTTATATACAGAGTATCTTAATGAGGTGGAGTTACGCTCGTTAAACTAATGGTGTTGGCGGTGTGTAGGTTAATCTTGTAATGTTCTTATATACCGCCGCAACTAGAATGCACTCGCTGCCGTGGGGCTGTGAAGAATTGAAGTTCATTCTTCATTAGCAATGAGCCTTGTTGTCTCATTTTGGCTCTTGCTCCCACAGGCGACTCGTGTATTCTATTTGCTGGGTTTGTTACTAGTTTTAGCGGTAGGAATTCATGTAAATGTCTTTGTTTACCGCCGCAAATATTATACACTCGCTGCCGTGGGCGAGCGATGAGCCTCCTTAGGCTGCGCCTGAGGGGTCTCATCTGGCTCTTGCTCCCACAGGCGACTCGTGTATTCTATTTGCTGGAATCAATGTAAATATAAAACCTAGATAATAATCCAAATATTCTAATCTGCCATCGCAATTAGAATATTGATGTGCACCCCTAAAGTTAGACCAAAATATAACTTTAGGGGTGTTTTGTGTATTCAATTTGCTGGGGTTTTGTAAATTTTAATTGCTTGTGTGCTGATTTGGCATGCGAGCTTTTTTATTATTTATTGTGTTATAGGTTAGAATAAAGGATAATGAACTTGTTAAAGAAAATAGAAAAAATGAGGTAAATGTATGCAAATAAATGAGGTTGTTTTAAATGTTGGGCAGTTTTTTGATGAAGAAATAAATGTAATTGTTGGTGGAGTCGAGGTTGGTGGTTTGTCTGATGAGAACTTTGGAGAACCAGGAAAATTTATCATGCCAGTTGATTTTAGTTTTCACCTATACAATATGGCTTATATAGATGATTTGAATGAGCTCATTGCTATAACTGAAGAATTGTCTGAGGAAGAAGCTTATATTATTCATACATTAAAACAAACGCAAAAAGTGTTTACTAATGGTAATTTAGTCATGACAATTAGTGATTTTAACTGGATAGATGAGTATAAAACATTAGAAAATAAATTGGAAATAATAAGGAAATTCATCAGTTATTGTGAGTATAATAATCATGATTATATTGCATTAATAGTAGAAAAAGAATTTGCAGATGAAGCTAATGTGACAGAGTTTCCTAAAATGAAACAATATGAAGCGCTTGGTTTTGAAAGAGTTAATATTCATCCAACTCCTATTATGGTTAAGAGATTAAATGAATATTAAATTGTTCAGGTATTTACCAAGTGTTGTGTGGATGGGTGTTATTTTTTATTTATCTCATCAACCAGCAAACAAATCATCAGAAACAAGTCTCGAGCTTGTAAACATGGTGTTAAATATCATCCCAATGATGCCAGATTATGAAGATGTCCTTCATACAATGATTAGGAAATCAGCTCATTTTATTGCTTATGCAATTTTAGGCATATTGGTTTATTTTGCTTATAGAGGAAGCCATGCTGTTTTATTTACATTGATCATTTGTTTATTGTTTGCAATAAGTGATGAAATCCATCAATTGTTTATCCCCGGTCGAAGTGGTGAAGTGCGTGACGTGTTAATCGATGTGAGTGGTGCGGTTTTTGGTGTGTTAATTTTTAAATTAGGTATAAAGCTAATTATTAGGAGAGATTAAGATGTTTAGGATCAAAGCGGTACATATGCCTACTTTAGCAGAAGCTATTGGCATGGTTATAATTATGGTCATTTTAATGAGTGTGAGTATTATTTACTATGAAGCACAGCCACATATTGCTTTATTGCTTGCAATGTTAGCATTGATTATTTATGGATTAATAAAAAAGATTAGTTATAAGCAGCTTGAATCTGGGATGGTTGAAGGAGCTAAAGCTGGTATTGCTGCAGTGTTTTTATTTTTTATGATTGGTATTTTAATTGCGTCATGGATGCTTGCTGGAACAATTCCCACACTGATTTACGGTGGGTTTGAACTTGTGACTCCTAAATACTTCTTAGCAATTATCTTCGTAGTTACCGCAATCATTGGGATGAGTGTTGGTAGTTCTCTGACGACAGTTGGGACTGTCGGATTGGCGTTTATTGGCATTTCAACTGCGTTAGGCGTTTCATTGCCAATGACTGCGGGTGCGATTGTCTCAGGTGCATTTTTTGGTGATAAAATGTCACCCTTATCAGATACGACAAACATGGCTTCTTCGATTTTGGATGTTGATTTATTTGATCATATTAAAAACATGGCTTGGACGACAGTGCCGGCGTTTTTAATTTCATTTGTATTATTTGCATTGTTATCACCAAGCATTTCGGTTACAGATTTTACGAAAATGGATGAATTTCAAAATAGCTTATATGATACCGGATTAATTAATTGGTATGCTGCATTAATTCCAATTATTGTTTTGTTATTTTTATCTATTAAAAAAGTACCGGCATTCTTGGCTTTGACAGCCGGCTCATTTACAGCAATAATCATTTCATTATTTACTAATCCCCAACCATTTGGAACAATACTCGAAATTTTATTTGGAGGATATGTGTCTGAAACAGGTAATGAAGAAATTGATATATTACTGACACGTGGCGGAATGGAAAGCATGTTATTCACTATTGGAATTGTTCTTTTAGCACTTAGTTTAGGTGGTTTACTATTTTCCTTAGGGATTGTACCTAGATTACTAAATTCAATTGAAAACATGCTTAAAACAGTAAAATCCGTAATCATGTCATCAGCACTAACAGCGATTGGTATTAACGTACTTATTGGTGAACAATATTTATCTATTTTACTCACAGGTGAAGCATATGGCTCACAATATAAAAAAGTAGGGTTAGATAATATCAACTTAGCTAGAGTAAGTGAAGATGCTGGAACAGTCGTAAATCCACTTGTCCCTTGGAGTGTATGTGGTGTATTTATTACAAGTGTTCTAGATGTCTCAACGCTCAGTTATTTACCATTTGCTTTCTTTTGTTTATTAAGCCCAATTATCACAGTCATTTTAGGTGTTTCAGGCAAAACTTTAACGTACTCAAAGTAAGGGTGCTAGTGGTTTCTCAGCTGTTAAAAAATTGTCTAAAATTATAAAAAAAGTATTGCTAAATGCTTTGAAAAATGGTATATTTTCAGTATAAATTCAATAACAACCTCGTTAGGTGAGGCTACTGTTAAGAAGAAACGTTGCTACCCAGAAACGTCGAAAGACGCCAATGGGTTAACTAGAATAATCGAATTAAGGTTATTTTTAATGTAACTGGATTAATTTCCTACGTCTATACAGTGCTAAAGCTCAAACGATTAGAGGTGAAATAAATTAAGTGATACACACCTCTAAAAATTTAGGTGTGTATTTTTTAATTTGATTTAATAGGCAAGCATTAAAGCCTAAACATATTACATGAGGAGGATGAGTTATGTCCAGTGATAGTATTCCAGAACGTCGATGTGTTAAAGCTTTATTTAATTTAGTTAGAGATGAATGGGATGAACGACTAGCTCATCCTCTTAAAAGACGTTACTTTTAAAGTCTCATAACTAAATTACTTCTACTAATCGCCAAGTAATTTGGCTAAGGAGGTAATGTTATGTTAAAAACATACAATCTAACAACAAAAGAACATTATGAATTATTTTTAGAAATGAGTCATCCAGAGGTTTCACCTTATGTGCGTAATTATGTAGCTGATTTTAACGAATATTTGAAAAATGTTACACATATATTAGCTGCAGAAACTCGTGGTGAAATGATTGTCCGAACAATTGTAAATGAATGGAATCAACCGATTGGAATGATTTCATTATATGATATCACTGAGTATGGTGGCTTTTTATCAACCTGGTTAGGAAAAGAATATCATGGAAAAGGTTACAATCAAGTTGCTAAACAATTATTTTTAGATGAAGTATTTAATGAGTCAGAAGTTCAAACGATCTATTTGAAAATTAGAACAGATAATTATCGTTCGCAAAAAGCCGTTTTGAAATTAGCGTATGTAACACAAGTAGGAGCTAATTACGAAGCAATGCATAAAATGGTTAACCAAACGGGGTTAAAATATAATCTTTATTTAGTTTCCAAATTGTCTTATTTAGCTGTACAAAGAAGTTGTGAAGTTGAATATAAAACAGAATATGAGGAGACGAATGTATTTATCTAGACTACTAGAAATAGTAGTCTTTTTTTTATATTTTTCCAGTTTTTTTATGTTAAGATAGAAGAAGTATATTAAAGGAGCTAAAAAGATGAAGCGATTAATTATTTTAATGGTATTGATGGCAATATTAGTAGCATGTGGTTCAACTAAAGATACAGAGAAAGAAGAAACAGATGAGCCAGTTGTAAAAGAAACAGAAGAAAAAGACGAAACGAAAGAAGAGCCAAAAGAAGAAGAGAAAGACGAAGAGAAAAAAGAACAAGAAGGACAAGAAGAATCAAAAGAGGAACCAAAAGAAGAGGCTGAAGACGAGCCAGTACATAAAGAAAACAATCAAACTGATGATGACAAACAAGCAACAGATGAAAATACTGATCCAAAAACAGATAAAAAACCAGAAGAAAAGCCAGAAAAAGCACCTGAAGTCAAAAATGAAAAAGTAGAAGTTGCTGCTGAAAATATAATTCAGGCACAAAATAATCGTGATTATGCAACTTTAAAAGGTTACTTAGGTCAAAATATTACATTAAATGAAAAAAATAATACATTAAAAATAACTAATGTAGACTATCCTCATGAAGCTGAATTACTAAGCGACATTAAAACAGAAAATATTGAACACCGCTTTACTCAAAAATCAGGAAAAGACCATATTGTTGGTTTTGCAGTGACTGATTATGAAACAGAATTAAGCTACACAATTGACTTTACTATGCGTGTTGGTAAAGATAGCTGGAAAATGTTAAATATGCAAATAAATAAGTAATGCTTTAAAGACAACAATATTGTTGTCTTTTTTTGTTTAAAATTTTATTAAAAGGGTAAAGAGTTGTAGGGAGTGATAATGATGGAAGAGAAAAGAAAAACTTATTATATTTCATTGGATAATAAGACAGTTAGCAAAACAAACACACCTGAAACTGATTATGAAGTAAGTGCGACGCCTACTGAAATTGTTAAATTTGAAAACTTGCTTAAAGAGAATGATGATAATGATTTTGTTTTTGCCGCTAAAAGTATTCCTTTTAAGCCATTTGCTGAAGGTGAAGTTGAAGGTATGCGGGAAGAAACACATGATAACTATATGCAAGCTTACCAATTTATCTATAAACACGGCACAGAAGAAACACGCGAGAAGTTAAAAGAAATAGGTTATGACAAGTAAACGAATCGTTATGAAGCGTGAATTGAAAACGTGAGCAAATCTACTTTCTTTTACAAGTTAAATGTGAGAATATAAAGAGAGCTTAAAAAATTAAGCTCTCTATTTATGTTTGTACATAAATTTAAATTGAATAATAACTTTATTTAAAGGAGAATGACTTGTGAGAATTGGAATAGATAAATTAGGTTTCTATGCACCACATTTGTATATTGATATGGTTAAATTAGCAGAAGCTAGGGGAGATGAGCCTGCGAAATATACAAAAGGAATTGGGCAAGATGAAATGGCTTTGTCTCCTATTACCCAAGATACAGTCACGATGGCAGCAAATGCGGCACTTCAATTAATTGATGATAATGATCGTAAAACAATTGATTACGTCATATTTGGAACTGAGACAGGGATTGATCATTCAAAATCTGGTGCAGTTTATGTAAGTCATTTATTGGGCTTAAAAAAAGAAATTCGAGCAGTAGAAACTAAACAAGCATGCTATGGAGCGACAGCAGCTATTCAATTAGCTAAAGGTCATATTGCATTAAATCCTGATAGTAAAGTGCTTATATTAGCATCTGACATTGCTCGTTATGGCTTAGCCACTCCAGGGGAAGTTACGCAAGGTGCTGGTGCTGTTGCAATTTTAATGAGTAAAGACCCAAAAATTATGAGTTTTGAAAAAGAAACAAGTTATCAAACAGCAGATACAATGGATTTCTGGCGTCCAATCTATTCAGAAGAAGCGTTCGTAGATGGGCAGCATTCGAATGACAAATACATTGAATTCTTTAGGGATCTTTGGTCTTCGTACTCTAAAAAATCAGGTTATGAGTTTGCTGATTTTGAAGCGATTTGTTTCCATTTACCTTATACACGGATGGGAGAAAAAGCTTTAAAACCTCATTTAGAAGAGATGCCTGAAGAAGTAGCTAACCGTCTACAAGCTAATTATAAAATTAGCACGACTTATAACCGTTTAGTAGGTAATATTTATACAGGGTCACTTTATTTAAGTTTACTTTCATTACTAGAAAATAACTCAGATTTAAAACCAGGTGCACGCATTGGTTTGTTTAGTTATGGTTCTGGTTCTGTAGGAGAGTTCTTTACAGGTGTGTTAGAAGATGGATTCCGTGAACATTTAAATACGGATAACCATAAAGAATTACTAGCCAATCGTAAAGAATTAACGATTAAAGAGTATGAAACAGAATTTTTAAAAGAGTTACCAACTGATGGATCGACTGTTGAGTTTAACGGTGAGGACGATCCAGCGAAAATTTATTTATCAGGAATTACTGAGCATATGCGTCAATACAAAAGTAAATAAGCCCTCTGTTCTCAACTAATTAATAAAAATCCGAGCTTACTTTAGAATTCATAAAGTGAGCTCGGATTTTTTGTGTGAAAGAGTATACCTGTTGACTTCTGCTCTAGATGACACGCTTACCGCGGGCAACGTCTCAACTAATTTTATCAGTTTTTTTCAAAACTGTTAAAATGGATTTTCGACTGTTGCTTTTCCCGCAGGTGTCGGTCATCTATCGCTTCAGTCAACTTGTTTCAGTTTTATTTTGAGTTAGATGATATATGTATAAGTGATTAACTTACTTTTACATGTGTTTTTTATGTGGAAGAGTATACCTGTTGACTTCTGCTTTAGATGACACGCTTATCGCGGGCAATGTCTCAACTAATTTTATCATCTCATACTATTTATTATAGAGTCCTCATTTTTTGAACATATAATATAATAAAACACCTGTGAAAAAGAAACCACTGACAAAGTTTCCAATCGTAACAGGAATTTGATTCCATAACCACCAATCAGAAAAAGTGATATCTGCGCCGAGTAATATACCAGCCGGAATCACAAACATATTCACAACTGCGTGTTCAAAG
>DATGTX010000091.1:0-6525 GCA_035301645.1 Pseudogracilibacillus sp. | reverse complement strand
AAGAAAGATTGCAGTAAATTATAAATCCCTATTATAGAGAGCTAACGGTGGTGAGAGTTAGTATATATTTATAGTTGAAGTACGTTCTGGAGCTTATCTTTTTTATTAGAAGTAAAAAAGACGGTAAGTACCGTTATAACTTTGAGCAGGCGCAAGAATATTTGCGCAATCTGGGTGGTACCGCGATAATTATAAATCATAACCTCGTCCCTTATATTTAATATTAATATAAGTGGCGAGGTTTTTAATTTTTTAAATTAAATAGGAGAGTGGATAAATTGGATATTTTAGAAGATTTACAAAAACGTGGTTTAATTCAACAAATGACAAATGAAGAAGGACTTAAAAAACATTTAGCTAAGAAACAAGTAAAGCTCTATTGTGGATTTGACCCAACAGGTGATAGTCTTCATATTGGTCATTTATTACCTGTCACAATATTAAAAAGGTTCCAAGAAGCAAACCATAAACCAATTGCTTTAATTGGTGGGGGAACAGGTATGATTGGTGATCCAAGCGGTCGCTCAAGCGAACGTTCATTAAATACAGCAGAAACAGTGAAAGGTTATGCAGACGCTCTTACAAATCAATTAAGTCGTTTATTAAAATTTGATGATTCATCTAATAGTGTGCTTGCTCGTAATAATCATGACTGGTTATCTAAAATGACGATTATTGACTTTTTACGTGATGCTGGAAAACATTTTACAGTTAACTATATGTTAGCAAAAGACTCAGTTGCTTCACGTATTGCAGATGGAATTTCTTATACTGAATTTAGCTATATGTTGCTACAATCTGTCGATTTCTTAAACTTATATAAAGAAGAAGGCGTATCATTACAAATTGGTGGAAGTGATCAATGGGGTAATATAACCGCTGGACTTGAATTCATTCGTCGCTCATTAGACGATGAAGATATTGAAGCATATGGCTTAACAGTTCCATTAATTACTAAAGCAGATGGTAGTAAATTTGGTAAAACAGCAGGCGGTGCAATCTGGCTTGACCCAGAAAAGACGTCACCTTATGAATTTTACCAGTTTTGGTATAATACAGATGACCGCGATGTAATTAAGTTCCTACATTATTTTACATTTTTAAGCTATGAAGAACTGGAAGAAATAACTAAGCAGACAGCATCAGATCCAGGGGCACGTCTTGCTCAGAAGCGTTTAGCAGAAGAAGTAACAGTCTTTGTTCATGGAAGAGAAGCGTTAAATCGTGCAGTAAAAATTTCAGAAGCATTATTTAGTGGGGATATAAAACAATTATCAATAGATGAAATAAAAGAAGGATTTAAAGACGTTCCTACTTTTGAAACAGATGATAAAGAATTAGGGTTAATCGACTTATTAATTGAAGCAGGCATCTCCCCATCAAAACGACAAGCTCGTGAAGATATTAAAAATGGTGCGATTTATATAAATGGCGAACGTAATCAAGAAATAAATCATGTTATTAATGAATCAGATCGCTTAGAAGATAAATTTACAGTTATACGACGCGGACGTAGAAAGTATTCATTAATCCGTTATAAATAAAAAATTTAAAACCGTTTTAAGTTAATCGTAAAAGATTGATTTAAAGCGGTTTTTATTTTTTTGATGGTAAAAACAAAAACAGAACACTTGTTCTTGACAATGTTTTTTAAAATGTTATTATAAGAACAGACGTTCTAAAGAGGTGCGAAAATAATAAATTTGGAGGAGTTAATCATGAAAATAAGTCAAAAAAATACAATGAAGTGGGTTTCGTTAATGTTACCAGAATCAGGAGAGTTAACTAACACAACATTTATTAATGAAGCGGAAAAACCTGTAATTGATGATAGACAATTAAAAGAGTTTGATCGTAAATTAAAAAGAGCAATCATGAAAGGGCTAGATATTGAAATTACATATTATATTGATCAAAGTTTCAAAACAGTCCAAACTCAAGTGAAAAGCATTAACACTGAAAAAGGATTTATTTATATTGTGCATGGTGATCAAACAAAGATGCCAATAACTAATATTATTTCTATTGAATTAAAAAATAAATCGGTTAAAGACACAACGACGATATATCGTGGAGCGATGTAAATAGTATTTATTAAGAAGTTTTTTTAAAAAGAGTAGTTTAATTTAAGGGTAAACATAGTAAAAAGAGACATATCCAAGGGCTGCTTAAAACAAATGAAGCGGTCACTAACAAGTTAATAATAAAATAGCTGTAGAATTATACTAGGTTTATTTTGACGATTAAAAGTCGTGGAAACTAACGCCAATGTGATTAGCACACGCCATTAACAGAGATGGTTTATACAATGCTTTGGGTATTCGGATTATAATGTGGGAATTTAAGATAACAGGATATTTTATTTGCGCTGAAAAACAGTGTTTTACTTTCTATACTATTTTCCGGATATTTAAAACTTTTTAATAGAAAATAAGTAGATTGAAGCGGAAGATGACCGACATCTCTGGTAAGCGTGTCATCTGTAGCGTAAGTCAACGAGTGTGCACCACACACTTTAATATAATATCGTTCATCAATATTACGTGATAAAAAACCAAAATAAAAAGCGAACTTTGTTTATCAACAAAGCTCGCTTTCCTCATTTATATATCTTCATTCCTATTATGATCATGTTCATCTTTTTTGTCTTTCATCTTACCAATATTTTCTTTCACTTCACCTTTAGCCTTGTCAGCTTTACCTTCTGCTTGTTTCTTTCTGTCTCCTGTCACTTTACCTGCTGCGTCTTTTAAACCACCTTTTACTTTATCTTTCATACCATCCATTTTATTTTCATTTTTGTCCTTCATTATAAATTCTCCTTTAATATTTTTTTGTTATTAATTATATACCACACTATAATTATCTTAAACATTTTATAGAAATATTTATTTTACAACAAATACCGAGCACTCTGACTCATTTGTCACTTTATTGCTCACACTTCCTGAGACGAATTTTTCTAATGCTCCGATTCCACGATTTCCAATAACAATTAAATCCATGTCATTGTCAGTAGCATAGCTCACAATCTCATTTGCAGCTTTACCTGATAATTTTTCATATAGCACATTAGGAACATTTGCTAATTTTGCTTTTGCTAAAGTGATTACTTGATTCGGTAAATCTTCTTCTACAATAATAATCTCTTCATCTTCAACTGGCACAATCGGATTATTATCTACAAATGGGCCTGGGTCCATATATAAATAACTATCTCCGCCGATTGTTGTACTAACGTTTAACGGATAATCAAGAGGTGCGTCATGCACATAGACAACAGTGAGTTGTGCATTATTATCTAAGGTTAGTTTTTCGGCATCTTCAAGTGCTTTTAAACCATTTTCAGACCCATCGAAGGCAACAAGTATTTTGTTAAGTTGTGTCATTGAATTCAACTCCTTACTCTTATATACACATAAATAACCACATTTAAACGTTATTTCAATAAAAAAGTTTTCGGTAAAAGAGCATCATAACATTCTAAGTTGGCTAAAATATAAAATGGCCATATAATTGTCTCTAAATAAGAAGTTTAAGCAATCAAACATTTTATTAAAGACATATTATATGACCTGTTTTTTAAAATATTAAATTCTAGCCTTAATTAAATTAATCATTCCACCGTGAATAATCATTTCGATTTGTGCTTTAGATAAGTTATGTTTTACTTCGATAAGTTGATTACCACCTTCAACACTTAATTTGAAAGTTTCACCTTCTTTTAATTTATTATGCAGCTCTTTTACAACAAGAACTTGTCCCTGTTCGATAGCATCATAATCTTCTTTATTTACAAAAGTTAAGGGAAGGACACCAAAATTAATTAAGTTTTGTAAGTGTATTCTGGCAAAATCTTTCACGAGAGCAATGCGTAAACCTAAAAATCTAGGAGCCAGTGCAGCATGTTCACGACTTGATCCTTGCCCATAATTTGAACCTCCAACTATCATATGGCCGCCAGATTCAACGCTATCTTTACCTCGCTGATAATAAGTTGGATCGATGATTTCAAATGCAAACTTACTTATCTCAGGCAAATTACTTCGGTATGGCAACACACGAGAACCACCAGCTAATATTTCGTCGGTTGAAATGTCGTCTCCCATTTTGAGTAAAATAGGTAAGCGTAAATCATTTGGTAATTTGTCCATTTCTGGAATAGAAGCAACGTTAGGTCCTTTAGTCAGGGAAATTTCTTGAGCTTCTTCATATGGCAGAGGTGCATCAAATAAACTGACATCTTTCAAGGATTGTTCTGGCTCTTTAATTTTTGGCAGGTCACCTTCATATGTGCGCGGATCAGTAATTACACCAGTCAACGCAGAAGCAGCAGCCGTCTCTGGAGAACATAAATAAACGCTGTCTTCTTTTGTCCCAGAACGGCCTGGAAAGTTTCTTGGTGTGGTTCGTAAACTGTTTTTCCCACTTGCCGGAGCTTGTCCCATTCCTATACAACCGTTACATCCTGCTTGGTGTAATCGAGCGCCACTTTGTATGAAGCTTGCGATATGACCATCTTCAACAAGTTCAGTCAGCATTTGTCTAGACGTTGGGTTAATATCAAATGAGAGACCATCAGCAATCTTTTTACCCTTTACCATTTCGGCTGCTATCGCAAAATCATGAAAACCAGGATTTGCTGAAGAACCAATGTATGATTGATAAATAGGTGTGCCAGCGACCTCACTAACAGGTACGACATTTCCTGGGCTAGATGGTTTAGCTACCATAGGCTCAACTTCAGATAAATTGATTGTTTCATCAATGTCATAGGTTGCACCTTCATCTGCTTGGAGTTCAATCCAATCATCCACTCTGCCTTGTTTATCTAAGTATCTTTTTATCTCCTCATCAGAAGGAAAGACAGTACTTGTTGCGCCTAATTCTGCTCCCATATTAGCAATAACATGGCGATCCATTGCACTTAAGGTAGCTACTCCAGGTCCATAATACTCAATGACCTTACCTACACCGCCTTCAACGTCATGGCGGCGTAATAATTCTAAAATAACATCTTTAGCACTTACCCAGTCTGATAACTCACCAGTTAATTTCACACCCCAAACTTGAGGCATTCTTAGAAGGAAGGGTTCACCGGCAATTGCTTGGGCAACATTTAAACCACCTGCTCCAATTGCTAACATACCCATACTTCCATTTGAGCATGTGTGACTATCTGATCCAAGCAATGTTTTACCCGGCCTAGCAAGGTTTTGCATATGCACAGGATGACTGACTCCATTACCTGGTCGACTAAAGTATAAACCGAAACGTTCAGCGGCACTTTGTAAAAATAAATGGTCATCTGGATTTTTATTATCAGATTGAATTAAATTATGATCGACATACTGTGCTGAAGCTTCTGTCTTTGCGTAATCTAAACCCATTGCTTCAAGTTCGAGCATTACCATTGTTCCAGTAGCGTCTTGTGTTAATGTTTGGTCGATTTTTAATCCGATTGTTTCTCCAACAGTCATTTCGCCTGAAGTAAGGTGATCTTTAATTAATTTCTCAGTCACATTTAATGCCATGATATTATCTCCTTTATAGTATATTTAGGCTTTTCCCTAGAGTCTCTTAGATTCTAAAAACTTTAAATATATTGGAAATAAAATTTTAATGCGTGTAAAATTAAAAAAATGTTTAATTAATATTGTCATTAAGTAGGCTGAATAATTAGACTATTCAATTAATTGTAACATAATTCATTGATTTAACAAACAAGGATTAATGGTCGAGCGTTATGTTTTCTTATTTAATTATTAAATAAAAATAAAAAATTTCACACAAGTAAACTGAATTGAATTAGAAGGATGTCAATCTAGTAAGTTAAAATTACATCACTATTTTAAAAAGCGAACGATTTACTGTCTTTAATATACATGCTAAGCTAGGTATATTAAAAAACTTAAGAAAAATAACGAAAAGTAGTTATAGTAAAGTAAGCGACTTAATAAAATATATTACTTGGAAAAGGTAGGGGAATTATGGATAAAAATGAAATTGTTGATGTATTACTTAACGCAGAGAAAATGAACACACAACTAGAATTTTTAGAACAAATAAATAAATTCACTGAAAAAGAGTGTTATGATATCCAAAAAGAATTGGTTAAACAAAAAAAGAACCAGTTTAATAGCTCACTAGCAGGTTATAAAATAAGTATGACCAGCCCAGAAACTCAAGCCATTGCTAATACACACGAACCAGCATACGGGACTTTTCTTGATTACAATATTCAAAAAGAGAGAGAATTTATAAATTTAAGTGAATTGTTTGAGCCTCTACTTGAACCCGAATTAGTCTTTCAATTGACTGAAGACTTGTCTGATAGAGCAGACCACTCGGAGATCATCCAAAAATCAAATATCTATCTGGGTGCAGAAATACCAGATTCACGTTATAATAATTGGTTTCCGAATTTTAATTTAACAGACTTAATTTGTGATAACGCATTTGTAGGAAAACTTGTTCTTTCTGAAAAAAGCTTTCCAGCAACAGATGTAGACTTTGAAAATATAG
>DATGTX010000090.1:0-14791 GCA_035301645.1 Pseudogracilibacillus sp. | reverse complement strand
TGATGAAAAAGCCTTCTTTATTATGGATGAACAAAAAACGCAAATCGCTCCTTATAATCGACAATTTGCATCAAAAACAGTCGGTCAAAGGGCAATGCAATTATTTGCTGGTCCTTTAATGAACTTTATTCTAGCAATTGGTATATTCATTATTTTAGGGTTTATTCAAGGGGTTCCTGTTGATCAAGCTCTTATAGGTGAAGTGCAACCAGATAGCCCTGCTGCAGAAGCAGGAATAGAGCCGAAAGATGAAATTGTAGGTGTCGACGGTAAAGAAGTAAAAACATTTAGTGACGTATCTTCATATGTGATTGATCATCCTGGTGAAGAAGTAAATTTTGAAGTTTTACGAGATGGAAATACTAAAGAATTAAACATTATACCCAAAGAAATAGAACAAGATGGTATAAGTATTGGCCAAATTGGTGTTGGTTTTGAAGTAGTCTATGAAAAAGACTTTTTAAAAACACTTACGTATGGTTTTACACAAACGTTTGAAACTACTAAATTAATTGTTACAAATTTAGTGATGCTTGTCACAGGCCAATTATCAATTGAAATGTTATCCGGTCCTGTTGGAATATATGATGCAACAGATCAAATTGTAAAGACGGGCTTTACAAACTTTTTAATGTGGACTGCTATGTTAAGTGTTAACTTAGGTATTATTAACTTAGTACCGTTACCTGCATTAGATGGGGGTAGATTGTTGTTTGTAGGAATTGAAGCTATACGCGGTAAACCAGTATCTGCTCAAAAAGAAGGATTTGTTCATTTTATTGGATTCGCACTGCTTATCTTACTTATGCTTGTTGTCACTTGGAATGATATCCAGCGATTATTTATGTAAATAGTTTTAATGAAACAAGGCTTATGTAGGTAATAACTATAAAAGCCTTGTTTTTATTAGCAAGTCGTAGGAGGGTTTGAATGCCATTATCTAAAAAAGAACGTATGGATCTCTTAGTAAACCAAATTGAATTACCACAAGAGATTATTGAGAATTATTTTATTGATTCAGAAATAGAAAAGCTAGAACTTTTTAAAGAAGATAGGTTATGGGTATTTCATTTGAATATTAAAAAAATATTGCCATTAAATGTGTACCAAACTTTGTTGTCTCACTTACAAACATCATTTAAAGAAATTGCTAATGTTAATATAAAGTTGGTTTGTGAAGATAGTACATGTCTTGATGAATTAATTATTGAACATTGGTTAGGTTTTACCCGGTCTATGAATGATCTATCACCGGCTTATATTGATTTACTTCATACTCAAAAACCTAGAATAGAAGATAATAAAGTTATTGTTACAGCAAGAAATGGCGCTGAAGCAGCCGCACTCATAAAGCGAATTGAAGCACCATTTAAGGAGCATTTTAACACTCTCGGTTTAAGCAACTTAGTTTTAGAAGTTATCGTATCTACTGAAACAAGTGATATTGAAACCTTTAAAAAGCAGACAATAGAAGAGGACCGTCAAATTGCTCAAAAAACTTCTGCTGAAAAAGAAAAACGTGAATTAACCACCAAGCAAAATGGAACAAATAAACGTTTAGAAATCGGTTATAAAATACCAGAAGAACCAATATTTATGGAAGAAATCATTGAAGAAGAAAACAGAATTACGGTGCAAGGTTATATATTCAGTGTAGATGTGCGAGTTTTAAGATCTAAACGTAGCTTACTAATTATAAAAGCCACTGATTATACAGATTCATTAGAAATAAAAATGTTTTCTAGAAATGATGAAGATGCTGCTCTGTTTAATAATGTTAAAGCAGGTCAATGGATTAAAGCACGAGGAAGAATTCAAACTGATTCATTTTCAAATGAATTAACGATGATGGCAAACGATATTCAAGAAGTTTCTGTTGCTAGAAGAAAAGATACTGCAATTGAAGGAGAAAAAAGAATTGAACTTCATGCTCATACGACAATGAGTCAGCTGGATGCGGTTGTTTCTCCTACACGCTTGATTGAACAAGCAGCTGATTGGGGACATGAAGCAATTGCAATAACTGACCATGCGAATGTCCAAGCTTATCCAGAAGCACATAGAGCAAGTAAAGAACATGACATAAAAGTACTCTATGGCTTAGAAGCTAATCTAGTCGATGACGGTGTTCCAATCGCATACAATGTGCAAGATTTTTCGTTAAAAAAAGGTACATATATTGTATTTGACGTGGAAACAACAGGTCTATCTTCAGTATATGATACGATTATTGAATTAGCTGGTGTTAGATTAGTGGATGGCGAGATTGTCGATCGTTTCGAATCGTTTGCTAATCCACATCGTAAGTTACCTCAAATTATTATTGATATTACAGGTATTACTGATGATCAGTTAGTTGACGCACCAGAGGTGGATGATGTCTTAAAAGATTTCCACGAATGGGCAGGCGATGATTGTTTAGTTGCTCATAATGCTACCTTTGATATCGGGTTTTTAAATCAAGGATATAAAAAAATTGATTACCCTAAAGTTTCAAATCCTGTTATTGATACCTTAGAGTTAGCAAGATTCTTATTTCCTAACTTAGGAAATCATCGATTAAATACACTATGTAAACGACTTGAAGTTGAATTAACCCAACATCATAGAGCGATTTATGATGCTGAAGCGACTGCTTATTTGTTTTGGAAATTAGTCGCCCTTGTTGAAGAAGAAGATTTAGTTAACCATAAGCACTTAAATGCACACGTCGGGACTGGCGATAGCTATCAACATTCTAGGCCATCACATTGTACAATTCTCGTACAAAACCAAACGGGATTAAAGAACCTTTATAAGCTTGTATCATATTCGCATATAAAATATTTTTACCGGGAACCGCGTATACCTCGTTCTGTCTTAGAAAAGCATCGAGAAGGATTATTAATTGGTTCGAGTTGTAATCAAGGCGAAGTTTTTGAAACAGTCATGCAAAAGTCGATTGATGAAGCTGAAGAAGTAGCTGAATTATATGATTATTTTGAAATACAACCTCCAGCTAATTA
The DNA here is from genome assembly GCA_035301645.1 of Pseudogracilibacillus sp. Lineage (GTDB taxonomy): Bacteria > Bacillota > Bacilli > Bacillales > Amphibacillaceae > Pseudogracilibacillus. The sequence continues at coordinate 11,786 of DATGTX010000090.1, read as the reverse complement.
CATTGGTTTGCTTGAAAATAGTATGATTAAAAATGAAGCACAACTTTTAGAAATATTAAAAAATATTGTCGAACTAGGTAACCGGTTAAACAAACCAGTGATTGGAACTGGTAATGTTCATTATATTGATGACCATGAAAAACTGTATCGTGAAGTATTAATTGCCTCACAAAAAGGTAACCCGTTAAATCGTCAGACGTTGCCAGACACACCATTTAGAACAACCAATGAAATGTTGGATAGTTTTTCATTCCTAGGAAAAGACAAAGCAAAAGAGATTGTGGTAGAAAACAGTCATAAAATAAACGATATGATTGAAGAGATATCCCCTTTACAAGAGGATTTATATACACCAAGTATCGATGGATCAGATGAAGAGGTAAGAGAGTTAACATATAAAACAGCAAAGAATATGTATGGCGAAAATCTCCCAGATATTATCACAGAACGCCTTGAAAAAGAACTGAAAAGTATTATAGGTCATGGATTTGCTGTTATTTATTTAATTTCACATAAACTTGTTAAACAATCATTAGATGATGGGTATTTAGTAGGTTCACGAGGATCTGTAGGGTCTTCACTCGTTGCAACAATGACTGAAATAACTGAAGTTAACCCCTTACCTGCGCATTATATATGTCATTCATGTCATTATAACCAATTCTTTACAGATGGTTCATACGCAAGTGGCTTTGATTTACCAGATAAAAAATGTCCAAATTGCGATAAAGAGTTATCTAAAGAAGGGCAAGATATCCCATTTGAAACGTTTTTAGGATTTAAGGGTGATAAGGTACCTGATATTGATTTGAATTTTTCAGGTGAATATCAATCTCGCGCTCACGATTACACAAAAGAATTGTTTGGTGAGGATTATGTTTATCGAGCTGGAACAATAGGAACAATTGCAGAGAGAACTGCCTACGGATATGTTAAAGGATATGCTTCTGATAAATCATTGCATATGAAAGGTGCAGAAATAGACCGTTTAGTTCAGGGATGTACTGGTGTTAAACGTTCAACTGGGCAACACCCTGGTGGAATTATTGTTGTTCCGACAGATAAAGATATTTATGATTTTACACCTATCCAATATCCAGCTAACGATCAAAAGAGCGAATGGATGACAACACATTTTGATTTCCATTCAATTGAGGATAATTTGTTAAAATTAGATATTTTAGGGCATGATGATCCAACGATGTTAAGGATGTTACAAGATTTAAGTGGAATTGACCCAACGAAATTACCATTAGATGACCCAGATGTCATGGAGATATTCTCAAGCACTAAATCGCTTGGAGTAACTGAAAAACAAATAGGATGTAAGACTGGTACTTTAGGTGTGCCAGAATTCGGAACATCTTTTGTTAGACAAATGCTAGAAGAGACGAAACCAAGTACATTTTCAGAATTAGTCGTTATCTCAGGTTTATCTCATGGTACAGATGTTTGGTTAGGGAATGCTCAAGAATTAATTAATGCGGGTACTTGTGATTTAACCGACGTTATTGGTTGTCGTGATGATATTATGGTTTATCTAATGTTACAGGGATTAGATGCTTCGCTTGCATTTAAAATTATGGAGTCTGTTCGTAAGGGACGCGGCTTACAAGATGAATGGATTGAAGAAATGAAGAGTAAAGGTGTACAAAACTGGTATATTGAATCATGTAAAAAGATTAAATATATGTTCCCTAAAGCTCACGCAGCGGCTTATGTATTGATGGCCGTTCGAATTGCATACTATAAAGTTCATCATCCAATCTACTTTTATGCTGCTTACTTTTCAATTAGAGCGAGTGACTTTGAATTAGATACAATGGTAAAAGGGCCTGAAGCGCTGCGCAACCGAATTAACGGTATCAAATCACAAGGTAATGATGCAACGCCAAAAGAGAAAAACTTGCTAACAGTTCTAGAAGTATCACTTGAAATGAATGAACGCGGGTTTAATTTCGAGAAAGTAGATATTTATAAATCTAGTGCAAGTGAATTCCTTGTCACTGAGAATACGCTTCTACCGCCGTTTGATGTGGTAGACGGTTTAGGAACAAATGCAGCTATAAAAATTGTAGAGGCAAGAGAAGATGGTGAGTTTTTATCTAAAGAAGATCTTCGTCAGCGTAGTAGTATTTCTAAAACAGTTTTAGACTATTTAGATAATCATGGCTGCTTAGAAGGTATGCAAGATGAAAATCAATTGTCGCTCTTTTAAACGAATTGAAATATAAGTGCGTATGTGTTAGTATTGTTATGATATCCAGGTCTAAAATATAACTTTAAAAATGTGTTTATTATTGTTAAAACAAAGTTTTAAATTTATCCCTTGCCCCAGTTTTTTGGCAAGGGTTTTATGTTGAAAGATAAATTTGAATATATTGGTTAGGGAGGAAATAGAATGAGTAGAAAAATTATTGATTCAGTATCAGAACTCATCCAACCTATTTTATCAGAAAGAGATTTGGAACTTATCGATATTGAATATGTTAAAGAAGGTTCAGATTGGTTTTTACGTGTCTATCTAGATAAAGTTGGTGGGATAGATTTAACTGAATGTAGCATAGTTTCAGAAGCACTTAGTGAAGGTCTAGATGAGCTTGATTTAATTAAAGAAGCTTACTATTTAGAAGTATCTTCACCTGGCGCAGAACGACCATTAAAAACTAAAGAAGATTTCAAACAGCATATAGAGCATAATATATATGTTACTTTATATGCGCCAATCGATGGTGCAAAAGATTATGAAGGTATTTTAAAAAGTATAGAAGATGACATAGTTGTTATTGAATATAAAATTAAAACAAGAGTCAAGCAAGTTAGTATTCCATATGAAAGAATTGCTAAAGCACGACTTGCTGTAACTTTTTAAGGAGGAAATATTTTGAGCAGTGAGTTATTTGACGCATTAAACTTTCTTGAAAAAGAAAAAGGTATTGATAAAAATGTATTATTAGAAGCACTTGAAGCAGCATTAATTTCAGCATACAAAAAGAATTTTAACTCAAGTGGAAATGTAAGAGTAGAATTAGATGAAGATGCTGGAACAATGAAAGTATATGCTCGTAAAACAGTAGTAGAAAAGATAGAAAATGAACTAGAAGAAATAACGCTCGAAGAAGCACATGAAATTAATTTAGGTTTAGAAGTAGACGATGTAGTAGATATTGAAGTAACGCCAAAAGATTTTGGTAGAATTGCAGCACAGGCAGCAAAACAAGTTGTCACTCAAAGAGTTAGAGAAGCTGAACGTGGTGTTATTTTATCTGAATACGAAGATCGTGAAGAAGATGTAATGACTGGTATTATCCAAAGAGTAGATTCCAACTTTGTTTATGTTGACTTAGGTAAAATTGAAGCTAAACTTGCTGAACAAGAACAAGTGAGCACGGAAGAATACCATGTTCATGACCGGATTAAAGTTTATGTAAATAAAGTTGAAAACACAAGCAAAGGTCCGCAAATTTTAATTTCTAGAGCACATCCTGGTCTGTTAAAACGTCTATTTGAAATGGAAGTTCCTGAAATATATGATGGAACTGTAGAAGTTAAGTCTATTTCAAGAGAGGCAGGAGACCGCTCTAAGATTTCTGTTTATGCGGCTGATGAAGAAGTTGATCCTGTTGGTTCATGTGTTGGTCCAAAAGGACAAAGAGTTCAAGCTGTCGTAGATGAACTAAATGGTGAGAAAATTGATATTGTAGAATGGTCTGAAGACCCAGTTGTTTATGTATCTAACGCATTAAGCCCATCTAAAGTAGTTGATGTTATTGTTGATGAAGAAAATAATTCAACAATCGTCATCGTACCTGATTATCAATTATCATTAGCTATTGGTAAGCGTGGTCAAAATGCACGCCTTGCTGCGAAACTAACTGGATGGAAAATAGACATCAAAAGTGAAACAGCAGCTAAAGAAGAAGGTATTGAAGTGAATCCGATTGATGAAGCAACTGCTGATTCAGAAGATAATTTATTAGATTAAGTGGAGGGTGTTTCATGGCTAAACAACGTAAAGTGCCTTTAAGAAAATGTTTAGTAACTAAAGAATTAAAACCTAAAGAAGATCTCATTCGTTTGGTGAAAACTAAAGAAAATGATATTTTAATAGACCCTTCAGGTAAAGTTAATGGCAGAGGTGCTTATCTAACATATAATAAAGATATCTTTCTAAAAGCAAAAGAAGAAAATATGCTTGCACAAGCATTTAAAATGAAAATTGAACCTGATATATATGAAGACCTATTAGAATTAATCAGTGATCAAGATGAATAAATCTTATTTAAATTTATTAGGTATAGCTTATCGAGCGAGAAAGTGTTCGTTAGGAGAAGAGCTAATCATTAAAGATATTCAGAATCACCAAGCAGAATTTGTGTTAATTGCAAATGATATAAGTGATAAAACAAAAAAGAAATTAATTGATAAATGTACGACTTACGAAGTTGACTATAAACAAGTAGACGACCGATCCACATTAGGTCAAGCTATGGGAAAGTCAGACAGAGTAGCAGTAGCGATTACTGATCAAGGTTTTGCAAAGAAGTTTCGTGAACTACTATCGTAAAATATCTCGGGGGTGACCATATGAATAAAAAAAGAATATATGAATTCGCAAGAGAAATTGACAAATCAAGTAAAGAGGTCGTTGATGTTTTAGTGGATATGGGTGAAGACATTACTAACCACATGGCGACAATTAATGAAGGCATTCAAAATAAAGTCATTGAAAAATTTGATAAAACTAATTCAAATGATGAAAAAGACATTACAAAAACAGAAGAGACACCTGAAGAACCAACAGAAACAAAAGAAACACCTAAAGAACCAGAAACTAAAAAAGAAAACCATATTATTTATAATAATACTTTAACAGTAGAAGAACTAGCTAATGAGTTAGGTAAAGATATTTCAGAAATCATTAAAAAATTAATGTTTTCAGGTGTTATGGCAACTAAGAATGAAGATTTAAGTGATGATGCTATTGAACTAATTGCATCAGAATATGGCTATACTGCAGAAAAGAAAACAGTTGTCGAAGAAACTGAGTTTGATATTTATCGTCCAGTAAGTGATGAAAAAGATTTAGTAGAACGACCTGCAGTTGTAACTATTATGGGGCACGTTGACCATGGAAAAACGACAACATTAGACTCGATTCGTGATACTAAAGTAACTGCTGGTGAAGCAGGTGGAATTACACAACATATTGGTGCGTATCAAGTCGAAAGTTCAGAAGGCAAAAAAGTAACTTTCCTTGACACACCTGGACACGAAGCATTTACAAGCATGCGTTCAAGAGGAGCTAGTGTGACAGATATTGCTATTTTAGTCGTAGCAGCAGACGATGGTGTCATGCCGCAAACAGTTGAAGCAATTAACCATGCTAAAGCAGCAGACGTACCGATTATCGTTGCAGTGAATAAAATGGATAAAGAGAGCGCTAATCCAGACCGCGTAATGCAGGAATTAACTGAATATGGATTAGTTTCTGAAGAATGGGGTGGCGATACTATATTCGTTCCTATTTCAGCAATAAATCGTGATGGGATTGACGATTTATTAGAAATGATATTACTTGTAGCTGAAGTGCAAGAACTAAAAGCTAACCCAAATCAAGTAGCATCAGGTACGGTTATTGATGCTCAATTAGACAAAGGACGAGGGTCTGTAGCTAGTTTACTTGTACAAGACGGAACATTAAAGGTTGGTCAATCAGTTGTTGTAGGTAATACTTATGGTCGTGTCCGTGCAATGGTAAGCGATATTGGTGTGCGTGTTACCGAAGCTGGTCCTTCAACTCCTGTAGAAATTACTGGGTTAAGTGGCGTACCTGAAGCAGGAGACCAATTCTTAGTCTTTAAAGATGAAAAGCAAGCAAGACAAATTGGTGAATCTAGACAAAAGCGTCATCAAGTAGCAAGTCGTGGACCTCAAAATAAAGTCAGCTTAGAAGATTTATTTGAGCAAATTAAACAAGGTGAAATCAAGGACTTGAACGTAATTATCAAAGCAGATGTTCAAGGTTCAGCTGAAGCTCTCGCAGCATCACTTAAGAAAATAGAAGTAGATACTGTACAAATCAATATTATTCATAAAGGTGTAGGAGCAATTAATGAATCAGACATACAACTTGCTTCAGCTTCTAACGCACTTGTGATTGGTTTTAATGTCAGACCTGACTTAAATGCACAAAAAACTGCTGAAAAAGAACAAGTTGATGTTAGACTGCATCGTGTTATTTATAAAGCAATTGAAGAAATGGAAGCTGCAATGAAAGGTCTACTTGATCCAGAATACGAAGAAAAAGTAATTGGACAAGCAGAAGTACGTGAAATATTTAAAGTTTCTAAAGTAGGTACGATTGCAGGAAGTTATGTGGTAGATGGAAAAATCACACGTAACTCAAGTGTGCGAGTGATTCGTGACGGAGTCGTGCTATTTGAAGGAGAACTTGCAGCTTTAAAACGTTTTAAAGATGATGTACGTGAAGTTGATAAAAATTACGAATGTGGAATTACAGTTAAAGACTTTAACAACATAAAAGCTGGCGATAGAATCGAAGCTTATGTTATGGAGGAAATTGAACGCACATGATTATTTATGCAGAAGTGGAATGCAAATTGTATGAAGGACATTCGCTGAAGCAAAAAAGATCACTTTTAAAACGTTTAATAGCTAAATTACAGAAAGATTTTAATATTTCAATTGCAGAACTTGACTATCATGATTTATGGCAACGGACTAAATTAGGAATAGCCATTGTAGCTAATGAATATGTCCATGCTGAACAAGTTTTGCAAAAAGTTTTTGAAACAATTGACTCTTTTCCAGAATTAGAAAGAACAATAACAGAAACAGAAAGATTATGATAGTTGATTAAGTGGTACAACTGTTTTAAACTAGATTTAAGAGGTGAATATTAATGAGTAATATTCGTGCAAATCGTGTCGCAGAACAAATCAAAATAGAAATTAGCGATATAATAAATAATAAAATTAAAGATCCACGGATTGGATTTTTAACGATCACAGATGTTGAAGTAACAGGTGATTTGCAACAAGCTAAAATTTTCTTCTCAGTTTTAGGTGACGAAGAAGAACGTGAAGAATCTTTACTTGGGTTAAGCAAAGCGAATGGATTTATTCGTTCAGAAATTGGAAGAAGAATCCGTTTAAGAAAAGTACCAGAAATTATTTTTGAATATGATGTAGCACATGAATATGGCAATCATATCGATGCATTATTACGTGATTTAGAAGAATAATATTTAAAGAATCTGACTTGCTTAAAAGCAGGTCAGATTTTCACGTTTAATATTAATATATTGATTTTGTGGAGGATAAAGTTATGCATGGAATATTGCCATTATGGAAACCAAAAGGTTTAACGTCACATGATTGTGTATTTAAATTAAGGAAGATATTGAAAACTAAGAAGGTTGGACATACAGGAACACTTGATCCCGAAGTAGAAGGTGTTTTACCAATTTGTGTGGGTGGAGCGACAAAAGTTATTCCTTATTTATCTGACTTAAAAAAGGTTTATATTGCTACATTAAGTCTAGGTGCCACGACTGATACTGAAGATGCTACTGGCAAGATAATTGATGAGCAACCAGTGAATGCGTTCCCAAATAATGAACAAATAGAACAAGCTTTTAAAAAATTCACAGGCGAAATTAAACAAATAGCACCAATGTACTCAGCTGTTCAAGTTAAAGGCAAGCGCCTTTATGAGTATGCTAGAGAGAATATAGAAGTAGAAAGACCTGAAAGAAAAATTACAATTCACGATATCGAATTATTACATACTAACAAAGAAAAAAATACTATAGACTTAAAAGTCTCGTGCTCTAAAGGAACTTATATAAGAACTTTATGTGTAGATATAGGAAAACATCTAGGCTATCCTGCTCATATGTCTAAACTAAAAAGAATTGAAAGTGATTCTTTTAAAGAAGATGAAACATTTACATTCGCTGAAATAGAGTCTATAGTTGATAAAGGTAAACACAGTGAAATGATTTATCCGACAAGCCGAGCATTAAATCATTTGGATACATATGCAGTGAATGAAGAAATAAAAAGGTTGATTTTATTTGGCCAGAAATTGCCTCTACCAAAAACTATGGAGTTTGTTTTGGGTAAACCTTATAAAGTAATGCATCATGATGAATTGTTAGCTATTTACCATATAGACCCAGAAAATGAGCACCAAATAAGAGCATTAAGAGTATTTAATGAAATCCAAAGTGAAGGTGACTAATAATGGAAACAATTTACTTAACATACCCGCATGAATTAAATAAAGCTAATCTGGCTGAATCTGTAGCTGCTATAGGATTTTTTGATGGGGTTCACAAAGGTCATCAAGAAGTAATTAATCATGCTTTAAAATATGCTAAAGATAATAATAAACAGTGTAATATAATTACTTTTTATCCACACCCATCAGTAGTTTTAAATAGTTCTAATAAAACGATCAAATATATTACACCTCAATCTGAAAAAGAAGCCTTGTTAAAAGAAATGGGCGTTGACAAAGTATATGTAATTAAGTTTAATAAAGAATTATCATTAGTTGAACCTGAAGAATTTATTAATCACTTTATTGTAGGTTTAAATATTACTCATTTAGTAGCAGGATTTGATTTCAGTTTTGGACATAAAGGAAAAGGTAATATGTCTAATATAGGAGAATATGCGAAAAACAGGTTTACTTATGAAGCTGTTAGTAAAGTTGAAAGTGACAAAGAAAAAGTCAGTTCGTCTAAAATAAGAGAGTTATTAGCAGATGGAAAAGTAGATCAAGCAGCAAAATTACTTGGCAGACCTTTTAGCTATGAAGGAAAAGTAATTGATGGAGATAAACGCGGTCGACTCCTTGGGTATCCAACTGCAAATATTGAAGCTGAAGAAAAATATTTATTACCAAAACAAGGTATCTATGCAGTAAAGGTACACTTAAAAAATGATAGTTATTATGGTATGGCAAACTTAGGTCTTGTTCCCACTTTTATAGAGGATATGAAAGAACCTAAAGTGGAAGTGTTTATATTTGATTTTGATAAAGATATATATTGCGAAACTTTAAAAATTGATTGGCTTGAATTTATTCGAGATGAAGAAAAGTATTCTGGAGCAGAAGAAATGAAAGAGCAATTAATAATTGATGAAGTAGCAATCCGTAAGATTCTAAGTATTTAAATGAATATCTTGCATTTTTTATTTAAAAAGTTTATGATGATATAGTAACCTTCGCTTGGCTATTCGAGACTCCGACGATTGCTAGGGGAAAGGTGATAAAAAATATAGGAGGTGGCCAAAAAATGGCTATTAAACCAGAACGTAAAACAGAAATTATTAATGAATATAAGGTACATGAAAATGATACAGGATCTCCTGAAGTACAGATTGCTGTTCTTACAGAAGAAATTAATAATCTCAATGAACACTTAAAAGTTCATACTCGTGATCATCATTCACGCCGCGGATTATTAACAATGGTAGGTCAACGTCGTAATTTACAAAAATACTTACGTAATAAAGATGTTGTTCGTTACCGTGATTTAATTCAAAAATTAGGTTTACGTAGATAACAAAAAGCGGGAGAAATCCTGCTTTTTTTATATTGTTTTATATTTTAAAATTAAAAGCTAAATGAAAGGGGATATAAAGATGAAAGCAAACCATAAACAGGTATTTGAAACAGAAATAAACGGTAAACCGCTTAGAGTAGAAATTGGAGAATTAGCTAAACAAGCTAATGGCTCTTGTATGGTTTATTATGGTGAAACAGCAGTTTTAGCAGCAGCTACTGCATCGAAAAAGCCAAAAAGCCTTCCATTTTTCCCGTTACAGGTTAATTATGAAGAACGCTTATATTCAGTAGGTAAAATTCCTGGAGGATTTATAAAACGTGAAGGAAGACCTAGTGATAACGCAGTCTTAACGTCGCGCTTAATTGACCGTCCGATTCGACCACTATTTCCTGATGATTTTAGAAATGAAGTTCAAATAATTACCACTGTGATGAGTGTTGAACAAGACTGTTCACCAGAAATGGCAGCAATGTTGGGAGCTTCAATCAGTTTATCAATTTCTGATATTCCATTTGACGGCCCAATTGCAGGTGTGAATATTGCACAGGTTGATGGTAAATTTATTATTAATCCTTCGGTAGAACAACAGGAGAACAGTGAGTTAGAACTTACTGTTGCAGGTACTAAAGAAGGCATAAATATGGTTGAAGCTGGAGCAGAAGAAGTCACTGAAGATATTATTTTAGATGCAATTATGTTTGGTCATGAAGAAATTGTTCGTTTAGTAGAATTCCAAGAAGAAATAGTAAATTCTGTTAAAGTTGAAAAATTTGTTCCTGAAGTATTTGTTTTAGATGAGACAATTGAGAAAGATGTTGAAGCTAAGGCAAATAAGGATCTTTTAAATGCAATTAAAGTAACAGAGAAAAAAGCACGCGAAGAAGCAATTGAAGCTGTTAAAGAATCAGTCTTAAAAGAGTACGAAGAAGCTGAAGAAGAAACGATAGAGCATGTTAAAATTGCTTTAGATAATATGGTTAAAACAGGCGTACGTTTCTTAATTACAGACGAAAAAATTCGTCCAGACGGTCGTAAAATCGATGAAATCAGAAATCTAGAATCTCGTGTTGATATTTTGCCTCGCACACATGGTTCAGGTTTATTTACACGTGGTCAAACACAAGCTTTAAGTATTTGTACATTAGGTTCATTGAGTGAACACCAATTTCTTGATGGAATTGACTTAGAAGAAACTAAACGTTTTATGCATCACTATAACTTCCCACAATATAGCGTTGGAGAAACAGGCCCAATTCGTGGTCCAGGTAGACGTGAGATTGGTCATGGCGCATTAGGTGAAAGAGCATTAGAAAAAGTTTTACCTTCTGCTGAAGAATTCCCATATACAATTCGTGTGGTTTCAGAAGTACTTGAATCAAATGGTTCTTCCTCACAAGCGAGTATTTGTGCAGGTACACTTGCAATGATGGATGCGGGTATACCTATTAAATCACCAGTTGCAGGAATTGCAATGGGATTAATTAAAACAGGCGAAAACTATTCAGTCCTTTCAGATATTCAAGGATTAGAAGATGCTTTAGGAGATATGGACTTTAAAGTTGCTGGAACTGCAAAAGGCATTACAGCGCTTCAAATGGATATAAAAATTGATGGATTAAACCGTAACATTTTAAAAGAATCACTAGAACAAGCTAAAATTGGTCGTTTAGCTATTTTAGAATCAATGATCGCGGTTATTGACACACCTAAAGAAAAGGTTTCAAAATATGCACCAAAAATTATTAGAATGCAAATTGACCCTGATAAAATTCGTACAGTAATTGGTCCAAGTGGTAAGCAAATTAATAAAATTATTGATGAAACTGGTGTTAAAATTGATATTGAGCAAGATGGTAATGTATCAATTGCTTCAACAGAATCTGATAAAATTGCAGAAGCAAAACAAATTATTGAAGATTTAGTTCGTGAAGCTAAACCAGGCGAAATCTATCTAGGAACAGTAAAACGAATTGAAAAGTTCGGAGCATTTGTTGAAATATTTAGTGGTAAAGATGGTTTAGTTCATATTTCAGAATTACAAGATAAACGCACTGAAAAAGTTGAAGATGTACTTAAAATCGGAGACGAAGTGATGGTTAAAGTAATTGAAGTTGACCGTCAAGGCCGTGTTAACTTATCTCGTAAACAAGCACTAAAAGATGAAGCTGAGAAAGAGTCTGCT
>DATGTX010000089.1:0-53662 GCA_035301645.1 Pseudogracilibacillus sp. | reverse complement strand
TTGCATGTATTAGGCACGCCGCCAGCGTTCGTCCTGAGCCAAGATCAAACTCTCCATAATAGAAAGATTTGAAACATATGAATCACAACGTATTCATATACTTAGCTTGCCTATAATTAATTTGAATTGATTAAGAGGTTATTATCTAAAAGCTATCAAATAGCTTCTAATTAATAAGTCACTTAAAAATATTCTTGACATTTAATAGTTGTTCTGTTCAGTTTTCAAGGAGCAATGATTTTCTCTCTCGCAAAAATGCGACTTCTATAATATAACACTTATTCAATTTCTTGTCAACACTTTAAATTAATTCTTTTTTTAATGTGTCTGTTATTTAATTTCCTCCACCTCTTGCATTGGAAGGATATATATCATAGCACACTTTACTTATTTAAGTCAACTAACTTCTTTTTTCATTTTACTCTTGCTGACTTAATTAATAAATATTGCTATGCTTTTTTAACAACAGAATTCATATTACATTGTTATCATCTTCACGTCAAGATTAAACTCTTTTTAAAGTAATAAAGCCCAACCAACGATGGATTTTTAGGTTCTAAACACTAATCCAACGCTAGGTTGAGCTCTTTATTAATTTGCTACGATATTAACTAGTTTTCCTGGAACTACGATAACTTTTCTAATTGTTTTTCCTTCTATCCATTCTTTAACCTTCTCGTCAGCTAAAGCAACTTTTTCTAGTTCTTCTTTATTCATATCCTTATCTACCATAATTTTAGATCGCACCTTACCTAAAACTTGAATAACCACTTCAACTTCATTTTCTTCAAGTTTTGATTCATCATGAGTTGGCCATGCTTCATAAGTAATGGTCCCTTCATGTCCTAGTCTCTGCCATAACTCTTCACTTAAATGGGGTGCAATTGGTGAGAGTAGTTTTACAAAACCTTCTATATATGATCTATTTAAAGTATTTACTTTATAAGCTTCATTAACAAACATCATGAGTTGAGAAATTCCAGTATTGAAATGTAAATTTTTAAAATCATGAGTTACTTTTTTTACAGTTTCATGATAAATTTTTTCAAGTTCGTCACTTTCATCTGTTAATTTAGTTGATAACGTATCATCTGCATTAACAATTAAACGCCATGAACGGTCTAAGAATCTTCTGGCTCCATCTGTTCCTGTTGTAGACCAAATAACATCAGCATCCAATGGCCCCATAAACATTTCGTAAAGACGTAGTGTATCTGCTCCATGAGAAGCTATAATCTCATCTGGATTGATGACATTTCCTAGCGATTTACTCATTTTAACGCTATCTTCACCGATAATCATACCTTGATTATAAAGTTTTTGAAAAGGTTCTTTATTAGGTACTACCCCTATATCATATAAAAATTTATGCCAAAATCTTGCGTATAATAGGTGGAGAACCGCATGTTCTGCACCACCAACGTATAAATCTACTGGTAACCACTTTTCAAGTAATTTCGGGTCAGCTAATTGTTGTGTATTCTTAGGATCAATGAATCTTAAGAAATACCAACTACTACCTGCCCATTGAGGCATTGTGTTCGTTTCTCTTCTACCTTTCATACCTGTTTCTGGATCGACAACATGAATCCATTCACTATTAGCAAGTGGAGATTCGCCTGTTCCTGAAGGCTTAATTTCTGTCATAACAGGTAGTTCTAATGGAAGCTCTTCTTCTTTCACTGCGGTCATGGTGCCATCTTCCCAGTGAATAATTGGGATTGGTTCTCCCCAATAACGTTGACGAGAGAACAACCAGTCTCTTAAACGATAAGACGTTTTTTTGGTTCCTTTATTATTAGCCACTAACCAATCTATCATCTTTGTTATGGCTGCTTCTTGATATAAGCCATTTAAAAAGTCAGAGTTAACAAGTTCACCATCTCCTACATATGGCTCTTTTGAAATGTCTCCTCCACTAACCACTTCTATAATAGGAAGATCAAATTGTGTAGCAAATTCAAAATCGCGCTCATCATGAGCAGGTACTGCCATGATTGCACCACTTCCATAAGAGATAAGTACATAATCTGCTATCCAAATTGGTATCCGCTCATTATTGACTGGATTTATTGCGTAAGCACCAGTAAATACGCCTGTTTTATCGTCAGCCAAATCTGTACGTTCTAAATCTGTTTTAGTTTCCACTTCATGAATATAAGCTTCAACCGCTTCTTGTTGTTCTTGTGTAACGATTTTTTTAACAAGTTCATGTTCTGGTGCTAAAACTGCATATGTTGCTCCAAATAATGTGTCTGGACGCGTTGTAAATACTTCAAACTCATCTTCATGCCCTTCGATTTCAAAGATAACTTCCGCCCCTTCAGAGCGGCCTATCCAGTTACGTTGCATTTCCTTTAAGCTCTCTGGCCAATCAAGATCTTCTAAATCATCGAGTAGACGGTCAGCATATTTAGTAATTCTTAACATCCACTGTTTCATTGGTTTTCTTATAACTGGATGTCCACCTCGTTCACTCTTACCATCGATTACTTCTTCATTCGCCAGTACTGTACCAAGTTCAGGACACCAATTTACATTTACCTCATCCATATAAGCGAGTCCATGTTCATACATTTTAATGAATATCCATTGCGTCCATTTATAATAATCAGGGTCTGTCGTACTTATTTCACGGTCCCAATCATATGAAAAACCTAACTCTTGAAGTTGTCTTTTAAATGTAACAATGTTTTCTTTAGTAAATTCTGCTGGACTATTCCCTGAATCAATTGCATATTGCTCTGCTGGTAAACCAAATGCATCCCATCCCATTGGCTGTAAAACTTCTTTACCTTGCATGCGACTCATCCTTGAAATAATATCTGTTGCTGTATAACTTACAGGATGACCAACATGCAGTCCAGATGCTGATGGATATGGGAACATACCTAAAGCATATAACTTCTCTTTATCTGTATAACTATTTGTTTTAAACGTTTTATGCTCTTCCCAATATGCTTGCCACTTTGATTCTATAGCTTTATGGTTAAAATTCATTCCATTTTCCTCCTAGAATATAAATTCACTTTAATAATTTCAGTTATTCGGAAAAGAAAACTATATATGCCACCGCAAATAGAATATGCTCGCTTGCCGCGGGGCTGTGAAGAATTGAAGTTCATTCTTCATTAGCAATGAGCCACTTCAGGCTACGCCTTGCGTTGTCTCATCTGGCTCTTTCTTCCCGCAAGCGTCTCGCATTTTCTATTTGCTAAATTTTGATATAAATATAAATTTCTGCATAATAATCCGAATATCCAGTAATTTTAAATAGGTTAGTTAGTTTATATTTATTAATTTAATTTATTCATTGTTTAATATGTATTTAGCTATGTTTAACACTTCGAATTGTAGTGAAATATCGGTGACTTGTCAAGATTGCTAGTATACTTACATATATTTTAAAAATAATTTATTAGTAATACTTTATATACTTATGATAAACTAACTTTAGCTTTTATTATATAAAAAAGAGTTGATATATATGAAGAGACCTGTAGAATTTGCTCATACTTTATTAGAAAGTAGTGTTAATAAGGGTGACATTTTAATTGATGCAACATGTGGCAATGGTAATGATACTTTATTCCTTGCAAAACTTACTGGTGAAAAAGGGAAAATTTATGCATTTGATATCCAAGAAGACGCGATTAACCGTTCAAAGGAGTTAACTAAGGATTATAAGAACATTCACTACATACTTGATAGTCACGCTAAAGTTGCTGACTATTTGACAGAAACTAAAAGCTTAGATGGCGCTATCTTTAATCTTGGTTATTTACCTAAAAGTGATAAAACAATTATTACTTTAGCTGAGTCTACCATTCAAGCCATTACTTCAATGTTAGAGTTTTTAAATAAAGGTAAACGAATTGTAATCGTTGTTTATCATGGACATGAAGGTGGTAAAGAAGAGAAGAATGCTGTATTAGACTTTGTCGAAAATTTAAGTCAAAAAGAGTTTTCAGTTTTACAGTATGGATTTATTAATCAAAAAAATAATCCCCCTTTTGTTATAGGGATTGAAAAAATTTAGTTACTACATTATATGGAGGTTATTAAATGATTGGTTCTTATAAAGGAATAACACCTAAAATTCATCCTTCAGTGTTTGTTGCTAAAAATGCTGATATAATAGGTGACGTAATTATTGAAGAAGGATCTAGTATATGGTTTCAAACAGTTATTCGGGGAGATGTTGCACCCACACGGATTGGTAAGCGTGTGAATATTCAAGACTTATCGCTCGTTCACCAAAGTCCTGATTCGCCTGTGATCGTTGAAGACGATGTGACGATTGGCCACCAAGTGACATTACACGGATGTACGATTCGCAAAAATGCTCTCATCGGTATGGGGTCACTTATTTTAGATAATGTTGAAATTGGCGAGAATGCTTTTATAGGTGCAGGTAGTTTACTTTCACCAGGCACAGTCATCCCTCCAAATACGATGGCTTTTGGCAGACCTGCTAGAGTGATTCGTGACTTAACAGAAAAAGATCTGGAAGAAATGAAACGTGTTCGTAATTCTTATACGGATAAAGGCGACTATTATAAACATGAAACAGATTTTGGTACTGACTTATAATCTGTTAAAAATAAAATAGCATGTCTCTTTCCAATATAGAAAGAGGACATGCTATTTTTTATATTTGTTGTTTAACTTTTGCTTGTAAAGCTTCGACTTTATCTAGTGCTTCCCATGGTAAAATTAAATCATTTCTACCAAAATGGCCATAACTTGCTGTTTGTTGATAAATCGGTCGGTTTAAATCCAACATGTCAATAATCCCTGCTGGACTTAAATTAAACAACTCACGGACAATGCCAACAAGTTCGCTCTCACTAACTTTGCTCGTACCAAATGTATCAATTGCAATTGACACTGGTTCAGCTACACCAATCGCATAAGCTAGTTGCACTTCACATTTATGAGCTAATTCAGCAGCCACTATATTTTTCGCTACATATCTAGCTGCATAAGCGGCTGAACGGTCTACTTTAGTGGCATCTTTCCCACTAAATGCGCCACCACCATGTCTAGCTACACCACCGTATGTATCTACGATGATTTTTCTTCCTGTCAGACCAACATCACCTTGGGGTCCACCGATTACAAATCTACCTGTTGGATTTATATGATACTTTGTTTCATCATCTAACAGATTAGCTGGAACAATCGGTTTGACAATATGTTCAATCATATCTTTTTGAATTTGGCCCAGTTCAACATCTTCATGATGCTGCGTTGAAATAACAATTGTATCAACTCTTAGTGGCTGGTCATTCTCATCATATTCAATTGTCACTTGTGTTTTTCCATCTGGACGTAGGTAATCTAGTAATTGCGTCTTTCTAGCATGTGCTAAACGTTTTGCAAGCAAGTGTGCAAGATATATCGGTAAAGGCATATATTCTTTCGTTTCGTCAGTCGCATAACCAAACATTAATCCTTGGTCTCCAGCGCCTAGAGAGTCGACTCCTGTTGCAATATCGCGTGATTGTTCGTCTATCGCAGTAAGGACACCACAAGTTTCTGCATCAAAACCATATTTAGAATCTGTATAGCCAATATCTTTGATCGTCTGCCTCACAACGGCCGGTATATCAACATAAGTTTTAGTCGTTATTTCACCCGCGACTAAAACAAGTCCTGTTGTCGCAGTTACTTCACAAGCTACCCTTGCAAGTGGATCATGTTTTAAAATTGCGTCTAACACCGCATCAGAAATCTGATCACTCATTTTATCTGGATGACCTTCTGTCACTGATTCAGATGTAAATAATCGTTTATTTAATTTCATTTAATAAAAGCCTCCTTAGTATTATGGGAGCTCTTAAGGTTCAGAGATTGAACTAAAACAAAAAACCTTCCCTAACATTAACTGTTTGAGGAAAGGTATATTGCCCTTCGCTCTTATTGTTCAAGGGTTTACCTTGCTTCAGGTTAGCACCTTTTCACATTGTGATGGTTGCTGGGCTTCATAGGGTCTGTCCCTCCGCCTACTCCGAATAAGAGAATCCATTATAAAGAATATATTACATGTTAATTATAATTCATGCAACATATCAGTGCTATTAACTTTTATAAACACAGAGGCCATTTTTTGTATCGATTTAGTTGAATATAAAAAGCTCTTGTGAATTTATTCACAATTTTGTAATTTTTATGTTAACATATGGTATGAAAGCATTAACTAAGACTATTAAGTCTTTAATTCATTTTTTCATTTCATTTTTTTAGATTAGTATGGACTAATGAAATCAATATGTTATACTATATTCAGATTGTAAGATAATGAAAAGGAAGGTAAGTGATTATGAATACTATCGAGCAAAGCACAACAATAAAAGACATTTCAAGTAAAAATATTCTACACGAAAACCTATCTGTTCCAATGCTTGTTGAGAAAGTGTTATCAAGAGAAGAAGGCGTTATGTCTTCGACAGGAGCAATTAGAGCAACAACGGGACAATATACAGGACGTTCTCCTAAAGATCGCTTCATTGTTAAAGATGAAGTAACAGAAAATGTGGTTGATTGGGGTAGTGTTAACCAACCTATAGGCGAAGACGCTTTCGAAAAACTATATAATCGTGTAGTTAGCCATTTAGGTAATAAAGAAGAGGTCTTCTCATTTAAAGGGTTTGCTGGTGCTGATAAAAAGTATCAATTACCTGTGCAAGTTGTTACTGAATATGCTTGGCATAATCTTTTTGCTCGTCAATTATTCATCGAACCTACTGAAGATGAGCTTAAAACACATAATCCTGGATTTACAGTTCTAGTAGCTCCACACTGTAAAGCTATTCCTGAAGAAGATGGTACAAATTCAGATACATTTATCGTTATTTCATTTAAACATAATACTGTTTTAATTGGTGGAACTGAATATGCTGGTGAAATTAAAAAGTCGATTTTCTCAGTAATGAACTATGTTCTTCCACAACAAGACGTCTTGTCGATGCACTGTTCTGCTAACGTTGGCAAAGAAGGCGATGTTGCGCTATTCTTTGGTTTATCAGGTACAGGTAAAACGACACTTTCAGCTGATCCATACAGAGATTTAATTGGTGATGATGAGCATGGTTGGAGTCCAAATGGTGTCTTTAACATCGAAGGTGGATGTTACGCTAAAACTGTAGATTTATCTCAAGAAAAAGAACCAGAAATATTTAACGCAATTACTTATGGAACTGTCTTAGAAAACGTGATGTTAGATGTAGATACTCGTCTTGCAGATTACTCAGATATATCACTTACTGAAAACACTCGGGCTGCATATCCAATTGCAAACATCGATAATATTGTAACACCTAGTATTGCTGGGCATCCAAATACGATTATTTTCTTAACTGCTGATGCGACAGGCACATTACCACCCATTTCAAAACTATCTAAAGAACAAGCTATGTACCACTTCTTAAGTGGCTATACTAGTAAATTAGCTGGTACTGAGCGTGGAGTTACAGAGCCTGAACCTACATTTTCAGCATGTTTCGGATCACCTTTCTTACCTTTAGCTCCTGCAAAATATGCAGAAATGTTAGGTGACAAGATTGATAAATTTAATTCTAATGTATTTTTAGTTAACACTGGTTGGACTGGTGGCGTATATGGGGTTGGGGAAAGAATGCAATTATCTTATACACGTGCAATGGTTCATGCGGCACTTGAAGGTGAGTTAAATACTGTGAAAACAGTTCAAGATGAGATTTTCGGATTAAATATTCCAGAGCATGTACCAGGAGTACCAGATGAAGTTCTTATTCCTAGAAATGCTTGGGGTAATCCAGATGGTTATGATGCAGAAGCTCAAAAATTAGCTACATCTTTCCATGAAAACTTCAAAAAATTTGATCAACAAGCAAGTGATGAAATTAAAGCAGCAGCACCTACTTTCCATCCATAAGCATATAAAAAATCTAGAGTAGAAATTCTACTCTAGATTTTTTTATGTTCATTAATTTTATTTAAACAATGAAATAAAACCTCATCTTTCATCATAAAACTAAAATTTATATTCTCCGCTAAGTTATCAGGTAGCTCATTAAATAAAACTGGCCCTTCTGTTTCATAATAAGTTGGTTGATCAGTTAGTTTATCGACTTCAGCAAGATAAACATTTTTTATCACACTACCACTTTTCCCTACTACATAGTATTGAGCTAGATAATCAATTTTTTTTAAAATAGCACCGGTTTCTTCCATTACTTCACGAACAGCAGCTTCATCCGCCGTCTCACCAATTTCTACTTTACCACCTGGAAATTCATACCCTCTTTCTTTATGTTTCGTAAGCAGCCACTGATTTTTAAACTTACAAATCACCCAAACATGTTTTGGATCACTTGAAAACGGATGGTCTTCGAACGATAATTTAACTTCATTTGAATAGAAATCCTTAAATACATGCATATTAACAGCCTCTTTATCTTTAAGTTTGCATCTTCTACTCATTATCATATCATACTTCCTATTTGTTTACTTTAATGTTTTAGTTGTTCTTCTAACTCAAATCGTTTCACTTTATTTGAAGCAGTTCTTGGTAGTTCATCAATCACATAATACTCTCTTGGTTGTTTATATCGGGCAAGTTCGTCTTTTACATATAACTTGAAGTCAGGCTTATCTACTTT
This sequence comes from Pseudogracilibacillus sp., assembly GCA_035301645.1. GTDB lineage: Bacteria > Bacillota > Bacilli > Bacillales > Amphibacillaceae > Pseudogracilibacillus. The sequence goes on along the minus strand of DATGTX010000089.1, from coordinate 45,017 downwards.
TTCCTTTAAAACAACAAAGGCGATGGGAATATGACCATACTTTTCATCAGCTTGTTTCACAACTGCCACTTCTTTGATATCTGGATGATTGAGTAATATATTTTCAATTTCAGTTGGATAGACGTTTTCTCCCCCTGAGACAATTAAATCTGAGCGCCGATCGACAATATATAAAAATCCTTCTTCATCTAAATAACCTAAGTCACCTGTCTTAAGCCAACCTGAGGTGAATGAAGATTTTGTTGCTTCTTCGTTATTAAAATATTCACTAATAACCATGGGACCTTTAACAAGAATTTCACCCACTTCATTATTTTTTGCAGTCACTTTCACCTCTGCAGGCATTAAAGGTTTTCCAGCAGAGCCTAATTTTCTTAGAGTATTAGCAGGACTCAGACTAACTATTTGGGAACTTGTTTCTGTCATGCCGTAAGACTGAAATAAAGGAATCTGTTTAGATTTAGCTTTATCCAGTAACTTTTCAGGTACAGACCCGCCCCCGAGTAATATTGCTCGTAACTTCTCAGGTGCTTTATCGTTTCTTGAATCCTCAATGAAGTCAGCTAACATAAGGGTAACTAAGGAGGCAATTGTAATTTGTTTTTCATAAAGAATATAAGATAAGTTTTCTTTGATATAACGAGGTAATAAATATACTGACATGCCATAAATAACACTTTTAATAAAAACAGATAATCCCCCTACATGAAACATGGGCAGTGGCGATAACCATTTATCATCTGCATGGATACCCAAATTCAATCCTGAACTAATTGCACTCCACCAATGATTTCCATATGTATGAGCAACAGCTTTAGGTAGACCTGTTGTTCCAGAAGTATACATTATTGTCCATAAATCACTTAAATCAATTAATTCATTCAAAACTACTTCTTTTTTTAACTCTATTTCTTTTATTTGAGTGAAAGTTTGTATTTCTTGAATGGCAAATTCTTTATCGCTAAGAAAGTCGTGTGTTGTAATCAATACCTTAGTATCACTATCTTTGATTTGGTAATCTAATTCTTTACTCGTCAACCGCGTGTTTAATAAAACAACAATCACATCTAAATAACTTAATGCATGGATTGTAACAAGCATATCAAGAGAATTAGTTGAAAGAATAGCGACTCGATCTTTAGGTTTTAAATTCAAAGTTGCTAATTTTTGAGCCATTAATTTACTTTGATGGTACAACTCACTAAATGTCACACTTACCTCTCCATCAATCTCGAGTGCTATTTTTTTAGGTGCTAAGTCAGCTTGTCTAGTTAACCAATTAGGAATTACTTCAGCCATAAATTAACCTCCTTCCATTTAATTGAAAAAACCTTTGCTATTAATATAGCAAAGGTCATTTTTATCTTTAAGGGAAACGTGGGAATTGATCAAAATTAGGTTTACGTTTTTCTTTAAATGCGTCGCGTCCTTCTTTTGCTTCATCCGTTGTATAATAAAGTAATGTTGCATCTCCACCTAATTGCTGAAGACCTGCTAACCCATCAGTGTCAGCATTAAATGACGCTTTTAAGAAACGGAGTGCTGTTGGTGAATTCTCTAAAATCTCAGAACACCACTGTAATGTCTCAGATTCAAGTTCTGCAAGTGGCACAACTTTGTTAACCATGCCCATTTCATAAGCTTCATCAGCGCTATATTGACGGCATAGGTACCAGATTTCACGTGCACGTTTATGACCGACCATACGCGCTAAGTAACCTGCACCATAACCTGCATCAAAACTACCAACACGTGGTCCTGTTTGACCAAACACACCATTATCTGCCGAGATTGTTAGGTCTGAAACAATGTGTAACACATGACCTCCGCCAATGGCATAACCTGCTACCATAGAAATAACTGGTTTAGGAATCGTACGAATTAACCGTTGTAAATCTAATACATTTAGACGAGGCACTTCATCAGTTCCAACATAACCACCATGGCCACGAACTGATTGATCTCCACCTGAACAAAATGCTTTATCACCTTGACCTGTTAAAATAATGACACCAATTTGTGAATCATCACGTGCGTCAGTAAATGCTTCAATCATTTCGTTAACGGTAAGGGGTGTAAACGCATTCCTTTTTTCAGGACGATTAATCGTGACTTTAGCAATCCCATTATGTTTTTCATAAATGATTTCTTCAAACTCTTTTACTTTATTCCATTGAACTGTATTCATTTATAGCACCTCTTTTATGTAATGTGTTTCTTACAATATTCAATATGATTCAATATGTTCATGGACAACCTGCATAAATTCTTTTTCTTTTTCTAAATGAACGCAGTGACCTGCCTCTTTTATTGTATATAATTTTGCGTTTATATACAACTCATTCATCTGCTTATTCATTTCAATAAATTTTGAATCATACTCGCCAACAATTAATGTGACAGGATAACTTACTTCATGCAAAGTATCCCACCAAGAAGGCTGCACTCCTGTCCCCATAAACACAAGAGACATACTTAATCCCCACTTTGTTTGATTCAAACGTTCTTCTCTTATTTTAGTTTGAGTGGCTAAAGGTAAATTTTTTTGACTATCAAATAAGGCTAGATTTTCCCAGTAGTCGACAAAAACATCAACACCTTCTACTAATATCTTTTCTGCCAACGCTTTGTCCGCTTCTTTTCGCTTCTTTCGCTCGATGGGATCAGCTATACCAGGCGAAGCACTCTCTAAAATAAGCGATTTTATTTTTTCAGGGTAGTAATTAGCAAATGATAAAGCAGTACGACCGCCCATCGAGTAACCTAATAGATGAATTTCAGAGATACTCAATGATTCTAATAATGCATTAAAATCATCACAAAAGTCTTTCATGCTCTTATCTTCTTGGACCCATGTCTCGCCATGTCCAGGCAAATCAATTGTTAGCACTTGGTAGGTGGTAATTAATTTATCATACATATTATCCCATGTCGTTTGCGCACTTGTAAATCCGTGAAATAAAACAAGAACTTCTCCGCGACCGTCTATGCGATATGCGTAACTGTCATCATTAATATGAAAGATTTGGTTAGACATTATTTTTCACTTCCTTAAGGATAGTTTTTTCAATATCACTCCATAATTTACGATGTGCTTTCACATTTTCGTCTCGATTTGTTTGGACTTCAATGACTTTTAATCCCGGTGTTGAATAACTTTCCCTTAAAGCATTATTTAAGTGATCCTGGTCTTTAATAAGTGTGTATTTCCCTCCGTACATGAATACACTGTGAGAAAAGTCAATGCCTAAAGAGGTTCCGAATAACTTTTCAAAATAGGCCCCTTCTTCTGCTTGAGGTAAAAATGAGAATATGCCCCCACCTTCGTTATTAATTAGGACAATGGTAATATCAATCTCATAATGTTTGGCAGCTAATAGTCCATTTAAATCATGATAAAAAGATAAATCACCAATAACCAAGGTCACAGGTTGTGTATTCGTTGCCGCTATACCTAATGCAGTCGAAACAACACCATCAATCCCACTTACACCACGGTTACCATAAATATAAGTCTCTTTATTACTCGCTTGATAATACGTATCTAAATCACGTACTGCCATACTATTAGCAATGAACAATTCACTTTGAGGAGGTAGCTGATTAATCAGCGCTTTAATCGTGTTACCTTCAGTAAGCATTTCTGAATTTTCTTTAATAAGCGCTTCACGGGCTAATTCATTAAATCGAGTCCATTTATCAGTCCAATTATTTGCATTGACTATAACTTTTTTTTCTAGAATTGACTGAATAAATAAAGCTTCATCTGTCATTAAATACTTAGCTTGTTGATTTGTTGGTTCTCTAACGTCATTCCCCGCTTCTATCACATAATGAGGCACATTGTCATTTTCTTTAAGATAAAATAAAAAACTTTTAGATATCGGCATCGCACCAAATCGAATAATCATATCAGGAACTAGCTTTTTGCGAACTGCTTGTGATTTTAAAATAGCATCTGATGAATCAATAATATACGTCAAACTCTGTTTAGTCGAACGGATTTGTGATAATGAATCAGCAATAATGGGGATTTTTAACTGCTCACTTAAAGATATGAGCAGTTCACTGACATGTTTGTCAGTTTGTGGACCACAAACAATGATTGGTTGCTGTTTACTTTCTAATTCACGAATAAATGAATCAATCTCTTCTTGGGCTAATACTTGTTTTCCAGCTACGAATTGTTGTTGGCGCATATCTGACTTTCCAAATAAATCGGGTAGCTTCAAGTCGGGTGTTAATGGTTCTCTAATTGGAAAATTTAGTTGAACAGGACCCGAATTGCCTGTTTTAGTATGAAACACAGCTCGCTGCGCTCTGTTCCTAACATAATGCATCATTGAATCTGATGCTTCGGGTAAGCTCATTTCGTAAAAACGTTTAACAAAATCACCATATAAATTAAGTTGGTTCATCGCTTGTGGCGCACCGACGTCTCTTAGCTCATGAGGTCGGTCTGCGGTTAAAACAAGCAAAGGGACTCTTCCATGATAAGCTTCAATGACAGCAGGAAAATAGTTAGCTGCAGCTGTTCCTGATGTACAAATTAACGCTACTGGGCGATTTGTTTTTTTCGCTAAACCTAAAGCAAAATAACTTGCTGAACGTTCATCAACTAATACCCAGTCACGAATCGATTTATTTTCAACAGCAAGCATAGCTAAAGGAGTGGAACGAGAACCTGGTGAAATAACAATATCATGAACGCCTTGGTTACTTAATTCATCGATAAAGTTAGCAATATACCTTGTTAAACTTTCGATATGAGTCATTACTTTTCCTCCAATACGTTCAACATTGGTAAAAACTTAACATTTGTCTCTTCATATTCAAGTTCTGGGTCTGAATCTTTCATCACACCACATCCTGCAAAGATAGATGCCTCATCTGCTTGGATTAAACCAGATCTAATAGCTACAGCAAACTCACCATTAAAACGATCATCTAACCAACCTACTGGCGCACCATACCACCCTCGATCAAGTCGTTCATGATCACGGATAAATTGCAGAGCTGCTTCATTTGGCAATCCACCAAGTGCTGGTGTCGGATGAAGTTCTTTAACTAAGTCAATAATAGTGTTACCCGTTTTTAAATCAGCGGTTACTGGCGTGTATAAATGTTGTAAGTTTGGTAATGGATAAATAATTGGTTCATCGGGTATATTTATATTATCACATGATGAGTCAATACTTCTTTTAATCATTTGGACAACATAGTCATGTTCTTTACGATTCTTAGCATCATTAAGTAAGTCTGTTGCAAGTATCTCGTCTTCTTTCTCTGTTTGACCACGTGGCGTTGTGCCGGCAAGACAAGTAGATAGAAGTTCGTTACCAGTTACTTTTACTAACCTTTCTGGCGTTGCACCAACAAAACAGTCTGACCCTTTTTCAATCGCAAAAATATAACTATTAGGTTGCGTCTCAATCAACTTTTCTAAAACATCTCCCACTATAATTGTTTCCTCAAAAGTCAAACGCATTTCACGTGCTAAGACAATTTTTTTAGCCTTTTCAGCAATGATTGCATCCCGTGCTAAACTCACTGATTCTTTCCATTCTTCTGGCTCAATTTCTAATTTACTTTTTACTTTGCGAGGTTGAATAGAAAAGTCCATGTCTTTTGATAATAAGAGTTCGACTAAATCATTCATTTCTTTAATTATTTCTTCAACCTTTGAAGTGGTCTCTATTTTTAAGTTAATTGTTAAATAAGTCACTTCAGCTTGAGTGATACTTACTTTTGGGACGATTAACTCATAAGCCGGATAATTCTCCCATAAACTTGTCTTCTCTTTTTTAGGGTCAAAAGCAAGACCACCCATGGCAAGCATACCTGAACCGACTTTTTCATATGGATTATGAATCGTTGTTTTATCAACTAAGTTTCTCCATGCTCGATTAATTGTCTCAGATGAATCACTTTCGTCTGAAATAGCAACTGTTTCTCCAATACCCACTGAAGTAAAACCATCACTATAGCTATGCCAAAATGAGCGATCTTCTTCAATCTTCCGAGCACGCTTAAATACATCTATCAATTGAATAGATGGAATTACTTTTGTATAACTTGCATACAAACTTTCATTAGTTTTTTGTGTATTTATTTTAACTTGATTTAACAAGGATTCTAAAGTGTCTTCTTTCAATTCGACCATGTCTAAACCTCCACTAAATTAAAGCATGGGTGCTTTTAGATTATTACGTAGAAATTCACCTTTAGGATGTGATACAGCCTGTTATTTTCTACAATATTCTTCAAATACCCTAAACCTTAAGCTCTTATCTATTTTAAGCTGTTTTTGTTTCTTTCTCAAGGAATTGAGTATATTATTACTTTTTCTTTGCTTTTGGAGAGTATAAATTGACACCCAACCTTCTCTTATCTAAAATTAAGTTGACACAAAAGAATTAAGGAGAGATTACGGTGCCACATAATACAGATATAAAAAAGGCCTTGAACGAAAAAGATGGGCTACAAGTTTGGTGGCGTCTACTAAGACCTCACACTTTAACCGCTTCATTCATTCCTGTTTTTGTTGGAACGATGGGCGCTTATATTATTCAAAAAGAATTACATATTTTATTATTCATTACAATGTTACTTGCCGCGTTGTTAATCCAAGCAGCAACGAATATGTTTAATGAATATTATGATTTTGTGCGGGGTTTAGATACTGAACATTCGGTAGGAATCAGTGGTACAATTGTTAGAGATGGCATTGCACCCAAAACTGTTTTAAATATCGCTATCGCCTTTTTCGGTATCGCATTATTACTCGGTTTATATATTTCTGCGACAACAAGTTGGTGGATTGCATTGATCGGTGCGTTAAGTATGATTGTTGGTTATTTATACACAGGCGGACCTTATCCAATAGCTTATACCCCTTTCGGTGAAATTACAGCTGGGTTTTTAATGGGCACAGTCATGATTGCGATTAGTTATTTTATCCAAACCGGCCATGTTACAAAAGAAATTATTTTTATATCAGTACCAATCGCTATTTTAATTGGAACAATTATGTTAGCAAATAATATTAGGGATTTAGAAAATGATAAAATAAGCGGACGAAAAACAATCGCTATTTTATTAGGCCATAAAAATGCAGTGAAGTTTTTTGCTATTTTATTTATTTTAACTTACGCATGGACAGGTGTTTTAATTATCATAGGTATCTTACCTTTATGGTCACTTATCGTTGCTCTTAGTATTCCAAAAGCAATCAGTGTAATTAAAGGTTATATCGGTAAAAAAATGCCTATTGAAATGATGCCTGCTATGATTAATACAGGCAAAACAAATTCTATTTTTGGTTTTTTATTAGGTATTTCATTACTAATCGGTACGTTCTTATGAATAGGAGGGCTTAATGATGGATGATATGCACAATAACTTAATGGAAGCTTTAGGGATTGAAATTATTACAACTGAAAAAGACGAAGTAATATTAACCATGCCTGTGGATAGAAGAACTCATCAACCTGCTGGCTTTTTACATGGTGGAGCAAGCGTGTTACTTGCAGAAACGGCAGCAAGCTTGGGTGGTTTTTTAAATATTAATCAAGATACACACGCTGTATTTGGTCTTGAAATCAATGCAAATCATATAAAAAGTAAACGGACAGGTGTTGTAACAGCAAAAGCAACACCCGTTCATATTGGAAAGACAACGATGGTTTGGAATATTCATATCACAGATGAAAAAGATAACTTAATTTCTATTTCTCGCTGTACATTAGGCGTTGTTTCAAAAAAGAAATAAGAGGTGTTCGACATGTGCTTAATCGCATTTAATACGAATCAACATGAAAAGTATAAATTAATTATGATTGCAAACCGGGATGAATTTTATTCAAGACCAACGGCTAGCGCTGAATTTTGGGAAGATTATCCTTATATTCTTGGTGGGCGCGATTTAGAATCTTTCGGAACATGGATGGGAATTTCGCAAGGCGGCCGAATCGCGTCTTTAACAAATTACCGGGATCCTACACTTGAAAAGAAACGCCGTACCTCGCGTGGAGACATTGTTGCTGACTATTTAATTGGCACAGAAACAACTGAGGATTATTTAACTGAGTTAAATGATTCTGCAAATGATTATAACGGCTATAACCTCATTTTAGGTACTGCTGATCAACTTTATTACTATAGCAATCAAATTGATCATCCTTATGCTCTTGAAGCAGGCACATATGGTCTAAGTAACCATTTACTTAATACATCTTGGCCTAAAGTCACGTCAATTAAAAACAAATTAGATACTTACTTGAATACAAACTCTGTTGTTGATGCGAATGACTTATTTCGTATCCTAATTGATAAAACAAAAGCAGAGGAAAGATATTTACCAAATACAGGCGTCTCTAAAGAATTAGAAAAACAATTATCACCTATCTTTATTCAAAGGGAAGGTTATGGCACACGAGCATCCACTGTGCTTTTAATTGACTATGATAATAAAGTTAATTTTATTGAACGTACATTTGACAGTGGAGAATTAAAAAAAGAAAATACTTTTTCATTTAAAATCAAATAAAAAGTTTGACAATAAATAATGTTAGTGAAGATAATTCTTGCGTTTTAATTAATCAAAACGCATGATGGAAATTTGCTGACATTATTTTTTTATGATAGAAAAAAGTTGGCTGTAACGAAAGATGACCGACACCTCTGGTAAGCGTGTCATCTAGAGTACGAGCCAACAAGTGTGTACCACTTATTTCTATAATAATATTATGTAAAAGTTAATTAATTACTGTTTTACGTAAGCCGCCAAAACAAAACCAGTTGGCTGTAACGGAAGATGACCGACACCTGCGGGAAAAGCAACAGTCGAAAATCCATTTTATAAATTTGAAAAATTTTATAAAATTAGTTGAGACGTTGCCCGTGGTAAGCGTGTCATCTGAAGAGAATGCCAACGTGTGTATACAACATATTTCAATATACTGTTTTACTTATTGGCTGCCAAGATAAAAACAGTACAAGTTGGCTATAACGAAAGATGACCGACACCTCTGGTAAGCATGTCATCTGAAGTGAAAGCCAACGAGTGTTCCTCAGGCGCTCTAATATAATATCTTCCAAAGCTTTAAAAGTATTGTTCGACTAAATTCTATTCCCAGTATTATTTCAAAAAGAGCAAATAAAAATCGGTCGCTTAGAAAGTATGTTTTCTAAGCGACCGATTTTTCGTTCTATATTTAAGTGAATTTCAGTCGTTGTGCTTGAATCCAATCACCTAATTTAATAAATAAAGGTACAAACAAGAGACTGATAATAACACCTTTTAGTATATTAAACGGCAAAATACCTATCGCTACAGTAGTAAGTTTAACTGCAGGAGTCATTTCTACTCCTAAAAACACAGCATAAGCTGGCAAGATAACGATATAATTTAAAATACCCATCACAAGTGTCATAGCGAATGTTCCGGCTGCTAGGCCTAATAAGACACCTTTTACACTCTTCATCTTATGGTAAAAATAAGCTACTGGAAAGATAAATACTGAACCAGCTAAGAAGTTAGCAATAACACCTACAGGATCTGTCGCTCCAGAAACAACGAAATATAATCCATTTTTCACCAAGATGACTAAGACACCTGCTATAGGTGAAAAAATAATCCCGGCGATTAATGCTGGTATATCACTAAAATCTACTTTTAAATAAGGTGGTAACATGGGTAATGGAAAACTAATGAAAAATAATATTAACGATATGGCACCTAGTAAAGCAATAACAATCAACTTAATTAACCTTGATGACTTGGCTTGATTTGACATGATAACTCTCCTCCATCTTTGATAATATCGATAAGTACATTTCGATGAAGGCTTGCTAGATACCTAAAATTATAAAAGCCCCTAAACCATAATGGTATAGGGACGTTATTAATATAGGAAATAGAGATATGCTAAAATAAGCAAATCACTAGCAACATCTTCTCCCATCCAGACTTTACTGTCGGCTCTAGAATTTAACTAGATCAGCTACTAAAAAGTAGGTCACGGGCTTTTGATTATTAATCAATTACCGTCGGTCGGGAATTACACCCTGCCCCGAAAATGTTATCGATATTTTATTGTGTATTAAATATAACTTAACTTCTTATAAAGTGCAAGTATTCTGTTTATGAGACACTGAATCTAGCTTATTGTCTCTTAAGCTTTTTAATGATACTATTTTATTTAATGGAAAATTAAAGGAGTGGAATTAATGACATTAAATAAATGGTTTGATCAAGGATTAACAAAAGATGCATACAAACAAACTTTAACCAAACATAAAGATGCTTTTAACCATATCTACGACAACTTTAGCATCCCCAGTGCAGATAAAGAAGCACTCACACAGATTAAACATGAAAACTTACGTGTATTAATCATTGCACAAGAATTTTGCGGACATTGTATGTTGGATGTACCTGTTATGTTTAGAATTGCGGAAGAAACAAATATGCCCGTAAGTATACTTGTTCGTGATGATAATTTAGATTTAATGGATCAATATCTAACAAATGGAAATCGAGTCATCCCAATTTTTATTTTTATTAATGAAGCTGGAGAAGAAGTTGCTAAATGGGGTCCTCTAGCACCCGAAGTCAAAGAACTCATGGATGAATTAAAAGAAAATATGCCATCAAAAGATGATCCGAAATTTGAAGAAGCTTTTCAATCGTTTGTTGCAAAAGTTGGAACAACATTTAAATCTGAAGAAAAATACTGGTATTATGTGTATGAAGATGTAATTAAAAAGTTATTATCAAAATAAATGTTTAAAATTATTTTATTCGGGGTAAGTTATAATTAGCAAGACTTTTAAGAATTCCCCTTCTTGGCAAGACACATTTTGTGTCTTGTCCTTTTTTTATTTTTACCAAGTTATTATAATATTATATTTCCTTTTTATTTTCCTTACTATACAATAAGGTAAACCAATACTTTATAAAGGGGAGATATTTAAATGGAATTTGAATATAAAAATATTTTAATTGCAGTAGATGGATCTAAAACGTCAGAAAAAGCACTTGATAAGTCAATTCAAATCGCTAAGAGAAATGATGCAAATCTTATTATAGCTTATGTAGTTGATACAAAGACTTTTTCAGCAATTGAACCGTATGATAGTAATATCTATGAACATTCCCAAATTGCTGCTCATGAAATGTTAGACAAATATGAAAATGTTATAAATACGGCTGGCTTATTAAATTCAAAAAGGATTGTTAAGCTTGGTTCTCCTAAAGTAGTAATTACGAGAGAGATTATTCCTGAAGAAAATATTGACTTAACTATAGTCGGTGCTACTGGATTGGGTGCTGTCGAACGTATATTAATGGGCAGTGTGTCAGAAAACATTGTGCGTCATGCTAAATCTGATGTCCTTGTTGTTAGATAATGAATTATTAGGAGGTTCTATATAAATGAATGATTTTTCACATGTTTACAATAGGAAAATATCGCACTCTTTAAAGTGGGATCAACTTCAAACTGTTTTTAACACTGATGATGTTTTACCTATGTGGGTAGCTGATATGGATTTTAAAGCTCCTAGTGTTGTAAATAAAGCAATCGAAAAAAGAGCTAAACATGGTTTTTATGGTTATACAGTTATTAATGATGAACTTAAACAAAAAGTTTCTGATTGGGTAAGCAATCAACATAATTGGTCTACACAGATTGATTCACTTATTTTCAGTCCAGGTGTGATTCCTAGTATCAATTCAGCAATTGAAGTTTTTACAAATCCTGGTGATAAAATTTTAATTCAAACACCTGTTTATACACCCTTTTTCAATTTAATTAAAAGTAATAATAGAGAAATCATTGAACAGGAATTAGTTAAACAGGATAATAAATATGAAATAAATTTTGCTGACTTTGAAAAGAAAATAAAATCGGGAGTCAAAGTTTTCATACTTTGTTCGCCTCATAATCCTGTTGGCCGCGTATGGCGTAAAGATGAATTAGAAAAAATGGCTGAAATATGTTTGGCGAATGACGTTTTAATTTTCGCAGATGAAATTCATGCTGACTTAACGTTAGGTGGCCATAAACATATCCCTATAGCTTCATTGTCTAAAGAAGTGAGCAATAAGACGATTACATTTATGTCACCGACTAAAACATTTAACTTAGCTGGTTTACAAATTTCATATATCATTGCAGAAAATAAAAGATTTAATGCAAAGCTTGTTGCTGAGTTAAATAGGCAAGGTATGAATATGATGAATACCTTTGGTGTTGTTGCATTAGATGCAGTATATCCAGATGCTAAACCCTGGCTTTCTGATTTACTGAAAGTAGTTGAAGATAATAAGAATTATGTCGTAGAACGTCTGGAAAGAGAGACACCTCTTAAAGTAATTGACGCAGAGGGCACTTATTTATTATGGATTGATTGTGAAGCTCTTGGCCTATCTGAGGAAAAATTAAATGATTTCTTTATTAAAGAGGCAAAAGTCGGGCTAAATCGTGGTTCTTCATATGGAAAACCAGGAAATCAGTTTATGCGTATGAATATTGCTTGTCCAAAAGAATTAATTACTGAAGGTACAGACCGTATAATCAACGCAATAAACAAAAAAATAACCTCTTAGATACTTAAGAGGTTATTTTTCATCATCTGAATTAAACTCAGATTCAATATGTTTTGGATATTCTTTATGTGGTTTTGCATCTTCTTTTTTTGATTTTTTATAAAATATATACACTGCTATAACGGCACCGATTACGAATACTGAGAGCATGAGCAACGATGGAATATATTCTGCTTTATCTTCTGGGAAATATAAAAACTCCATATGCATACGAATCACATCCTTAACTTTATAATATAATAAAATTATGAGACAATCAATCTGTGGCACTCATATTCATAAAATTGTACTTTATTCGCCACATAATCATTTAATGAATTCCTTATTTCTTATTTTGTGCCACGCCTTTACATAGATAGTTTCGTAAAAACATCTTAACTGTCTATGTAATGATATGGCTCTCTCTGGTAATTAAGAAATTCATTCTATTTAGGAGGATATAAACATGTCGAATGAAATTCAAGTTGGAAGTATTGTTGAAACAGATTATAATTCTGGTATATATATTGGTGAGGTTATCGAAGATCGTGGCAATTCATGGTTAATCGAAGTCCAAGCAATTTTAAAACACCCGACACAAGGCGATTTACATAACCCTGAACAAACTCAAGGTAAAGGCGTTGCTTTTCATGAACGTAAAGCACTTGGACCTCGGGAAAAGTTAAACGGTCGTAAAAGAAAAACAGAACTATTTACAGGTGAAGTCCCTAATTACGTTAATTCTTTAAAAAGTTCATTTAATCAATTAAAAGAACAACTTGAAGCAAGAAATGATGCTTATGGTAACTTAGCACTCGAAAAACTTGCTGATTTAGACGAGTCATTCTATCAAAATATATACAAAAAAGAAGGCGGTTTTTAAATGAGTGTACATATTGAAGCAAAAAAAGGTGACATAGCAGATACTATTTTATTACCTGGAGACCCATTACGTGCTAAATATATCGCAGAAAACTATTTAAATGATGTCACTCAATATAATAACGTGAGAGGAATGCTAGGATATACTGGTACATATAAAGGTAAATCTATTTCTGTGCAAGGAACAGGCATGGGCGTACCTTCAATTTCAATTTATGTAAATGAACTCATCCGAGAGTATGATGTAAAAAAACTTATCCGTGTAGGTACTTGCGGTGGAATGAAAGATGATGTTAACATTCGTGATCTCATCTTAGCGCAAGGAGCAACGCATGATTCACAAACGAATAAAATGATTTTTGGTAATATTGAATACGCGCCTTTAGCAGATTTTAACTTATTAAAAAACGCTTATGAAATTGCTAAAAGTAAAAAACTAACTACTCATGTTGGAAATGTGTTTACAAGTGATACATTTTACCGTGATAATGCTAAAGAAGTAAATGATCTACTCTCAACTTACAATGTTTTAGGAATTGAAATGGAAGCAGCCGCACTTTATACTTTAGCTGCAAAATATAATTGTGAAGCATTGGCTATTCTAACTGTTTCAGACCATATCATCACAGGCGAAGCCACTTCATCAGAAGAAAGACAATCATCATTTAGTGATATGATGGAAGTTGCTCTAGAGACGGCTTTAAAATAACTTAAGAGGTGCTGATTAATATGGAATTATTTACGAATATTCCTTTAATAGCCGCTTTAACAGGCATTATTTTCGCACAAATTATTAAAGTTCCAATCACATTCGTCATTACAAAGGTTTTTGAACCAAAACTCATCTTTAGTACCGGTGGCATGCCAAGCAGTCATACTGCTGCTGTAACAGCTCTGACCACTTCTATCGGTGTTATAGAAGGATTTGGTACAACTTTATTTGCCGCTTCTTTTGTTTTTAGTGTCATTATTATGTTCGACGCTTCAGGTGTCAGAAGACAAGCTGGAATGCATGCTGAACTCTTAAATGAACTTGTTCAAGACGTGCAATATTTTGTTGATGAAGCACGTGAATGGCATAAAAAAGAAGATTATGAAAAACGCAAAAAATTAAAAGTATTGCTCGGACATAAACCAATTGAAGTTTTCTTTGGTGCTATAATTGGCATAATTATTGGTATTATTTATACTCTGTAAATAAAAAACTTTTGCTTAAGTGTTACTTTTACTTTCATAAGTAAACACACTTTTGCAAAAGTTTTTTAAAACATTTGATAACCACTTCTTCTAAGCGCGCGCATAACAATACCTGCAACAATCGTACCTAGAAAACCAAATAATATATTCACTGCTTCTACTAACATCATACTTGTAAATATGTCTATAATCGCTGGAAAAGCATTACCTGGCTGTGTAAAATAATCAAAAAATGAGTATTTACCCGCAACTACAATAATAATAAATGGATAAAGTAAAGTAATTACCCATGTTTGTCTAACTAACATATTAATAATAAAAGCAATTCCAAAAAATAACACAAAGAATAATAATGATCCTACGATAAGTTGAACAATTCCTATCACTCGATACAAACCCCTTTCAATTACATCCCATATTTTATAGATATCTCAGATAAAATGCAAAGACTTAGACCTTTTTATACAGTTTATTTAACCATACAAACCTTATTAGTTTATGATAGAATAGATTTAATGTAAAATGGACATAGTTGAGTGGAGGAGATTTAATGAGTAAAGATATATACGACGTAACAATAATAGGTGCAGGACCTGCAGGATTGTTCACTGCTTTTTACGGTGGTATGCGTCAAGCAAAAGTAAAAATCATTGAAAGCTTACCTCATGTTGGTGGACAACTAACAGCACTGTATCCCGAAAAGTATATTTATGATGTTGCCGGTTTTCCTAAAATAAAGGCACAAGAATTAGTTGATAACTTAACTGAGCAACTTAAAATTTTCGATTCAACAATCGTTTTAGACCAAACAATTGAAACAGTCGAAAAAGATTCTGATGAGATTTTTGAATTAACCTCTCATACGGGTGAAGTTCACTATTCAAAAACAATAATTATTACAGCTGGTAATGGAGCTTTCCAACCACGCCGTTTAAATATAAACACAAGCGAAGATTTTGAAAATATCAACTTACATTATTATGTAGATGATATGAACAGATACGCAGATGAACATGTTATGCTGCTTGGTGGTGGTGATTCAGCAGTTGACTGGGCATTAATGTTAGAGCCAATCGCTGAAAAAGTAACTCTTGTCCATCGCCGTGATCAATTTAGAGCACATGAGCATAGTATTGAAAAACTCAAAGCATCAAAAGTAAATATTCTTACCCCTTTTGTCCCTACAGATATTGAAGGTGATGACAAAATTAACCGCGTAATTTTACAAGAAGCACGTGGAGAGAAAATGATTAGTTTAGATGTTGATTCAGTTTTATGTAATTATGGATTCGTTTCTAAATTAGGACCGATTAAAAATTGGGGTCTAGAAATTGAACGTAATAGTATCGTCGTCAATCAAAAAATGGAAACAAATATTGAAGGTATTTATGCTGTTGGTGATATTAATATCTTCCCAGGTAAAGTTAAGTTAATTGCTACTGGATTTGGTGAAGGACCTACTGCCATAAATAATGCGATGCAATACTTAGATCCAACGGCACGTATTCAACCGAGACATTCTACAAGCATGTTTTAATTAAGGTAGACAGGAGATTAGCATGATGAAAAGATCGATGAAACTAGGTGACTTATTAGCTGACCTATTTATTGTTAATGAGGTAGACAAAAACATTGAAATTACTGGTATTTCAATTGATAATCGAGATGTTAAGCATGGTGATTTATTTATTTTTCATAAAGGCGAAAAATTTGATTCACACTCATGTTATAAATCGATTGAAGATAAAGCTCAAGCTTTTATAAGTGAAATTAATTTAGATACTGATTTACCACAATTTAGGATTGAAGATACAAATGATTTAATTGGCTTAATCGCTGCCAGATTTTATGGACATCCTACTGAAGCGATGACTAACATTGCTGTTACTGGGACAAATGGAAAAACGAGTGTTATAAAATTAATTTCACACTTATTAAGACCTACAAATAAATTAATCGCTGATATAGGAACGAACGGAATTTTTTTAAATGATATAGAAATAGAAACGAATACAAAAACACCTACCACTCCCCCGCCCTTAGAATTACAAGAAATCGCTTATGAACTTAAAAATAAAAATAGCGATTACTTATTAATGGAAGTAACAAGCCATGGTCTTCATATGGGACGTACTTTAGGGATTGGTTTTAAGTATCGTTTATTTACTAATTTAACAAAAGACCATTTAGATTACCATCAAACAATGGAAGCTTATCTTAAAGCTAAAAAAATTCTTTTTGATACAGCGAATCCTAGTGATTTTGCGATTATTAATGCAGATTCAAAATATGCTAAGAAAATAGTCAAAGACACACAAGCTCAAATCATTACTTATGCGCTCGACGTGCCTGCTGATTTTCGTGCAATTAATATTGAAGAAAATGAATTAAACACTCGTTTTGATTTAATTTATAAAGATGAAACAATTCCTTTTGAAACCGAATTAATTGGTCGATATAATGTGTCCAATTTACTCGCTTCAATTATAGTTGCCTACAAAGAAGGACTTCCATGGGACGCTATTCAAGGAGCAGTTAATAGTTTTCACGGAATTAAAGGCCGTTTGCAAAGAGTTGAGACGAGTAATGTCTTTATCGACTACGCACACACACCTGATGCTTTAGAAAACGTCTTACAAACTGTTAAGAATGTTGCGACAGGTAAAGTAATTGTTGTATTTGGAGCCGGTGGTGATCGTGATAAAACCAAACGTCCTGAAATGGGAATCATCGCTGAAGAGAATAGTCATATTCCAATTGTTACTTCAGATAATCCACGGACCGAGGATCCATCAGCCATTATTGCTGATATTCTTCAAGGTATGAAAGAAAAAACACTGGCTATTATAAATAGAAAAGATGCGATTGAACAAGCAATTAAACTAGCTGAACCAGATGATGTTATTATTATCGCTGGTAAAGGTCAAGAAGAATATCAAGAAATTAATGGTGTTCGTCATGATTTTAGTGATTATGAAGTTGCTAAATCATTCTTGTAAACGAATAATATTTTGATACTGATTAGTTGGCTATTCAAGTCACTAATCAGTATTTTTATTTTAATATATTTTTATTAATGATAGTATATAATAGTGTTTCAAATTTCGTGTTAAGCCACACAGATAGGATAAGATAAACGATTATGAGACTTTTCAATAATTATGGACTTAGAATTTCAATTTTGTTATATCTTTTTCTACATATCTATACAGCATTTAATGAACAGTCATTTTTAGAACAAATATTACCGATTTTTGGGTTAGCAATCATTCTATTTGCTGTATTATCAACTCCTTTAACAGATTTTAAACTTCCGATTTTTATTTTAGCAATTGCAATTTCTATTTTACTTTTTTCTGGGTCCGATATAGTAATAGGCCTTCTCTCTGGCATGACTGAAATGCGTAATGTCATTGGTTTGCTTGTTGTTATACCGATCATCAGTTGGGTTTTACAAGAAGAGCCTTATATTGAAGATATGATGGGTGTTTTCCAAGGTTTTATTAATACAAGTAGGAGGTTTTATTTCACACTTGTTTCACTTACCCAAGTTTTAACTTACTTTTTACTATTTGGATCAATTAATATGATGTACCAATTTGTTGATATAGTGTTAAAAAATCAAAAAGGTGAAATGTGGGAACGTTATAAAGGAACTGCACTTTTGCGTGGGTATGCTTTATCAACTTTATGGGTTGTGACAGTGCCGAGTTTTGTCGTAGTGGTTGATACATTAGGAGCTTCAATTTATATTTCAATTGCTCAAGGATTTGGAATCGCATTGATTGGTACATTCATTGCCGTTTTACTTGTCTCTTATGCAGAGCGTAAACATAATCTTGATATCACTTCAGTCTTACAAAAAGAAATTGAAAGTGTATTACTTCATGCTTCTGATGACAAGAAAGTACGTAAGCAAAAAGTAATTGAGTTTTTTGTATTATTTTTTAGTCTGTTTGGGGCTATTTTCTTTATTTATGGTGTCTGGAAAGTATCATTAATGATATTGATTCCAGTTGTTATCATTATTTGGGTCATCTCTTTTTATATTTATAAACGCAGACCTTATAAACTAAAAACAATTGGTAAAGAATATTTTTCAATTGGATTAGCAAGACAGTCCTATCTAGTAACTCTTATGCTTTCGATAGGAACATTAATTTATGCTTTAAATCAAACAGACTTTGCAGAGAATGTTGTTGGTGGGTTAAACTTTTTAGAAAGCCACGTATCTTGGTTAAACCCTTTATATCTACTACCATTCATTGTTATTTTCTTAGGATTTTTAGGCTTAGGACCGCTGACAGTTATGGTTTTAATGGCTGGTATTTTAAATAGTTTAGCCCTCCCATATCCACCAGAATTAATCGTTCTTGCTATTACTTCTGGAAGTGTTATTTCTATTTTAATTTCACCTATGATAATGCCACTAATTATCCTTAGTGCAACAAACGGTCTAAGTTTATTCACTAATGGGATTAAATTTAACTGGAAGTTTTCAATTCTTTTTTATATCATCACTCAGCTTTATATCCAATCCATGATTCAATTTTGGTAAAAAAAGTAACTAGCTCTAATAATAGAGCTAGTTACTTTTTTAGGTTTCTTCTGTATTTAATTCCATTGTATCTTCAAAGGTTGGCTGCTTCCAAAAAAACGTTAAGATAATTCCTATAACAAGGGCGATTGCTGCAAAATAAAACGGATAATCTAAATTGATATCAAATAATGCTCCGCCAACAATGGGACCAAACATATTACCAAAACTCGTAAACATTGAGTTCATCCCACTAACAAAACCTTGCTCATTTCCCGCCACTTTTGATAGATACGAGGTAACTGCTGGCCTCATTAAATCAAACCCAATAAATACAAATATAGTTGCAAGTAAAATATTTATATAAGATTCAGCCATGGTTGTTAAAACGACTAAAACGCCTGATAAAATAAATGTATAACGGATTAATTTTACTTCACCAAGTGCCTTAGTTAAGGGGCCAAAAAGGAATACTTGGCCAATTGCTCCAACAAGTCCACCACCTGTAATAATGATAGCAATATCTTTCGGTGTGAATCCAAATTTATGGTCAACAAACAGGCTAAATATTGAATCAAAGGCTGCTAAACCGAATTGAGCAATAAATATTATTAAAAAAGAAATGAAATAAAGTGGATTAAAAATACGCTTTAACTTAGATGTTTTCGCTTCAATAACTGCTTCTTTATACCGTTCTGGTTCTTTGAGGAATATAAACGATACAATTGCAGAAATTAAAGCTACAGCTGCCGCAGCAAAAAATGGTACGCGCGATCCAAACTCTGCTAAAAAACCACCAATCCCAGGACCTACAATAAATCCTGTCGAGATTGCAGCCGACATATAACCCATTGCCCGTGATCTCATTGACATTGTCGTAATATCGGCAATAAATGCTGTGACTGCTGGCATAAGAAATGCAGCACTGACTCCACCTAATAATCTCGATATAAAAAGTATTTCAACTGTTTTTCCGAGACCAAATAAAAGCTCTGAAAAACTAAACACTAATAAACCAATAACTATCATTGTTTTACGTCCATATTGATCGACCCATTTACCTGCTATTGGCGATACAAGTAGCTGACTAATCGCAAATGCCGCTACCAAATAACCAACCATTTTACCTGATAGTTCTAGTTCGTTCATAATTGTAGGTAAAACAGGTATAACCAAACCAATCCCTAAGAAAGCAATAAATAAATTTGTTAGTAATAAAGTTAGCGACATTTGTTTACTCATCTTTTTCACCCATTTCTATATTGATACATATATAATAATTTCAAATCTTTATATTCAAGATATTCAGAATACAATATGGAAAATAAAACGCTATTTTCTAAAGTATATCAAATATACTCGCTCGCAGTGATAAATAAAACTCATTAGGCTCTTTTCTCCCACAGGCATCTATATATTTAATTTGTTAAGAGTTGGATTAACTTGCAAAATTATACTCTTTAAATAGAAATAATGCTAATTTTAATGCTTTCAATAAACAAAAAATGATCTCAGATTTTGTTTGAGATCACTTTTTTAAATACTATATATAACTAACTTGAATATTTAATTTATATATTTAACACTTTTCTATTTCGCCTTTATAATCTTCTGGCCTAAATGACGATCCACAACCACAAGAATAAGCAGCTTGAGGGTTGCTAATACTAAATCCGCCACCCATTAAATTTTCTTTAAAATCAATAACAGTATCTTCTAACATAGGGATGTCTTGTTTAAAAATGACCACAGGAATATCATTAATCACTTCAACAACATCAAGCTCTTCATTAATTTCTTCTTCAAATCCAAGTGCGTATGAAAGTCCGCTACATCCGCCACCTTTTACACCAAATCGCAATTTAGCTTCAGCTGGTTCGTCTTGCATCATTTCTTTTATTTGTGTTTGTGCCCCATCTGTAATTGTTATTATCATCTATATGCCCTCCTTAATTATAAATTCACTTCCATCTCTAGTATACAAACTGTCTTTATCTCTAGCAACTGATACGAATTATTTGCATGCGTTTTAAAAATCCATATTCTCAATTAGAGATGTTTTATTTTACATTTTTGATAATAGGGTCTAGAATAAAGAATAAGTTATAATCTAAAATCTATTATTCTGCGTATGAATTAATATAATATCTTTTCGAAAAGGAGCTAATCAAAATGCATGAACAAGTTCAAGAAGTATTAAATAAATTGCGCCCATTCCTCTTACGTGATGGTGGAGATGTTGAATTGATTGATGTGGATGACGGTGTTGTCTTATTACGTTTGATGGGAGCTTGTGGTAATTGCCCAAGTTCAGCGATTACATTAAAAGCAGGAATTGAGCGTGCTTTAACTACTGAGGTTCCTGGAATTAAAGAAATAGAACAAGTTTTCTAAAACAAATAAGGAATGAGACAAGTATTTTGTCTCATTCTTTTTTTATATCTCAGTTAAGGGCTTATTTCCTGATAAAACTGCATCAATATTTTTAAAGCATAAATTAATCATTGCTTCTCTCGTTTCGATACTTGCCGAACCAATATGAGGTAAAGCGACAACATTTTTTAAAGTAGCTAAGGGATGGTGACTTGTAATTGGCTCATTTTTAAATACATCTAACCCTGCCGCATGTATCTCACCTGCAACTAAAGCATCATATAAATCTGTCTCATTGACAACTCCACCGCGAGACACATTTATAAAAATAGCTGTTTTTTTCATCTTTTTGAATACTTCTTTATTAAATTTTTGTTTTGTTTCTTTTGTAAGTGGCAATAAAGAAACAACGAAATCTGATTCTGCAATAAGCTCATCAAACTCTTTATAATCAGCTTCAACTACTGTTTCAAATTCAGCCTTTCGACTACGATTATGGTAAAGTATATTCATATTAAAGCCTTTAGCTCTTTTAGCGACTTCTTCACCTATTCGACCCATGCCTACAATACCTATTGTCTTGTGATGAATATCTGTTCCTGCAAGCATAAACGGTGCCCAATCGCCCCATTTATCATCTTGAATACATTCATGTCCTTCAATTAAACGTCTAGCCGTTGCCATTAATAAAGCAAATGCTAAGTCAGCTGTCGTTTCCGTTAATACATCAGGTGTATTTGTTACAGGCACACCAAATTCTTTTGCCACATCTAAATCTATATTATCAAAACCAACTGCTAGATTACTTACTATTTTTAAATTTTTTCCTGCTTCAAATAACTCACGATCTATTTGTTCAGATAATGTAGAAAATAACGCATCAACGTTCTGTACTTCTTCTAATAAAACTTCTCTAGGCACAGGCGTTTCAGCTTTATCCCACATTTTAATGTCATAATCTTCACTATACTCTTTCGCAATATAATCAGGTAACTTTCTTGTTATATATATTTTTTTCTTCATAATATACCTCCTCTTAAGATTAATCTTTATCGTAACATAATTTTATTGATAACGCTTTCCTCAATTCGTTCCCCGTGATAAGCTTAGATTAATATAGATAAAGGTCGTGATCTTAATTGAAAAAACTTGAAAAACAAAGCGAACTCGAAAAAGAAGCGAGAAAAATGCTTGAATTCCGAAACGTAACATTAAATGATATTGCAGAACTTGTATTTTATTTGCAAGCTCAGTATCAAGACAATTTAACGATGGAAGAGTGCCTGCATAACGTGAACCGTGTTTTATCTAAACGTGAAGTCCAACATGCTGTGCTTACTGGCATTCAACTTGATATTCTTGCTGAAAAAGGAGAGTTATCCGAACCATTACAAGACATTATTCACCGTGATGAAGGCTTATACGGCATTGATGAAGTCATCGCTTTATCAATTGTGAACGTCTATGGTTCAATAGGGTTTACAAGTTATGGTTATATTGATAAACAAAAGCCAGGCATTTTAAAACGTTTAAATGACCACTCTAATGGAGAAGTTCATACATTTTTAGATGACATTGTCGGCGCTATTGCAGCCGCAGCATCAAGTCGTTTAGCCCATGCAGTTGTAGGAGACATAAAGGGTGTAGAAGATTAAGGTATTCATATTATTACGTAGAAATTTAATAATACATTGCATCTTAGCAAACAGAATATGCGAGACGCCTGCGGAAACAAAGAGCCTGTAGGAGACAACGTAAGGCGCAGCCTAAGTGGCTCATTGCTAATGAAGAATGAACTTCAATTCTTCATAGTCCCACGGCAAGCGAGTTTATTCTATTTGCGGTGGTATAGAAGAATATTTGCATGATTATTTAAGACTTAAAGCTAACATATCTTTTATAATATAAGTAGGTTCAAAATATTTTTCAACATCTGTTTCTTTACCTATTCCCGTTAAGACAAAAGCAGTATCAACCCCTGCTTCGATACCACCTTTAATATCAGTAAAATAGTTATCACCAATTAATAAAGTTTCTTCTGCAGAACAATTGAGCATGTCTAAACCTATATTAATCATGCTTTTGGCAGGCTTCCCTATAAACAAAGGCTCTACACCTGAACTCAAGGAAACCACTGACGTAAAAGCTCCGTTACCAGGTTTCACTCCATCATGACTCGGGATAGATAAGTCTTTATTTGTAGAAATAAAAGTAGCCCCTTTACGAACAAAATCAGCAGCCAAAGCTAATTTTTCATATGTTATCTCACGATCGATTCCCATAACAACATGAGTAACATCTTCATTTGTGATATCGATAGCTTCTGCTTCAAGTGCATTTTGTAAGCCCACTTCACCAATCATAAAACATTTTGGATTAGTTGAGGATTGTTTAATATATTTAGCCGTTGCAATACTTGACGTTAATATTTGGTCTTTTGTAGCAAGAATTCCCATTTCTGCTAAACGAGTAACTAAAGTTTTAGAAGTTAATGCCGAGTTATTCGTAATAAATACATAAGGAAGCTTTTTACTAATCAGTTTTTGAATAAATGTTTTTGCAGAAGGTATGACATCTCTTCCCTTAAATACTGTTCCATCTAAGTCTATTAAATAACCCTTATATGAGCTCATTATAATCATCCTTATTATTTATTTACACAAAAAAATGATACACCTAAGCATATCATTTAAACTGTTTTTGGCTTACTAACCGTCCAACAACAATTTTTCTTTCCATCAACAATACGCGAATCTGAAATTACTGTACTATTAGGAAACGTTTTTTCTAGTACTTCTTTCTCGTTATGACAGATTTCCTGATAAGAAGACGCGATATTATATACAGGACAATTATAATTTATTATATTAAAACTTCCGTCATTATTTTCACTATATTCTACCATATAACCTTGTTCATCTTGAATTTCTGCAACTATCTCTATTTGTTTTTTAAATGCCTTTCCAGTAACTTCTGATTCGTATGAATGAGATTCGCGTCTTTTTCTTTCTTTTAACACATTAGAGACAGCTTCTCTACCTAAAGTTACTTCAACATCTTTCAAAATTTCTAATGGAAGGCTATTATCTTGGTTAGGAAACGTATTATGCCCAAGTGTGGTTAATTTATATTTATGAAAGGGTCGCCCTACTTCTTGTTTAACAGATCTTTCAGAAACAAATTTTTGTGATATTAATTCGCGAAGATGACGACGTATTGCTATTTCAGAAATAGTGAAGTGTTCCATAATAACTTTCATTGTCGACTCGCCTTCTCTTTTCAAGACAAGTAACAATTGATCTTTCGTAGTCATTTTTTTCTTCATTTTATCACCTCTTAATCTTCATTTGAAAAAGCATTCGCTACGCCAAGTTCGTTCTCTAAGTATGTTTCTATATGTGAGCTAAACTTCTCAAGCGTATTTATATTATTAATCATGGTACTTGTTAATGTTTCTTCATTGATTTCTAAGTAATTTTGGACAAGCATCTCTCTTAAGTCGATCACTTCTTTATATGGAATTTCTTCCACTTTAGGGATGACATTTTCATCAATTAAAATATCAATAATATCATGGTAACTTCCTGGATCTCTCATAATGAAACCGTCTATCATCATATTCCCGACATCTAAAATAGATTCTATAATTAAATGAGTACTCCGTTCAAAGCCTAATTTTTCGATTCGTGAATTAAATTGTTTATTCTTAATTTCAGTTAATAATTCATTAATATGTGCAAGTGTCTGTTCAATTTTACTTCTATCTACAAAATACATACATATCCCTCACAATATTTTATAATCTACCTTCTCTAATTGTATCATATTTCAATTATTATAATAAGACAACATTCTTATTTCAAAACCCATTTTTATACATTTCATGCTATAATGAATATACATATTTCATTGGGAGGGGTATTTATGACAACACTTATTAACGATTATTCAACTGAATCCCTTTTAAAAATGGATGCGACAGAAATTGCTAAGTTAATTCAAGAAAAAAAATTAACAAGTGTATTTATCACAGAAGTTTATATTAACCATATTAAAAAGATTAACCCCACCTTAAATGCTGTCGTGGAAACAAGATTTGAAGAAGCTCTTATTGAAGCAAATAAATGCGACAATGAAACAAGTTCAATCAAAAGAAATCTCCCACTTTTTGGCGTTCCTATTAGTGTAAAAGAGTGCTTTGATGTTAAAGGTATGCACACTACTGGTGGAATTGTTCATAGGAAAGATATCGTTAAAACTGAAGATGCAGTTGCCGTTAGTAGACTAAGGCATGCTGGCGCAATTATTATTGGTAAAACAAATACCCCTGCACTTTGTTTCAGCCAAGAAACTACCAACAAGTTATTTGGCCGGACAAATAACGCATGGAATGTAAAGCACACCGCAGGCGGATCTAGTGGTGGAGAGGGAACTTTAATTAGCACGGGTGCAAGCGCAGTTGGTCTAGCTTCTGATATTGGCGGTTCGATTAGATTTCCAAGCCACTTTTCTGGCGTTGTTGGTTTTAAACCAGGAGCTTTTCAAGTAAGTGAGACAGGACATTTTCCTGAGACTGTTATTGAACACCAAAAGCATATGCTTGGCATTGGCCCAATTGGGAAGTCTGTCCGAGATATGAAATTAATTTATCATTTAATTACTGATAAAAATAATAATAAGAGTCTTTATGAAAAGATGGCCATCGACGTGCTCCCTATTAATAACGGGTATCCTATTGATCATGCTACTAGAAGTTTGCTTACTGAACTTAAAGCGTTTTTAATTAAAGATTATGAAGCAACAGAATCAATCCCACCATACTTTGATGATACTGCTCAACTTTGGCAAGAAATCATGGCGATTGATGGAGCAGGACATATTAAGAAAATGGCGTTTAATACGGACCAAATCAACGTATGGAGAGCTTATTTGAAAGAAAAAATGACAAATAAAACAAACACCAGCTCAGATTTATCTTGGGCACTTATTGGCGCTAATATGTTCAAGCCATCTCATAAACGTCTCAAAGAAGTTGAAGACATATTGAAGCATGGGCATAGAGGTGTAGATCATCATCTAGATGGACGTTTGATTGTTTTTCCTGTACACCACACAAGCGCTCCAAAACATGGAGACTTATACAAAGAAATATTTTCAATAACGAAATCATATTTAAAATACTTACCTTATGTTACATATGCAAATGTATGGGGGCTACCATCTCTAACAGTTCCGATTGGATTTGATGAAAATAATTTACCTATTGGGATTCAAATTATGGGAAAGGTCGGGAACGAAGACTCGATTTTCAATCTCGGTAAAATCATCGAAGAAAAATTTAATGGTTATCAAAAAAGTACTTTAATTGACTAAAAGTAGAATCTAAATAGATTCTACTTTTCTTTTACCTTTTTTAAAACAAAATAAGCACAACCAAAATTACAATACTCTAATAAGTAATCATCTAACATATTAATTCTTGATTCATAAGCTGCCTTACGATTACTTTCATCATAAAACCCTTTTAATCTTAATTGACTATGTCCCCAATCTCCAACAATATAATCATATTTTTTTAAAATATCTGAGTACCTTGCTTCTAACGCTTCTTCGTCAAAACCATCACGATAATCTTCTGTAATTTCGTATTTACTTCCGAATATTTCAATCATTTGATTTCCTCCTCTACTTATCAGAATATCTATTATATTGTACCTTTTAATGTAATCACATGTCTATTCGTATTATACAGATGTTTCTCAAATAATAAAATTCTTTCAATAAAAAATGAGCCTCTAGATTTTTCTAAAGGCTCATTTTTTGCTTTATATTTTTTTATTTTTAGATTTACTCACTGCATTTATAATACTAGCAGCAAGTCCACCCCAAATTACAACCATACCAATAATCATAACAACAATTGCACTCATGCTCATATTAGTCGACCTCCTTAGAGTTCTTCCACTTGATTAAACTTATAATAATACCAATGATTAGCGCTAAGATTGCTGATCCCCAACCAACATAAAGGGTAAATGCATCAGAATAGCCTTCATAGTTTCCGGTATCTGTATCAAATTCTCGTAAGATATTTTCCTTTAATAAACCAAACATCATAAATCCTAAAACAAGTGGTGTAATTACACCTAAGCTGATTATCCACCAAGATCCTAATTGAATGTCAGATATTGGGTTAGCATGGTCCTTAAATTCTTTAAGCTTACGAATAAACCAAGCAATGAGAACAACTTCGACTAAACCTAGTGCTGCAACTCCAAAATTATTAATGAAGTAATCAACTGTGTCTAGGAAATGTAACCCTCCTCTTGTAGCGTACAATAGCGAAACTATAGCTGCAAGTCCTCCACCAAATAGAACTGATTTAGTTCTTGAGATTCCAAATTTATCTGAGATACCTGCAATATACGTTTCGATAATTGACATTAAGGAGGTTAGTCCTGCTAAAATAAGTGAGGCGAAGAATAAAAATCCAAATACTTCGCTAAATGCTGGAAATTCATTAATAATTGCTGGGAAGACAACAAATGCTAATCCCACTCCCCCACTAACAACTTCTGCTATAGGTACACCTTGTTGTGTCGCCATAAAACCTAATACAGAGAATACACCAATACCTGCAAGTAATTCAAAACTCGAGTTACTAAAACCTGTTATAAAAGCATTATTTGTAATGTCTGACTTTTTCGGTAAATAACTTGCGTAAGTAATCATAATCGCAAATGCAATCGACATACTAAAGAATATTTGACCGTAAGCTGCTACCCATACGGTAGGTGATAATATTTGTGTAAAGTCAGGTTTAAAGAATTCTTCTAGACCTGATATTGCACCTGGTAATGTAACTGCTCGAATAACTATAATTAAAAATATAACTAATAATGTCGGTATCATAATTCGGTTTGCAATTTCAATTCCTCTTTTAACACCTTTAAATAATATTCCTAAAACGACAATCCATACAACTGCTAAAGGAATAACTACCCCTGGGACTAATCCTCCAAAAGTTCCTGGCACATCTGCCAATTCTAAATAATCATTAAATAAGAAGCCTTCAGGGTCAGAACCCCACGATAAATTGATTGAAAATATTGAATAAGATATTGCCCAAGCAACAATAACTGAATAATACGTTGAAATAACGAAAGCTACAAGTACTGCCCACCACCCAACGAACTCGGACTTTTTATTCATCCTCTTAAAAGCTAAAGGGGCAGACCCGCGATACTTATGACCCATTGTAAACTCCATAATTAAAATTGGAATTCCTGCAGTTAATAGGGCAAATAAATAGGGAATAAAGAATGCCCCTCCTCCATTCTCATAAGCAACTGCTGGGAAACGCCAAATGTTACCAAGACCGACTGCTGATCCAATTGCAGCTAAAACAAAGCCAGCTCGTGTCCCCCATTGTGAACGTTCTTCCATAAATAATTCCTCCCTTCATTTTTATAGCTTCTTAAGTATTATAGCTTTCGATTATGTATTAGTCAATGTTTTCCGAATATTCTAATAATTTGTAACAAAAAAAAGCAAATAACTTGAAAATGTTATTTGCTAAAGTGTTTCTGTAATGTTCTTGCTAAGATATTGCGTATGAATTCAGGTAATAATAATTCTTTGTTCTTTGAACGGGCAATTCCTGGCAGTAAACTACCAAAAGTAAATGCATCAGCTGTTGCGACAGAATATATTTGATTACTATCTAAAGGCTCTCCTTGGTATGTTACTTCTTTTACATATTCGCCTGTTTCATGAAAACCAGTTTTAACTTCAATCCCTGAAAATATCATTCTCCCCAGAATATCACCTCTAAAACCAAATCCTCGTAATTTCAAATTAATAAATTCTTTTGTTAAAGACACACGAATAACTTCTTTTAGTTCGTCTCCCTTTATATGAACAATACATAAATTAATAGGGTGAGGACATTTATAATGGACATCTTTATACGTAACTTTTCCAGCATCAAAGTCATCTAGAATTAAACCAGAATTAAGCATTACAACATCGACATTAGTCTCTTCTTTGACGTCATCAGTTAATTTTTGCATAAGTGGTGTTGTCTTTTGCCAATTTGCCGCTAAAGCTTCTGGCAGTTCTGCTACTTCTTCATTTAAGATGGCATCTGATTTATGTCTTAATTCTGCTAATAATTCGTTTGTCTCAGGGTCATCTGGTAAATACGTAATATCTGTTGTATAGGCTTCTTTTTTAACTAATTGGTTTAATTCATGATCCCAAGTTAGTAATACTTGACCAACATACGAACAGAACTTGCCTCCAGCAGTAAGGACTGATTCATTTACATATTCGCCTGTCCTTAATAAATGATGCGTGTGTCCACCAATAATCACATCAATCTCTGGAAAGTTTTGGGCAATTACCCGGTCTTCATTAATGCCTACGTGTGAAAGCAAGACAATGACATCTGCTTTCTTTTTTAATTCAATAAGTTCACGTTTTAATGTCAAAGCTGAACCATCAACATGCCAGCCTAATAAATTATAATAAGGATTAAATGCAGCTGTCAAACCAACATAACCGATTTTAATACCTGATTCTGTTTCTTCAATAAAAGATTTTTTTAACCAATTAGGATTTTCATTCACAGTACAATTTAAATTTGAACAAATCACATTAAAATCCGCTTCATCATACAATGTATAAAAATCATCATAAGAAAAAGTTATACCTTCATTGTTTCCTAAAGTAACGTGATCATAATTTAAATCATTTAATAATGCTACGTTTGCTTTCCCTTTACTTCCTTCTGTTATCGAACTCACACTATCCATATGATCACCAATATCAACTAGACGATAGGTTTCACCATACCTTTTTCTATCCGCTTTTTTTCTTTTCAAAAACGTAGCTACTTTAGGCCAATTTTCAAAATAACTATGCAAGTCATTTGTATAATATATATATAATTTTTCTTTCATATGCTCACCATCCTTAATTACCAAAAATCAACTGTGCTGCCATTACTAATATTAATAATTTTAATATCCATTCTAACGTTTTTCCTTTTAAAAATTGATTTACCTTCGAACCAAGTGTTCCACCCAGAGTTGCACCTATAATAAAGAAGATTGCATATTCCCACATAATATTTCCTGTAACAGCATGTGCGGTTGCACTGAACAAACTAGTAAAGAACACCATAAACATGGATGTTGCAATCGCTATATGGACTGGCATACCAAAAAGTATAATCATCGCAGGTACAGCAATAATACCTCCACCGATGCCAAATAATGATGATAAAGTTCCAATCACAAATGACACCAAGAAACCTATTAAAATGCTAACACGATATGTATATGTTTCACCTTTCACTTCAAATACTCTTAATTTATCAGTTGCTTTTGGTTTTCTTTTTTTAGCTAATTTTTCACGATCAATTAATAATAAAAAGAACATCAATACTAAAAAGACACCAAAATACATCGAAAAATTAGTCGTATCAAGCGTGCCGTTTAACCAAGTACCTAAAATACTGCCTGGTATTGTGCCTGATAAAAGAATAGTTCCTGTTTTAATATCAACTGTTTTTATTTTCAGATAAGCACGTAAAGAAGATAATGCAGTGAATATCATTGCAACAAGCGTTATTGCAACGATTGTTTGAGTCGTTGCCCACTCAAATCCTGGTACATTATTATGTAAAATGATAAGTATTGGGACAAGAATCATTCCGCCTCCTAAACCTACTAAACTACCTAGAAAAGCAGCAAGCATACTTGCTAAAACCATCATCACAAATATCATTTTATCAGCATCATTTCTTTTATATTTTTCACTTTAAATAAATGGTATCATAAATATAAATTTAATTCTATTTAGCTATCTGTTACTATTATACTACAAGGAGTTGACTTAAAATTAATTATAAACCTATAAATTCTAATTTTTTCGAATTAGATACCCTTATATTAGCAAAAGAATTACTTGGCAAATTTATTGTTCATGAACTTGCGGATCAAATGCTCGTCGGAAAAATAGTTGAAACTGAAGCATATCAAGGTGAAATTGACCGTGCTGCTCATAGTTTTAGTAATGTACCAACAAAACGAACAGAAATAATGTACCAAAAACCGGGTTCACTTTATTGTTATCAAATGCATACACATATATTGGTAAATGTTGTAGCAGGACCAATTTCTACACCTCATGGAATATTAATTCGCGCTGTAGAGCCTATCGAGGGAATTGCTCAAATGAAATTAAATCGGCCCAAAATAAAAAAAGAAAAAGATTTAACTAATGGACCTGGTAAACTAACTAAAGCATTAGGCATTTCAATGAACTATTATGGACATAAATGGTTTGAAAAACCGCTTTATATTAGTGATGCTCCAATTATTAAAAATAGTGATATTGTAATTGGTCCACGAGTAGGAATAGCTAACACAGGTGACGCTGCTGAATACCCATGGCGTTTTTCAATTAAAAATAATCCTTATGTATCTATTTACCGAAAATAAAACCACCTAAAATAAATTTTTAGGTGGTTCTTTATTAATCTTCGTCTCTTTGCTTTTCTGCTTCTTTTCTTATATCTTCATATTGTCTAACATCCACTTCTCTAACAGTAATTGGTTCTTTCTTGAGTAATTTCACAATTGAGAACATCAAGAGAATCAAGAGGACTGTAAATGGTAAGGCAGAAACAAGTGAAGCAGTTTCTAAAGATTCAAGTCCCCCAGCATATAGTAGGATTCCTGCAATAGCTGCCATTAATACACCCCAAATAACTTTAACAATTAATGGAGGCATCAAACTTCCCTTCGTTGTCATACTTGCTAAGATATACGTAGCAGAGTCGCCTGATGTGATTAAAAAAGTGGCGACTAAAATAATTGATAAAACAGATAATAGGTTGGTGAAGGGTAGATGTTCCAAAGTAGCAAATAATGCACTTGTAACATCTTTATCTACCGCTTCAGCAATCTTAGTTCCATTATTTAAATCACTATGTAGGGCAGTACCACCTAAAGTTGCAATCCAAAACATAGCTAATACGGGAGGTACAATAACGACACCGCCAATAAATTCTCGAATTGTCCTTCCTTTCGATACACGTGCAACAAAGGCTCCAACAAATGGCGACCAAGCAATCGTCCAAGACCAATAGAATATTGTCCAATCATTCACCCAAGTTCCACCACGATAAGGTTGTAGCCTTAAACTATAATTTATAAAATGAGTAATAAAATCTCCGATAGCAACTGTGAATGTTTCCATGATAAATACTGTTGGACCGATAAAGAAAAAGAACAATAATAAAACAATAGATAGACTTAAATTAAAGTTACCTAAGTAACGAATCCCTTTATTTAAACCTGTTCCAGATGAGAGCATATAAGCCCCAAAAACAACGATAATAATAATCGTTTGTAATAATACATTATTATCGAAACCAAAAACAGATTCCAATCCGCCTCCCATTTGGAGTACACCGAGGCCGATTGAAGTTGCAATCCCCATTACTGTGGCGATAACTGCAAATGAGTCAATTCCGTTTTTAACATATTTATTAGAGCCAACTACAGGTTCAAGTGCTGTAGAAATAAGTCCATCTTTCTTTTTTCTAAATTGTAAGAATGCTATAACAAGGCCAACCAAGCCAAATATCGCCCATTGTGATATACCCCAATGGAAGAATGAATAGCCCATTGCAATCCGTGCTGATTCTGCTGAAGAGTCAGCTACGCCTTCTGTTGGAGAAATAAAATAGTGACTCATTGGTTCTGCTACTCCCCAAAACACAAGTCCAACACCGAAACCAGCAGAGAACAACATGCCAATCCAAGTAAAGAATGGATAGTCTGGTTCGGAATCATCTCCACCTAAACGTATTGCCCCGTATTTACTTAACGTTAACCCTATAAGAAATACTATCAGTGAAAAAACTGTTAATAAATAAAACCAACCAAAATTGATTTGGGTAAAGTCATATAATATGTTTGCAATTTTACCAAAACTGACTGGCGCAGCAGCACCAAATACTACTATGATTAAGATAGTTATTGAAGATATTAAAAATACTGGATTCTTCCAAAACCGATCGTCCAAAAAAAACCGACTCCTTATTTTCTTTTTTAGTAATAATATAAATACCCGAATTTAAAATTTAAAAACATTTATTTTAAATAGCGAGCAATTAACGTGCTATTTAATAAATATTCTTGCTCATATTTTTTTGCTAATTCGGCTAACCAAATCCATAGTTCTTCTTGTTCATTACCCTTTTGAAAGTTATTAAGCAGTCTAAATGTTTTATTCTTTTCCTCCACTGTTGATTTCTTTTTAAAATAGCCCCAGATATGTTGATATGTATTCCTAACTGAGCCTACTGTTCTAGGTATTACTTTAGCTTCCTCTATCAACTTTGATAAATCAGTTAAAGTTATTTCCTTTAAAACTTTCTGAATATGTCTGTACGAGTTTTCTGAGTGTGACATTACTTCGTACTTATTTTCTCGCCATAACACTTCTTTGTCTCGTAACATACTATTCACGCCTTTTTAATTTTTATTTTAGCTAATTATATCACATTCTAATTCAATCCTTAAAGAATACTCCTATTAAAAGCTCATTTAGCCTTAAGTAACTACTCATTAGTTTATCTTTAAGTTTTTTTAAGTTACACTTAAGCTTAATTATCTAGTATGAGGAGGATAATATTCGTGACATTTATTTTAAATAAACTTAAACAAATGAATAAACAGCAAATTATTGTTCTTTCGATTATGA
Organism: Pseudogracilibacillus sp.; assembly: GCA_035301645.1. Lineage (GTDB taxonomy): Bacteria > Bacillota > Bacilli > Bacillales > Amphibacillaceae > Pseudogracilibacillus. Next base: position 10,656 of record DATGTX010000089.1, on the reverse strand, counting down.
TAGTAGCTTTTATTGGTTCAATCATTTTTGTTAATAACAATTATTCCTTTTATTCAACCCCCATTGTTAAAGTCACTCATACTGAATTAATCGAACAAACGGATACAGTTGATAATTTTAATAATCAGGATATATTTTCTACACAAAAATTGACTGCTGAAATAATGAATGGTGAATATGTCGGCGATACGATTGAACTTATGAATGATTATTCCATCGCAGGAGCTTATGACCAAGCATACACACCTGGAAGTGAACTATTTGTTTCCTTAAGTAAATCAGAAGAGCCACTAACTGGGTATGTTACAAATATAAAACGTGACAAGTATATTATTTATATCGCTTGGATTTTTATTTTGACACTTGTTTTAATTGGTAAAAGACAAGGTTTTTTTGCTGTAATCAGTTTGGCTATTAACGCTCTCGTATTATCTTTTGCTCTAGATATCTATATTAATTATAATAATATAAATTTACTTTTAGTTATTAGTTTATGTGTCATCATTTTCACTGTTAGTTCTTTATTACTTGTAAATGGTAGAAATGAAAAAACTTACGCAGCGATTGTCGCTAGTTTACTTGGTACTTTTATCTCAGTATTAATTGCATATTTAGTTTTAGTCCTGACAAATGAAGAAGGTTTACGATACGAAGCAATGGACTTTTTAACACGTCCTTATAAATTAGTTTTTATGGCGGGAGTCTTTGTAGGCTCTCTCGGTGCCGTGATGGATGTCGCAATTACAATGTCTGCTTCTACTTTTGAATTACATGAAAAAAACAACAATATATCAAACACAGCACTCAAGAAATCAGTCATGGATATTGGAAAAGATATCATGGGAACAATGACAAATATATTATTCTTTGCATATTTAAGTGGATCTATACCAATTATGCTTTTATATTTAAAAAATGGCTCCCCATTATTTTTTACTATATCAATGAATCTTTCTCTAGAAATCGCACGCGCTCTTGCTGGAGGTATTGGTATTGTCTTAACTATTCCAATCGGTTTATATGTTTCTTTATTCTTCTTAAATAGAAAGAAGGCAAAATTATGAATGTTATTTTTTTATTAACACTCATTCTCGCTGTGTTGATGATTGTTATTGGTGGTAAAAAAGGAGCAAGGTCATTCTTTTCATTATTTCTAAACTTTTTGGTTATCATTCTCACGATTCTTTTCATGACAGATGAAAGTGCTAACCCTATTATTCTTACTTTGATTGCTTCAGTCTTAATTAGCTCTATTAATTTACTGTTTATTAATAAAGTGAATAGCAAAACAGTTACTGCTTTTATCGCAACGATGATTACTATTTCGCTTCTTTTAATTCTTATTCATTTTGTGACGACTAAAACGATGATTCAAGGGTTTAGTGAAGAAGGAATTGATGAATTAAGTGCGTACTCTTTATTAATTGGTGTGGATTTCATGAAAGTAGCCACTTCTGTAATCATTATGAGTACTATTGGAGCAATAACTGATATGGCTATTTCAATCACCTCACCCATGCAAGAAATTTTTCAACATAATAAAAATATTAAACGTAAAGAATTATTTACTTCTGGGCTTACAATTGGGCGTGATATCCTAGGCTCTAATGCCAATACTTTATTCTTCGCTTTTTTTGGTGGATATATGGCTCTTTTACTTTGGTTTAAAGATTTATCTTATTCCATTGGTGATATTGCTAATTCAAAAGTCTTTGGTGCCGAAATGTTAATTATTTCTTTTGCAGGAATTGGTATCGCCTTAATTATCCCTATTGCCTCGATGATTAATGCTTATTATTTAATAAGCCGTCGAGATAAAGATCATTAAGTTCAAATTAAAAAGCACAGAGTTTGATATGCTCTGTGCTTTTTAATATTCTTTTATTACTTTTTTAATCGTTTACTTAATACTCTCATTACATACCATCCTGCAGCAAACGCTGCAATCATTATTAAATATCTAAATAAAAAATCCATAGTAAAAGTATCTGTAAAAAACATATTCAGATTATTATGTGAAAAATTAAAATTACACTACATTACATATTAGCAAATCAAATATGCGAGACGCCTGCGGGAGCAAAGAGCCAGATGAGACCCCACAGGCGAAGCCTGTGAGGCTCATTGCTCGCCCGCGGCAAGCGAGCATATTTGATTTGCGATTGAAAACAGCATTATACTTTCCACATTTTTTTCTGGATGCCCTAAAAATCACCTGCTAATAAATACATATTTATCTTAATCAACTCAAGCTTAATCTCACTTTATAATTTTTGTAAAAAGACTACTTTTAAATAATTAGATTGTGGATACTCTTTAGTAGTTTTAAAATCTTTAGGTAACGACATTTCTTCCAGTATTTTATAACGTGTATTCGAGTCATTAAAGCCTGTTTCAATAAATTGTTTGAATTTCTTCATACCAAAACTCGCATTATTCGTTGACGCCACAATAATTCCATTAGTTTTAGTAATTGCTATTGCGTCTGCAATTAACGCTGGATAATCTTTGGCAGTACTAAAGGTATACTTTTTTGATCGTGCAAAACTTGGTGGATCTAAGATGACCATATCAAACTCTAATTCATGACGTTTAGCATAACGAAAGTAATTAAACACATCCATCACACGAATTTCTTGAGCATCAACATCTTGCTGATTCACTGTGAACTGTTCTTCAGTCATTAATTTACTCCGTTTAGCTAAATCAACGTTAATTGTCTGTTTCGCACCGCCATGTAAAGCTGCAACCGAAAATGCACCTGTGTAAGAAAATGTATTTAAAACTGTTTTGTTTTTAGCATACTTATCCCTAATTAACTGACGGACATTACGTTGGTCTAAAAAGATTCCCGTCATTGCGCCATCATTTAAGTTAGTAGCATAATTCATTCCATTTTCTTTAATAATTAAAGGAAATTCCGCTTCTTTACCCATCACAAAATCATCTTGTTCAATATACTTTCCCTTTGTATCAAACCGCTTCTTCTCATAGATACCTTGATAATTTTTTGCGCCTTGTAAAGCTTGATAGACATGATTTCTAAAAGAATAAATTCCTTCACTATACCAATTAATTAAATAATACCCATTATAATAATCAATTGTTAATCCGCCAATACCATCACCTTCACCATTAAATATGCGAAATGCATTTGTCATCGTATCTAAAAAGAAATCATTACGTTCATTTAGTGCTTGGTCAATTTTATTTTTGAAAAAAGAATAATCAATAGTTTCTTTTGCATCTCGCGATAATATCCAACCTATTCCTTTATTTTGCAACCCGTAATAAGCTGTACCTATAAAGTTATTATTGTGATCTAATAATTTAAATAGCTCGCCTTCTTGCTTGAGTGCTTCACTATTTATGACTGCTTCTTTCATAATTAATGGAAAACCTCTTTTAAATTTATCATTTTCTTTTTTTATTACTTTTAATTTAATCATATTAATTCATCCATTCTATTTTATTCACCTAAAATTAAACTTACCATAATAAAGCAGATAAAAGAAGTTATACTTAAGGAAGGATCAGATATTAAATTCAGATTTTTCTAGTAATAAACTCAAAACATTGATTTAACAACGTTTTTGAGATATAATGAATAAGAGGTGACCAAATGTCGATAAAAGATAGAACTACCCATCTAATGGTTATACTACCTGTAGAACTCGAAACTAAGATATCAGCATATCAAGAAGCACATAATTTTCGAGGTAAAAACGAAACAATTAGAGCATTAATCAAAAAAGGGCTTGAAACAAGCATAGAATAAAAAAATGCCATTGAGTATCTCAATGGCATTTTTATTTTGTTTTAATGAAGGAAAGTATGCTCTGTTGTTGATTTTTCTTGGACGACTTTTATAGACTCATTTAAAATGTCTAGCAACTCGCCCATTTCCTCTTCAGTAATGACAAATGGAGGTGCTAGCGCTAATGTATCCTGATTTTCATACATAATAGGGCGTAATATTAACCCACGTTTTAAAGCTTCGGCAACGATTTCTGGACCAATTGCTTCTGCGCCCACTTCACGTTTAAACTCGATAGCACCCATTAAACCAATCCCCCGTACATTTATAATATCTGCGTTTTCTTTTTGTATTTGTTTGAATCCTTCTAACATTTGTTCGCCACGCGCGCGTATATTTTCAATTAAATTCTCTTCTTTAATGACTTCTAAATTCTTAAGTGCAACTGCCGTTCCAACGGGATGACCACTATATGTGTACCCTTGGAAATAATTTCCTTGTGAATGATCTTGAAGATCTTTATATAAACGATCTGACATAATCATTCCGCCTAAAGGAGCATAACCACTTGTAACCCCTTTTGCGATAGTGATAATATCTGGAACGACTCCAAAATGTTCAATCCCAAAATTCTTACCTGTCCGACCAAATCCTGTAATTACTTCATCTGAAATAAAGATGATATCATGCTTATCACATAAATCTCTAACTTCTTTAAAATAATTTTCAGTTGGTATATTTACACCACCTGCACCTTGAATTGGTTCACTAATAAAGGCTGCAATTGTATCTGCACCTTCTTCTTCAATTTTAGCTTCTAACGCTTCGATTGAACTTTCTACATAATGGAAATTAGGTGATAAAGAATTTGTGAACGTTCTAAATTCTTCGATTCCTGTAGCACTTGTCGTTCCAATTGAAATGCCATGGTAAGACTTTGTACGTGAAATTACTTTAGTTTTTTCTGGTTTACCTTTTAACATCCAATAATGACGAATCGTTTTGAATGCAGAGTCATTTGAATCAGAACCTCCAGAAGTAAAGAATGTTGCATTTAAATCACCTGGTGTCCATTTAGCAATTTCAGCCGCAAGCCTAATTGCTGGTTCGTGACTCCATGAATTAAATGTAGAAGAGAAAGCTAAAGTACTCATCTGTTTCATTGCTACTTCTCCAAGCTCTGCTCTTCCATGACCAATATTTACATTCCAAAGTGATGATAATCCATCAATATATCGTTGTCCATTAGTATCAGTTAAGTGAATACCTTCACCCTTAGTAAATATAAGTGTCGGTCCCGTTTCAGCAAACTTTTTCATTGGAGTACTCGGGTGAATAAAGTGTTTTCTGTCTAGTTCTCTTAATTCAGCTTCTGAGCGCTTAAGATTTAAATCCACTACATCGTGTACATTTTGTTGTTCTAAATTAATTAACTCTTGATTCATTTGATGTTTATTCATTGCTGACATTGTAATCACTCCTATATCTAAATTACGTCTTATCTAAAGAATACGTTTTCATACTTAATAAAGCATGTGACAAATTGTATGAACTTTCTGTGAATTTTTTAGACACTTTAGAAAGAATAATTTAGCATAAGTGATTAAAATGCATGTGTGTATAACTTAATACTGATATTAAGCAGTAAAGCATCATTTGAGTTGTCTAAAGATAAGCCAGTCAAATCTTCAATTTTACTTAATCGATATAATAATGACTGTCTATGTAAATTTAGCGACCTTGCTGACTGACTAACATTTTTATTATGTTTATCATAAATAATGTACGTTTCCATTAAGTTCATATCTTTTTGGTTATCATAAAGAATTAAAGGCATTAATACTTTCTTTATAATCTTTTTAATATCGTCATTTTTTTCCATGATCATAAGTAAGCGATTTAATTCTGTCGCTTTATAATGAACACGTTCACCGGGCCCATTTTGCTTTCTACCTATATCTAACGCTGACGCTGCTTTTTTATAACTTTCATGGAATTGTAAGATACCATCACCGTCTCTGCCTATTCCCCAGGAAATGATTGAACCTGGCATGAGCGTATTTAATTTCTTTTCAACGAGGTCTAAAAATATGTTCACATTACCGATATCTTCATCATCTTCTAAAAAAATAATTAACTCGTTATTAGAGTAAGTGAATACAACTGATTTATTTAGAAAAGCTGCAGCATGTTGAACTTCCTCTTCGATATAGTAAATACTATTTTTAAACCCAAACAAATCACTATCATATCTAGTCTTTGCTAAATCATCAAAGTTTTCTGGGTTCCCTACAAGACATATATAAGGTACATTCAATTTATAGCCAAATAGTTTTGCACGTGACTTAATATGATTATCAATCACAATGTCTGGGGTATTTGCTAAATTCCAAATAAAATCATTACGTAAACGTAACTCCGTTTTTAAAATCGCATCTTCTCGAGAAATCCATAGAGCCGTAGAAGCAGATAAACTTTCAATAATTTGAAAAATACCAGGAGTTAAATCTTCATTTTTATTAAGCTGAATAATAAAACTACTTTCACCTATCTGTCCCGTATCCATGGACACATCTTTTTTCATAATATTATAATTTTGATACTTTATTAGTTTTAAATTATGAGCATACTCTTCTACTTCACTATCTTTTTTTGTAGTTTCACTTTCCCATAAGCTAATTAACACCTTCTCTAATTTATTATGTTCACCAAGTCTTGACTCACTATCTAAAAATACAATCTGCCAACCTAATTCAGCTTCGATATATTTAATTAAATCTTGTAAGTGTTTCCCTTGAATTACTAAGTTAATTAACCTTTTTTGAATTCTTTCAGCACGTAAAGAGATATCGTTTTGTTTTTCATTAATTAAAAACATAACTTGTCTTTGAATATCAGAAAATCTTATTTCTATCGGTAGTTCAATAATAATAAAATCATGTGCTTGAGCAAACTCAATGACATTTTGTGGCACTTCAAATATATATCGTCCCACAGCTATACCTAATGCAGCAGCTCCTGAGTGATAGACTTCTTTTGTAAAATCAATTAATGCCTCAGGATCTTCAGCATATTCTATCCCTTTTGTTAAAATTAATTCTTTTTCTTTCACAAAATCTTCAACCGAACCTTCGATAATTGATATCCAGTTAAATTGATAATGTGTTAATTGTTCAATTCCTGTCAAAATTCTTGCTTGGTCAAATATTTTCAACCTTAATATTTCTTCAACAGTCAGATACATAAAATAACCTCCATTCGTTAAAATGAATGCGTTACCATTAATTACAAGGCTAAAAAATAGATAATACTCATTTCAGAATAAATTATACCATAAAAAAAGGAAGCACATGGCTTTGACACCTACAGTATTTTAAACTGCGTTTCAATATTGCATGCAATTTACCATTGACTATTTGAAATAACATTTTATCATGTATATATAAAGGAGAGAGATGAGATGACTTCACTCACATTTTTACAGATTAATGATGTCCATGCTTATTTGGAATTACATGAAGAAGTTTTTATCGAACACGGCCAAGAAACTTATCGTCAAGCTGGCGGCTACGCTCGTATAGCTTCATTAATTAAAGAAATTAAAAAAGAAGTTAATCACGACGTGTTACTTTTTGATAATGGCGACACCTTTCATGGAACTTATCCAGTTGTGACAAGTAAAGGCGAAGCGATTGTACCTATTTTAAATGAATTGCCTTTTTTGGCAATGACCGGACATTGGGATTTTGCGTATGGTCCAAAACAGCTTAAGCATCTGGTTAGTCAACTCGACTACCCATTTCTTGCAAATAATTGTTTTAAAAAGGAAACAAACGAATTACTATTTCCTGCTCATTTAATGATCGAAAAATCAGGAGTCAAAATTGGGGTTATTGGCATTGCTTCGCCTATAATTGATAAGTTAATGCCCAAACACTTTTCAGAAGGGATTTATTTCACAAATGGGGATGAACATTTATCGGAACAAATTAGCGAATTAAAAAATCAAAATGCTGACTTAATTGTCGTTCTCTCACATTTAGGCTTTCCTCAAGAAACGAAATTGGCTGAAGAAGTTGAAGGCATTGATATCATTTTAAGCGGACATACCCATAATCGTTTTACTGAACCTGCTATCGTAAATGATACATTAATCATTCAGTCAGGTTGCCATGGATCTCATTTAGGCAAACTCACTATCGAAGTCTCAAATGGCAAAGTCAAAAGCCATCAGCATGAGTTAATTGAAATCGCAGAATCAATTATACCTGATAAAAAAGTTGATACCCTCATCCAAAATACATTAAAAGAATATCGACCGAAATTAAACCGGGTCATTGGTGAAACTTTAAAACCATTAAACCGAAATGCTCAATTAGAAACGACGATGGATAAATTACTCCTCTCTGCTATATCTGAGGCAGCTGAGACACCAATCGCTTTTTCTAATGGATGGCGATATGGGGCGCCAATTACACCTGGACCTGTCACAGTAAATGACTTATATAATATCATTCCAACTAATCCACCAGTCTCTAAAGTGACATTAACTGGCGAAGAAATTTTAAATATGCTTGAAGAAAACATTGAAAACACCTTTGCTAAAAATCCTTATGACCAAAAAGGTGGCTATTTAAAACGCATGCATGGCATTGATTTATATATTAAACTTGAAAATGCTAAAGGTTTACGAATCAAACATCTGTATATTAATAAGGAGCCAATTATTCGAGATAAACTTTATGACGTCGCTTTTGTTACAGTTCAAGGAGTGCCTGCTAAATACGGGACCGACAGGCGGAATCTTGATGTAAGCGCAATTGACGCTTTGATTAATTGGATTGAAAAACGGGGTACATTTACCATTGACGAACCTAACCACGTAAAACTAATATAAAAACTAAACCTCTACTAATTTGTCTAGTAGGGTTTAGTCTGTCATCAATTAGTATTTAAATGCTCAATAACTATGTTAGAAAAAGATTCTGTTGATTCAGAACCGCCTAAATCAGGCGTCGTTTTTCCTGTTTCTAAAGCAATGAAAATCGCTGTTTCAATTCTTTCGGCTAATGAAATTAATTCATCATCTTGATGTTTTTTTCCTAACCAATCAAGCAGCATGACCGAAGAAAGCATAATACCGACAGGATTTGCAATGCCTTTTTCTGCGATATCTGGTGCTGAACCATGAACGGCTTGTGCCATTGCTTGGGTGTGGTTTGTATTAATCGCTGGTGATAACCCTAATCCACCAACAAGTTCGCCTGTTAAATCCGATAATATATCCCCAAACATATTCTCTGTTACCACTATATCAAAGTCAGCAATCCTTTTAACTAAATGGGCTGCCATCGCGTCAACATGGAAATCATTCACTTCTACTTCTGGGTAATCTTTTGCGACTTCTAAACAAACATCTTTAAAAAGACCTGTACCTAACCGAATCACATTTGCTTTATGTACGATTGTTACTTGTTTGCGCCTTTCGAGTGCTGCTTTAAATGCAGCATGGGCAATCCGCTCGATTGCTTTTCTTGTAAACACACCTGTTGATATAGCCACGTCAGGTGTAACCATCCACTCTCCTACACCCTCATGCATATTTCGGTCTGGATAATAACCTTCTGTATTTTCCCTGTAAATGATTAAATCAGCATCATTTACCAAACCTTTAATCCCATTAATCGATTTGGAGGGTCTAATATTCGCAAATAAATCAAAGTAATGACGTAACTCACCACTCGGATTTCTTTCATCTTTAAAACGTTCTGGATAAGCGGCTGAATCATGTGGCCCCATAATCCAGCCATCTTTATTTGCTAAACTCTCTTTTGTTTGGTCTGGTAATGGATGACCATGCTGTTCAATTGCTGTTAATCCCATCGGCAATACTTCTAATTCGATTTTTACTAATTCATTTTTATTTGCAGCTTTTATAACTGCTAAAGTTGCTTTAACAATTTCTTGACCGATCCCATCGCCATACATAACACCTAATTGATAAGTTTTCATTCATTCCTCACCCTTATTTATTATTTTTATGATTAATTTTTAAAGCCGCTTCGATTGCTGATGTGTATTCATAAAATGTAGTTTCTTTATGTTTTCTATTTTTTGAAGATAAGTCATTGTTTTTGAAGAAGGCTTCTCTTTGTGCCGTACTTATCTCAAGTTGAACACCTTTCCCTCGCTTATTTTTGTTTGTGATATTATCTTTTTCTTTACCACTTAATTCTTTCGGTGCATCACTTACTGAGAAACCAGCCTTTTTTAATTGTTTTGCTATTTCTTTTGCCAATCCCGTATCCAAACCACCTAGATAAGTATGTTTTTGGTCACGTTCTTCATAACCATGAAATGACACTGTCACCAAACTCTTCTTTACTAAATCTAATCCTTGCGGTTCATCAAAATGTGTTGATGTAATATGCATGCTTTGATTCCCTGTTTGTTTAATTCCATTAAAACTATAGTACGAATAACTATTATCTTTAGCTATCCCTTCAATGAGTTCTGTCGTGCCTGGTTCAATCCCGCCACCGTGGATAGCTATTAAAAGAACACGAGAATCTGACTTTTTATGGCTGATTGTGTAGTCTTTATTTTCCACTTCTTTAGCTTTTAATTTTTCGAAATTTTTATACTCTTTATTGTTTATCGGTTTAAAAATCAAAAGAAAAATTACTAAAACAATTAAGGTACTAAGAATAATCATACTTTTCACTCTCATTTTATGACCTCTTTAATTACATTATCATTTTTATATACGTCTTCGTTTAATTATAGCTTATTTATCAATTACGTGTAGGATGTTTATTTTAAATGGAAATGAATATAAATTGTTGCACTTTAGTTATATAGCTTTAGTATTAAATTAAGGAGGGATTGTTATGTCTGAA
>DATGTX010000088.1:0-2002 GCA_035301645.1 Pseudogracilibacillus sp. | reverse complement strand
ATAAAAAGAACCGCAGGTCTCTTCAGATCTACGGATTTTCGCCATGCCACGAAATTAGCATCATGCTAGCAAGTTAAGCGAACACTGACATGATAAATTAGTGGTTAGCTATATTTTTTTACTTTGCAACAGAACCATATTGAACCTGTAGTCACTTTAAGTCACTACGAAACGCCATTTGGTCTAACTGAAAAATATAACGGTTGGGTTAACAGAAACGTTATTGATCACTTTGTTCACTATGCAGAAACTGTATTCACACGTTACAAAGATAAAGTGAAATACTGGATGACTTTTAATGAAATCAATATTATTAATATTTCACCTTATACAGGTGGTGGTATTATTTCTGATAGAGAAGCAAACCCTTTAAAAGCTTCATACCAGGCCTTACATCATCAATTCGTCGCTTCTTCATTAGCAACTAAAAAATTAAAGCAAATTATACCAAATGCTCAAATGGGTTGTATGCTCGCGCGTATGAAACATTACCCTTATACATGTAATCCAGAAGATGTATTGAAAGCACAACATGAAGATCAAATGAATTTAATGTATACAGATGTACATGCACTTGGTGAATATCCTAATTTTTACAAAAAATTCTTAGGCGATAACGATATTACTTTAGACATTACAGATGCAGATTTAGCAATCATTAAGCAATATACTGTGGACTATATCTCGTTTAGTTACTATATGTCTCTATTATCTTCGACTTCTCCTGAAGGAGAAACAACACAAGGTAATTTAATGAATAGCCTTAAAAACCCTTATCTTGAAGCTTCAGACTGGGGATGGCAAATTGACCCTATTGGATTAAGAATAGTCCTAAATGAATTATGGGACAGATATAAAAAACCTTTATTTATTGTTGAAAATGGTTTAGGTGCTAAAGACATCGTTGAAAACGGTCAAATCCATGATAACTATCGTATTGACTATCTTGAAAAGCATATTACAGAAGCCAAAAAAGCAGTTCAAGACGGCGTGGATTTAATGGGGTATCTTGCTTGGGGACCTATCGACTTAATTTCTATGTCTACAAGTGAAATGACTAAACGTTACGGTTTTATCTATGTTGATCAAGATGATTACGGTAACGGTAGTAAAAAACGTATTAAAAAAGACTCATTTGAATGGTACAAAAACCTAATTTATACAAATGGCAAAAGATTATAAAAACTCAGAATGATACTCTGATGTTCAGACAAACTCGAAGTAAAATCTTTGAGTGGTTTTGAAAATGGTGGACTCGCTGCAGCCCACGCAATACACAACGGATTCACAGCTTTATCAGGAGATATCCATAAACTTGGACATGGTGAAAAAGTAGCTTATGGAACTCTTGTTCAAATGGTTTTAGAAAATAAACCTTATGAAGAAATTAAAAAATATATAGATTTTTATAAATTCTTAGAAATGCCAATAACTTTAGATAAAATGCATTTACATGACACTTCTTTTGAAGACTTAGTAAAAGTAGGAGAACTAGCAAAAGATCCTAATGATACTTTCTCTAATTTAAGTGACGAATTTACAGCTGAAGACGTAGCACAAGCTATACTAGCAGTGAATGAATTGAGCGAAGGTAAAGTGAATTAAATTTTTCTTATTTAAACTATGTATATGTTTATTTTGCACCCCGCCCTCTATGATGTTAAATTATAAATAATAAATGTATCAAATCATCGAACCCTCAATCTATTCCAGTAGAGTGGGGGGTTTTTTTGGATCGCCTACACTTAGCTAGACATAAATTGAAATAAAAAGGTTTAGAACTAGTTGTTTTTGTTAATATGGTGAATATATCAATTTACTTCTTCAAATTTTTTTGTGAAATGCTTGCTTGATATCGCGGTCTAAGGTTTATGATTGAAACATAATATTCAAAGGAGGTTATATAATATGGGTAAATTTAATAGTTTAGAAGACAAAGTTGTAGTTATTGCTGGGGGTGCTAAAAATCTTGGTGGCTTATTAAGTACTACTTATGCTAAAG
>DATGTX010000087.1:0-15052 GCA_035301645.1 Pseudogracilibacillus sp. | reverse complement strand
AGGTGAAGTAATGACTGAGCGCTTATTAAAAGCTTATTTTGTCGAAGCGGCAGAAATTAGTAAACATGATGTGTTACTTAACCTAGCTAAAGAAATTGAGTTAGATCAAGAAGAAGTAATCAACTTACTTCGTTTAAATCATTATGCAAAAAAAGTGCATGATGATATCGAAGAAGCTAAAGAGTTAGAAGTACAAGGTGTCCCATTTTTTATCTTTGATGATACATATGCCCTTCCAGGCTTGCATTCATTAGAATCTTTTATAGAAGTTATCGAACAAACAAAAAAAGAATGCAGTGACAAACCAAAACTTCAGTCAGCTGGCCAAATAGGATCTTGTTGTGTTGGCGATGAGTGTGAATAAAAATAAGGTTATGCAATAAATAACGTGAGTGAAGATAATTCAAGCTTTTTTAGTTAACTAAAAAGCTTGATGGAAATTCGCTGACGTTATTTTTTTATAATAGAAAACAAGTTGTCTGAAACGAAAGATGACCGACACCTCTGGTAAGCGTGTCAGATCATCTGTAGTGAAAGCCAACAGATGTACACCATACGCTTGAATATAATATCATTTAAAATTTAAAGTATTGGATGAGATAATCACTGTTTTATAAGTATCATCAAGATAAAAGGCATAAGTGAGTTGTCTGAAACGAAAGATGACTGACACCTGCGGGAAAAGCAACAGTCGAAAATCCATTTCATCAGTTTTAAAAAAACTGATGAAATTAGTTGAGACGTTGCCCGCGGTAAGCACGTCATCTGTAGTGGAAGCCAACGGATGTACACCACATATTAGAATAAGCGCTATGTTGATAATAACAAATCGACGTAGCGCTTATTTATATGGTTAAAATAAAAATAAGTTTGTATAAAAGATTGACAAAAACTAATTAAAAGATAGTATAGAGATTATAGTTAATTGATATTGATTCTCATTATCATATGGAATGATAAATATACATAAAAGATGTGACAGAAAGGAGTGTAGAAAACATTTAAATTAGTGAGTGATAAACAATAAATCTTGACTTTAAAATGCACAGTAAGTATCATTATATTTAGTAACTGATAATGATTTTCATTGCCGAATAGGTAACTGATAATAGATTATAGGGAGAGACTATGTATTAAGGTTTCTACCTCTTTTTTTAAAAGGCTATTGATAATCGTTATCAATAAGAAAATAATGATATAAACTAAAGTAGTTATGAATAGGATAATTTAATTAAAAGCTGATATTTTGTGTGATTATCCTTGTAATAATTTTTAAAGTTAAAGAGACATTTATTGTTGCAAAATATATGTAGTTTAAGTAGTAAAGTCCATGCAAGTAAGACTACAAAGCAACCTCTTAATACCCGAGAAAATGGAGTAGAAGCTATGAAATTACGTTATTTAATTGCTGCACTAATTATATTATCAATCGCTTCTGTTTTTATTGGCGTTTCTGATGTCACTCCATTAGATATATTTCAATTAACTGAAGATCAAAAAGAAGTCTTATTGATAAGTAGAATGCCAAGATTATTCAGTATTTTAATTGCAGGTGCAAGTATGAGTATTACGGGTTTAATTATGCAACAGCTTAGCCGTAATAAATTTGTATCGCCTACAACAGCAGGTACTATGGATTCTGCAAGATTAGGTGTACTAGTATCACTACTAATATTTACAAGTGCAAGCCCACTGAAAAAGATGGTAGTCGCTTTCGCATTTGCGCTTGGTGGAACATTTATTTTTATGAAAATCTTAGAAAAAATTAAGTTTAAAGATCCAGTATTCATACCATTGGTAGGACTAATGTTTGGAAGTATTATCAGTTCGGTAGCTACATTTATAGCTTACCGATATGATTTAATCCAAAATATGACGTCATTTATGCAAGGCGACTTCTCTATGATAATGACGGGAAATTACGAATTAATGCTTATTACCGTTCCCACATTGATATTTGCTTACTTTTATGCGAATAAATTTACCATTGCAGGTATGGGTGAGGACTTTTCAAAAAACTTAGGCTTAAATTATCGTCAAGTTGTTAATTTAGGATTGATTATCGCTGCGCTGGTAACAGCATCGGTTGTGTTATCTGTTGGTATGATCCCATTCTTAGGTTTAATCATCCCAAATATAGTAACAATTTATCAAGGCGATCATTTACAGAAGAGTTTAATACATACTGCGTTGCTAGGAGCAGTTTTTGTTTTAGCTTGTGATGTGATAGGTAGAATTATTATTTATCCATACGAAATACCAATTAGCTTAACCGTTGGTGTATTCGGAACCGGTATATTCATTTATTTATTATTAAGGAGAAAGAAATATGGGTTATAAAAAGAAAACACTGGCCCTCGGTATTATTGCGCTATTACTCTCTCTTTTATATATATTCTATGATTTAACCGGTAATATAGGATATATTTTACCTAAACGAATTATCAAAGTTGTGGCTATCATTTTAACAGGTGGAGCTATAGCATTTTCAACAACAATCTTCATGACCATTACAAATAATCGAATATTAACACCGAGTGTTATGGGACTTGACTCTCTCTACATGCTAACGCAAACAGTAATGCTTTTCTTGCTAGGTGCTAATTCACTTGTCATGATGAATAGTAATGTAAACTACTTAATATCAATTGCTTCAATGGTTGTTTTTTCGTTAGTATTTTTTAGGTTACTGTTCCGAGGTGAAGGTAACAATATTTATTATTTACTATTAATCGGTATGATTTTAGGGACTTTCTTTAGTAGCTTTACTTCGTTCATGCAAGTATTAATTGATCCAAACGAATTTATGCTCGTTCAAGATAAGATGTTTGCAAGTATTAATAATGTGAACACAAATCTGGTTTATCTTTCAATTATACTTATAATTCTTGTAACGCTTTACTTTTTACGATTTTATAAGTATTTAGATGTTTTAGCTTTAGGAAAGGACCAGGCAACAAATTTAGGAGTCCCTTATAATTATGTTGTTAAACGTTTACTTATTATCACCGCAGTGTTAATTTCTATAGCAACAGCACTAATCGGTCCTATAACGTTTCTGGGTTTAATCGTTGTTAATATTTCATATGAATTTTTGAAAACATATAAACATGCTTATATTATATTAGGTTCAGTATTTGTCAGTATTATTGCGTTAATTGGTGGACAATTTGTAGTTGAAAAAGTCTTTGCTTTTCAAACAACAGTTAGTGTGATTATCAATTTTGTCGGTGGAATTTACTTCATCTATCTATTATTAAAGGAGAATAAAACATGGTAAAAGTACAAAGTGTATCTAAAAAATATAATGACAAGAATGTAATTGAAGACGTTTCTGTTCAAATTGAACGTGGAACAATTACATCTTTTATTGGGCCAAATGGAGCAGGAAAAAGTACTTTAATTTCTATGATTAGTCGTTTGATTACAAAAGATGCAGGTGAAATTACCATTGATGGTGAAGATATAGCTGGCATAAAAGATAGTGAACTAGCTAAAAAGATATCTATATTAAAGCAAACTAATACAACAAATGTGAATTTAACTATAAAAGAGCTTGTTTCATTCGGACGTTTTCCTCATTCACAAGGACGTTTAAAAAAGAAAGATTGGGAAAAGATTGATGAAGCAATTAGTTATATGGAATTAGAGCCTATTCAGGATAAGTATATAGATCAATTAAGTGGAGGACAACGTCAAAGAGCATATATTGCTATGGTTTTAGCGCAAGACACAGATTATATCCTACTTGATGAACCATTAAACAACCTAGATATGCGGCACTCTGCTCAAATTATGAAAACATTAAGAAGGCTAGTCGATGAATTAGGAAAAACGATTGTCATCGTGATCCATGATATAAACTTTGCATCATGTTATTCAGATCAAATTGTTGCTTTAAAAGACGGAGAAATAGTCAAGCATGGTAAAACATGTGACGTGATTGATGAATGTGTTTTAAAAGATATTTACGATATGGATATAAATATACAAGAGATTGATAACCAAAAAATTTGCGTATACTACTAGAGTATATTCCAAAATAGGAAGAGGTAAAAATAATGAAGAAGTTTTTAACTTTAATCTTAATGTCAATATTTGTTTTAACTTTAGCTGCATGTGGTGGTAACGATGAATCTGAAGCGACTGAGAGTGATGATGCAAAAGAAGTTGAAGAAGTAGTTGTTGAACATGATCTTGGTGAGACAACAGTTAAAAAAAATCCGGAAAGAGTAGTGGCTTTTGACTTTGGTTCATTAGATACTTTGGATAAGCTAGACATTGATGTAGCAGCAGTTCCACAACAAAATATTCCTGGATATTTAGAGAAATATGAAGGTGATGATTATGAGAATGTTGGTGCGTTGAAAGAACCGGATTTTGAAAAGCTCTCAGAAATAGACCCTGAATTAATTATTATCTCTGGACGTCAAGCAGATTTATATGATCAATTATCAGAAATTGCACCAACTGTATTCTTAGGTGTTGATACAACTGATTATATGAATTCATTTGAAAAGAATGTTGGAGTAATTGGTGAGATATTTGATAAAGAAGCTGAAGCACAGACTGAATTAGATGCAATTAAAGAACAAATTGATGCAACTGCTAAAAAAGCGGAAGAAGCTGATAAATCGGGTCTGATTATTTTAGCCAATGATGATAAAATCAGTGCTTACGGACCAAATTCGCGTTTTGGATTAATCCATGATGTGTTTGGTGTTAAACCGATTGATGAAGATATTGAAGCATCGACTCATGGTATGAATGTAACTTTTGAATATGTATCAGAAGAAGATCCGCATATTCTTTATGTAGTTGATCGTGGTGCTGCAATTGGAGAAGAATCGTCTGCTAAAGTAGTTGTTGAAAACAAATTAATGGAAAAAACAAAAGCATATAAAGAAGATAATATTGTTTATTTAAACCCTGAATACTGGTACCTATCAGGCGGCGGTTTAGAATCAGTAGCTGAGATGGTAAAAGAAATAGATGAAAGTCTTTAAATTAAAGTATGACTTACTTAAATAGATGAGATTTAATTTCTAAACAGTTGATTAGCTGATATGTTGACGGTATTAAACCGGCTCATATCAGCTTCTTTTTTGTAGAGATTATTATAACCCTCTTTAATTAATTTTAAATTAGAAGGGATTGTGTTATCAAAAAACGTAGAGCTAGTCTTAATTTTAAATGGATAATTGAAAATTTGAGTACTTGTTTTGTAGCATATTACCAAGTATGTTAAAATTTAAAGGTCAATGAACGCTAATATAGAAACAAAAATATAATAAGAAAGTTTTCAAATCGCTTATTATAAGCGAAGAATTAACGGAGGGAAAGAAATGCAATTAAGGACGAAAAACCAAGATAAAACAGAACGAGAATTACTATTCCTATTAATTGGACTTGTGTTAATTGGAGCGAATTTACGTGCTCCTCTTACTTCAGTAGGATCTTTAATACCTGTTATTAGAGATGATTTAGGAGTTAGTAATGCTGTAGTTGGAACAATTACGACAGTGCCATTGATTGCATTTGCTCTCATATCACCATTTGCACCTAAAATTGCTAATAAGTTTGGTATGGAAAGAACAATATTCCTTTCAATGCTTATTTTAGCAATTGGTATTATATTGCGTTCAATGACTGGTGTAGTTACTTTATTTGCTGGGACCACTCTAATAGGAATCGGGATTGCCTTTGGTAATGTGTTAATACCTGGCCTTATCAAGATGAGTTTTCCATTGAAAATAGGTTTAATGACTGCTTTCTATGCCGTTTCGATGAATTTGTTTGCTGCATTAGCCTCAGGCTTAAGTGTTCCAATTTCTTCAATTGGAAACCTTGGATGGCAGGGCTCTTTAGGAGCTTGGGTTGTTTTAGTGTTAATCGCAATTATAATTTGGTTACCGCAACTTAAAACCAAAGCAGATTTACCTAAATTTAGTACAGATAAAACAACTAAAAAAACAAATATGTGGAAATCAAAAACCGCATGGTATGTAACTATATTTATGGGGTTACAGTCACTTATGTTTTATACACTGCTAACTTGGTTACCAGAAATTTTACAATTAAATGGCTATAGTTCAAGTGGTGCTGGTTGGATGTTATCAATCATGCAATTTGGGGTTATTCCGATGAACTTTATAGTGCCAATATTGGCTGGTAAGTTACTTAATCAAAAGAAATTAGGTATTTTTGTAGGAAGTTCCTTCATATTAGGAATAATTGGATTAATTCAAGGCCATGCTGTTGTGATTGTTATCTCTGTTATCCTAATAGGTATTGCTTGCGGAAGTGCTTTTAGTTTATCAATGATGTACTTTACGTTAAGGACAAAAGATGGATACGAAGCATCAGAATTATCTGGTATGGCTCAATCAATTGGGTACTTACTCGCAGCGACAGGACCAACACTTTTTGGAGGATTACATGACTTAACGAGTAGCTGGAATATCCCATTATTTATGTTACTCATTTTTGGGGGAATAATTTTAGTTACTGGCACACTTGCTGGAAGAAATGTAGTCATAAAATAACTTATATATTAATAGAAAAAACACTTTTAAATAAGTGTTTTTTTATCTTTTTATTGCAATTGTCCCTAATTTTTGACGCCATATAAATTAAATGAGAACGTAAGAAAGAACTTTATATTAAAAGTGTGAAAAAATGTTAAAGATACAGTTCAGCCAACAATGCTGGAAGAAGTTCATCAGTAATTAGCCATTATAAAGATAACAGAAGGAGGCAGATGAAGCTCCATTATTTGATAAGCTTATTTCAATCATCATTGAAGAAAGTTATAACTATGGTAAACTAGTATTTGATACCGTTCCCATAAGGCATACAATTCGTGTATTGTCTTGATTAGAATTAATGGGTAAATGGTATAGAGAATTTATTAGAAAAGTGAGATAAAGTACAAGAAATGTATACACAATTACTGTATGATAGGGAACTTAAAGAAGACTCTAAATTTAGCGTATTATAAGAAAAATAAGGTTGATTTAAACAGGCACGAAATATTGAACAAATAGAATTTATGTTTGCACTAAGCCTATAAAGCTTCCTAACACCGAAACGAAGAATATGATTGAGTGGAGATTTTTTCTATATCGCGAAAAGATGAGACGGCATATTTAGAAGAAATAAAAAGGTCTTTAGTGAACAAGATTTAATATATATCCCTTTTTTCCGCGTCATATAACTTCAAGAGAACAACTAGAAGAGTTTAGTCCATATATTATATAAAGAAAGGATGAAATGTAATGAAAGCATATATAACAGAAGCAGGTGAACTTAAATTAAGTGATGTGCAAGTAGAAAAAGTAGGTGAAAATGACGTTTTGGTCTCTTTAAAAGTAGCTGGTTTGAACCGACGTGATTTAGGCGTACCAGGCCGTATGGGAGATAATAAAGAAGCTCTCGTCCTTGGTTCGGATGGGGCAGGTGTAATTGAATCAGTCGGTGCAAATGTAAAACATCTAGCTGTAGGAGATGAAGTAATTATTAATCCAGCGCTTCGTTGGGAAGAAAATAGTGATGCTCCTCCTGAAGGATTTGATATTTTAGGCATGCCTGATAACGGAACTATTGCTGAGAAAATTGTAATTGACGCAAACCAAGTAGAGTCAAAACCAGCTCACTTATCATGGGAGGAAGCAGGTGTTTTAGCACTGTCTTCTTTAACAGGTTATCGTGCATTATTTACAAAAGGACAACTGAAAAAAGGAGATACTCTTTTCCTTCCAGGAGCAGGTAGTGGTGTAGCGACATATATTATTCAATTTGCCAAAGCGGCAGGCGCTCGAGTTATTGTTACTTCAAGAAGTGAGGATAAACGCAAAAGAGCAGAAGAAATTGGAGCTGACATTGCACTTGATACAGCAAGCGATTGGGTTAAAGAATTAGAAAATGAAACGATTGACCTTGTAATAGACAGCGTTGGTCGCGCGACATTTAATCGCTCGCTTGAAGTGTTAAAAAAAGGTGGGAAAATGGTCGTTTTTGGAGCGACAACAGAAGATACAGTTGAGCTTGACCTACGTGCTTTCTTTTATGGTCAATTTAAATTATTCGGTTCAACCATGGGAAGTAGAGAAGAACTAAGAGATTTAATTGCCTTTATGGAAAAGCATGAGATTCATCCAATTGTCGGTCACACATATAAACTTGATGACATAGAACAAGCATTTTCTCTGTTAAAAGAAAATAAACAATTTGGTAAAATAGCGATTCAGATAGATTAAACTTATTATCACTTTAAAAACAACCTTAATTTTATTTAAGGTTGTTTTTATTGTTAGATGAACGCTGAATATGATATTTGATATGATGTAGGAGAAGATTGTATTGAAAGGGAGTTATTTTTTATGAAGCAGGAGAATCAACCAAAAGTTATCTCAGTAATTATTCCAACGAATTCAATGCTAAGGACCTATAACTGTTATTTGATAAAAGGAAATAAAGAAGTCACTTTAGTGGATGCTGCAATAGATGACGATGAAGCATATAACTACTTTTTGGAAACTTTAGCGGATAATAACTTACAAGTTAAAGACATAACTCAAATTGTTTTAACTCATAATCATTCTGATCATACAGGATTTGTCCGTCGTATCAGAGAACAAACTAAAGTGGATGTATATGCCCATCCAAATGCCCATTTACGATTGATGCGTGATGAAAAGTTTTTGACTCGTCGTATTGATTTTTTTAATCAATTATATACTGAACATGGTTGCGGTGAACGTGGTAAAGCAGAAGTAAAGCGCATGGCAGAAGCATTAACGAAGAATGAAAATCTCCGAGTTGAGGCACCTATCTTGCCAATTGTTGAAGGAGGTATGATTAATCAGTTTAAAGTTATTGAAGTACCAGGTCATTCAATCGACCAGATAGCTTTATACAATCAAATGACAGGAGAACTTATTGCAGGCGACCATGTTTTAGAACATGCTCCAAGTAACGCTTTAGTTGAAATGGGCTTTGAAGGTGAAATGATTCAATCATTGTATTTATATGAACAATCACTTAAGCGGTGTGAAAAACTTCCTTTAAATATAATCTATCCTGGTCATGGAATTATTGTGGAAGAAAAATGTAATGAACTATTTACCGAACGATTAAATTCGATTGCTCGCAAAAGCAAACGGATTAAAGAAGCGGTTATAAAACAAGAACAAACCGCTTCAATGTTGGCTAAGAATTATTATAAAAAACGTTATGATACATTATTTGTTCTTGTTATGTCAGAAATGATTGGGCATTTAGAGCGGTTAGTGATCAAGGGTGAATTAATGAAGACTTATCGAAATTCAGTCTATGTTTATAGTGAGAATAAAAATAATATTAATCATTAAAAGTTTTCTAATAAATCAAATTATTACTTGACAATACGAAAAAGCAATGGTAAATTTGAAAGTACTTAAAAGAAAAATAATATATTCACTCTTAAAGTAATCAACTTTAAATCCGTGAATAGTTAATTTTTTGTAGGAGAAATCTATTTAATAAAATAACAAAACTGTTATATTACTCTGACTCTATTTTGAAACACTCAATAGGGCAACTAAAGTATATATGAGCCAGTTGATTAATTATCTATATTTTAAATATATAGATTGTTAACGACTGGCCTTTTTTATTAGAAGATTATCTACCTTAAAATTATCTAGGAGGAATATATTTATGGCTACAAAAGAATTGATTCAAGGTTCATTTATTCAGAAACAAGAAAATTTTGAGGTTAAAGAACATCCTCAATCAGAACGTCTTTATCACATTGAGATTAGTGCAGAAGCAATTCAAAGCTTCTTAAAAGAAATGAAAGATAAAGATATTTCAGTCGAAAGATTAGAGTATACACCATATGAGCGTTTGATTATCGCTTCTATATTAGAAGACCATGTTGGCGAAGGCTTTGGAACGATTTTAAGAAAAATTATTCATGATCGTGAAACAGGCGGATTTACACTAGGTTTAGAAGGCGTTACAAAAGATACTGATGAATATGTTATTTTTGCAACAGCTATTTCTCAGCATGTCGGATCACCTAACTTTGATGCTATGACGAATAAATATTATGCACGTTTCCAAGTAAAAGATACAGATGAAAGTGATTCATACTTACGTCAAGCTTACCGCTTGTTTACAATGCATACAGATGGAACATTTGTAGATGAACCAACAGATTGGTTAATGATGATGAAAATGGTTGAAGAAAATGCAGTTGGTGGGGAATCAAGACTCTTACATTTAGACGATTGGGCTGAATTAGATAAGTATTCTCAACACCCTCTTGCGGACCATAAATTTACTTATACTGCACCACCAAGTAAAAATGTAACACAGACAGTTGATAGAGCAACTTTCTTTAAAGTGAATGACAAGCCGTGTCTTTGCTATATTGATCAGTTTGTTTATCCAGAGACGATTGAACAAGCAGAATATTTAAAAGGATTATCTGATTCGATGGAAAGTGATAAAAGTGTTATTGAGTTAGAACTTCCAGAGGGAGATTTAGTTGTTTTAAATAATATGTTCTGGACACATGGAAGAGCAGCTTTCGAAAAGAATAAAGATTTAAATCGTGAATTAATGCGTCAAAGAGGACGCTTTATAGAATAATATAAACATTTATGATAAAGCACCTTTTAATTATAAAGGTGCTTTATTTTTATTATAAATGAATTAATTAGGAGGACTTTTAATGTATGATGTAGTAATTGTAGGTGGCGGTATTGTAGGACTTTCAACCGGAATGGCTATTTATGAAAAATATCCCGGAATTAAATTGTTAGTGATTGAAAAAGAGTCTGAAGTTGCCAAGCACCAAACTGGAAATAATAGTGGTGTCATCCATTCAGGAATTTATTATACACCAGGAAGTTTTAAAGCAAGATTTGCTAAACAAGGTAGTAAAGAAATGCAGGAGTTCTGTAAGAAACATGACGTCCCTTATGATATGTGTGGTAAAGTGATTGTTGCTTCAAATGAAGAAGAATTACCACTTTTAGAAGATTTATATGAACGCGGTTTAGAAAATGAGTTAGATATCGAAAAAATAGATCAAGCACGATTAAAAGAAATTGAACCACATATTGCAGGGGTAGCAGGTATTCGTGTACCTCAAGCAGGCATTGTAGATTACACAGCGGTAAGTAAGAAATTTACCGAAATTATTCAAAGTAATGGTGGAGAGATTTTACTTGATACTGAACTAATTAAAATAAAAGAACATAGCGATTCAGTTACTTTAGAAACAAGCAAAGGTAACTTTGAAGCTAAATTAGCCATAAACTGTGCAGGACTACATAGTGATAGAGTTGCTGAAGCGACAGGTTATAAAACAGATATGAAAATTGTTCCGTTTAGAGGGGAGTATTATGTATTGAAACCTGAAAAGCGGTATCTAGTTAATAATTTAATATATCCTGTACCAAATCCTAAATTTCCATTCTTGGGTGTTCATTTTACACGCATGATTGATGGGACTATTGAAGCAGGACCAAATGCTGTCTTAGGTTTTAAACGAGAGGGTTACAAAAAGACAGATATTAGCATGAAAGATACGTTTGAGTCCATTTTATTCCCAGGTTTATGGAGATTAGGTGGTAAGTTTGTGAAAGAAGGAATTTCTGAGTACGCGCGCTCATTTAGTAAAGCTATGTTCACAAAAAGTTTACAAAAAATGATTCCTGAGATAACAGAGGATGACTTAATTCCAGCTCCAGCAGGTGTCAGAGCACAAGCTATTACGAGTGATGGACAAATGGTAGATGATTTTGAAATTATCGAAGGCAAACGATCTATCCATGTTTGTAATGCTCCTTCACCGGCCGCGACAGCATCTATTGGAATTGGTAAAGAAGTAGCGAACAGAGTAAAACTCTAAAATATTTTTCTGAATGTTAATCATCTAGTTAGGACATGTTATAATTTAACTATTCAATTAATTTCAAGGAGGGGTTATTTTGTCTATATATACTGACCAAATTGAAGCAAGTAAGAGCACTGAAAAACCTACACCAGATAAATTATCAACTGGAGCGGTGTCAAACTGGATAGAAACTGATAAACAGCGTTTGAGAGTGGTCACTTATCCACCAGGTTATGAAGCGGATCATACATGTTATAGTGGTCATGCGTTTTATATCGTCTCTGGTAAGATTGACATTAAACACGAAGATGAAGTGACTAAATGGGAGCAAGGAGATTCATTTATTATTCCCGACGAAGTCCCTCATGTTTTAATGAATCCTTACGGTGATAACGCAAAAATAATTGTTGTAGATCATGGTTAAATAAAGACATTAATGATTTAATAAAAGTTAAATTTTTAATATAAATGAACCCTCTTCGGAAGTTAGACTTTATCTAAACTTTGAAGGAGGGTTTTTTCATAACATTCTAAAATTCTTGTGTAAATTAATCATAAATAGTTTTTCTTAAGCGTTCGACTGCTTTAGGAATATCTTCAAAAAGAATGGAAGAAAAGCCAATAACTAATAAAAGCTCTCCATTTGATTCTCGTATTGGGGACTCAACAGAGAAGTGTCTAATAGTACGAATGTCAAGCTGGTTTTTAACTGCTGCTTGTTCTACCTCGCTATATGTTTTATGTGTTTTAAATGAAGCGGTAAAATGAAGTCCCGCTGGCACATCATTAATTGTAATATTGTTTTTGAAAGTGTCAGTTAAATGTCTAATTAATTCATTACGTTTATTTTCATAAAAAAGGGTCATCCGTCTAATATGTTGTAAATAATTACCGTTCAGGATAAATTCGTTCAGCGTAAATAGGCTAAGCGTATTATTATAAGGTAATAATTTTTGATACTGTGCTCGGTAAATTCTTAATAAGGAATAAGGTAGAACCATATAACTAATCCTAAACCCCATGAGTAAGGACTTTGAAAAAGATCCCATGTAAATAACCTTTTGGTTTGCATCCAGGCTTTGTAACGAAGGGATATTATCAGTTTGGTATTTGAATTCACTGTCATAGTCATCTTCAATAATATAATGATTAGGTTTTTTTGTTGTCCAATTGAGTAAATCAAACCGCCTAGAAACAGGCATAATTGCCCCTGTAGGAAACTGGTGGGAAGGTGTTAAAAAAACTGTATTAGTATTAGATTGTTCAATCTCATCAATAGAAATACCGTCCTCATCAACAGAAATGGGGTCGATATTACTATCCAATTGTTCCATTAATTCATATAGCCTTTGATATCCAGGATTCTCTACAGCTATTTTTAATTGTTCTGCACTGGCTTTCTGTAAAACGGTTAATAATTGTTCAATTAAAGGTTGTGTACCGACACTAATTACAATTTGTTCAGGTTCGCAATCGACTCCCCGGGTCACGTTAATCAGTTTAGCGAGTGTTTGTCTGACTATTAAAGGTCCTTGTTGGTTAGTAATATGACCTAATTGATTTTGATACTTCTTTAAAGCGATTTGTTGAGACTTAAACCACTCTTTAAACGGAAACATAGAAACATCTGTATCCATATGAGACAAAGAAAGTTGATTAGGGTTAGTTTCTTTGGGATTTTCTTTCAAATCTTCAGGTATTAATAGCGTTTTATTTGATTGTGGTAAAGATAACTTGGCAATTTTTTCTACAAAATAACCACTTCGTTCGAATGTATAAATGTAACCTTCAACTAAAAGTTGTTCATAAGCATGAGTAATTGTATTAACGCTCACATCAAGTTGTTTTGCTAGTTGCCTTTTAGATGGTAATTTATCGCCTTCATTAATTTTATTTTGTAAAATTTTATCTTTTATTTTCTTATAAATTTCTCGATATAAAAAATCGTATTTTGAATTTTTGTCTAATTGAATAAAAAACATAACTTCCTCCTCAAACTGGTACCATTTAATATTTGATTTTGGTACTTTCCATATTACCAAACAGTTGCTATAATTGCCATAATAAATTAAAGGGAGTGTGTGTTTATATGTCAAACACTACAAAATTAACGAGAACAGAAGAATTACAAGATAAACGCCAAAAGTATGTCACGCATGCAGTTGGAAACGGTAACTTAAATATCGCTAAAACAGCCCAAGGTGCTACAATTACTGATGTGGAAGGCAAAGAATGGATTGATTTTGCCGCAGCAATTGGTACGTTAAACGTGGGACATAGTCATCCAAGAATTACTGAAGTTGTTAAAAACCAAGTAGATAACTTTTTACATCCTGGCTTTAATGTCATCATGTATGAGTCATATATTGAATTAGCAGAAAAGCTATGTAAAATTGCACCTGTTAGCTATGAAGCAAGTTCTATACTATTAAATTCAGGCGCAGAAGCAGTAGAAAATGCTGTTAAAATTGCACGTAAATATACAGGCCGAAAAGGTGTTGTTTCATTCACAAGAGGATTCCATGGTCGTACGAATTTAACAATGGGTATGACGAGTAAAGTTAAACCTTATAAATTAGGTTTTGGGCCTTTCACACCAGAATTATTTCAAGCACCATTCCCATATATGTATGAAAAGCCAGAAGGCATTACTGAAGAAGCGTTTATTGATCAAAGTATTGCTGAATTTAAACAGTTCTTTATTTCAACAGTGGCGCCAGAAGATGTTGCTTGTGTCATTATTGAACCCGTTCAAGGAGAAGGCGGATTTATTATTCCACCGAAGAAATTTATCAAAGCAGTAGAGCAATTCTGTAAAGAAAATGGCATTGTATTTATCGCAGATGAAATTCAAACAGGTTTTGCACGTACAGGAACGATGTTTGCTGTTGAACAATTTGATGTTGAACCTGATCTTATTACAATGTCTAAATCATTAGCTGCAGGCTTACCTTTAAGTGCTGTAGTTGGTCGTAAAGAAATGATTGATTCTCCTAATCCTGGTGAATTAGGTGGAACTTATTCAGGAAGTCCAGTCGCTTGTGCTGCTGCTATTGAAGTTATTGATATTATTAAAGATGAAAAATTAGCAGAAAAAGCTGAGCAAATAGGTGCAAAGATTGAAACTGTCTTGAATGAATTATCTAATCAATATAATTTCGT
>DATGTX010000086.1:0-23591 GCA_035301645.1 Pseudogracilibacillus sp. | reverse complement strand
CTCTCCTTATTTACGAAAATCACTGTTTCAGGTAGCCATTGTTGCTTCAAGATGTGACCCTGTTTTAAAAGCATTCTATGAAAAGAAGCGTTCCGAAGGAAAGCATCATCTAACAGCGATTGGTGCTGTGTCTCGAAAACTTTGTTACATCATTCATGCGATTTTAACTAAAAATGAACCCTATGAAATCCGTCAGTGAGCGAAAAAATAATTTGTCCTGATGCTTATTTAGCATGGGGTTTTTTAGACATTCTTCTTAATAAACTATTTTGTTTTTTCACTTGACTTTATATAGTTAGTCTTTCTTTTAAAAGAAAAAACCAACAGACTAAATAAGTTTGTTGGTTTTAAAATTACTTACTCTACAACAGATCCTGCTGGTAAGTCTGAATCAATTGCTGTTAAAACAAGATTTCCATCACTATCTTTCGCTGAAAGAATCATTCCTTCAGACATCTCGCCTCTTAATTTTACAGGCTTTAAGTTCACAACACAAACTACTTTTTTACCAACAAGGACTTCTGGCTCATAATATTTGGCAATCCCTGAAATTATTTGACGCTTTTCGCCACCTAAATCAATCTGAATTTTAAGTAGTTTATCAGCATTCTTCATTTTTTCTGCTTCGATGATTTCAGCAACACGCATATCTAGTTGTGTAAAATCGGGAAATTCAATTTCTGGTTTAGTAGGAACTACTGATGTTTTTGTTGCTGGTTGAACAACTGACTTATTCATCAGTTCTTTAATAACTTCAACTTCTGCTTCCACATCTAATCTTGGGAACATCGGCTCTCCCTTAACAACTTTCGTTCCTGCCTTAATTAATCCTAGTTCATATAAATCTTCCCACTTAGTAATATCTTGATTAACAATGCCTAATTGTGTGAACACTTGGTCAGGAGACTCGGTTAAGAATGGTTTAAGCAAAATACCACTAATACGAAGCGACTCGGCTAAATGAGCCATAACATTTCCTAGACGTTCCTTTTGTGCTTCGTCTTTTGCTAAAACCCATGGAGCAGTCTCATCAATATATTTATTTGTACGGCTAATAAGTCTCCAAATCGACGAAAGAGCAACTGAGAATTCCATATTATCCATTGCTTCTTCTACTTCACGAATGACTTCTTTCATTGTTTTTTCTAGACTATCATCTTCTGTTGTTTCATGTGAAACATATGCAGAAATTTCGCCATCGAAATAACGGTCTATCATAGCTACTGTTCTATTTAATAAATTACCAAAATCATTAGCTAAGTCAAAATTAGTTCTTTCTACAAAAGCTTCTGGTGTAAAGACGCCGTCAGCTCCAAAAGGCACTTCTCTGAGAAGATAGTAACGTAGTGCATCTAAACCATATCTATCGACTAACTCTCCTGGATAAATCACATTACCTTTAGACTTAGACATTTTTCCATCTTTCATTAAAATCCAACCATGAGCAAATACTTTCTTAGGTAAAGGTAAGTCTAAAGCCATTAACATAATTGGCCAATAGATTGTATGGAAACGAACAATTTCCTTACTCATTATATGAACGTCAGCTGGCCAATATTTTTCATATTTACTTGGATTCTCTGTTCCATATCCTAATGCTGTGATATAATTAGTGAGAGCATCAATCCAAACATATACAACATGCTCAGGATTACTTGGTACTTTAATACCCCAATCAAATGTGGTTCTAGAAACTGCTAAATCTTCAAGCCCTGGTTTAATAAAATTATTTATCATCTCGTTTTTGCGGCTTTCAGGTTGGATGAATTCAGGATTAGCTTCATAATACTCAACTAAACGATCTGCATAAGCGCTCATTTTGAAGAAGTAAGATTCTTCTTTGACCTTTTCAACCTCACGCCCACAATCTG
The DNA here is from genome assembly GCA_035301645.1 of Pseudogracilibacillus sp. Lineage (GTDB taxonomy): Bacteria > Bacillota > Bacilli > Bacillales > Amphibacillaceae > Pseudogracilibacillus. Next base: position 21,720 of record DATGTX010000086.1, on the reverse strand, counting down.
GACACTTACCATCTTCTAACTGAAACTCTGTGAAGAAAGATTCACAAGATTTACAATACCATCCTTCATATTCATCTAAATAAATATCGCCTTTTTCTAAAAGCTTCTCAAATATTTGTTGCACAATTACTTTATGACGATTTTCTGTTGTTCTTATGAAGTCATCATTTGTTATTTTTAACTTTTTCCAAAGTTCTTTAATTTGAGCTATCATCTCATCCACATACTTCTGTGGTGTTAGGCCTGCCTTTTCAGCTGCCTCTTGAATTTTTTGACCATGCTCATCTGTCCCTGTTAGATACATGACATCATAACCACGTAAACGTTTGTAGCGAGCCATAGCATCACCAGCAATCGTAGAATACGCATGTCCAATGTGTAACTTTCCATTTGGGTAATAGATAGGGGTTGTTATATAAAAAGTTTGTTTTTCTGTCATTAAATTACACTCCTCTTAAAATACGGATCCACTTATTAAACTAATTCTACTTATTAAACTAATTCTATTGTAACGATTTTCTCTTGATAATTCCATTAAGATAATAGCTTGATGAGTTATCTTATGACTTTTTTAATTAATTTTGAAATTTGTATGCTTATCTATTGACACATTGTAGTTTGATTGATACTATAACTACGATAAAAGTATCATCTATATAAGTGTGGATATTTTTTTCTTACATGTTGTATACTTATTGATAAGCTTTTAAGATCAAATACGTAAATATTTTCTCGCATAGAGAAAGGAGACACACCATGAAATCTACAGGTATGGTTAGAAAAGTTGATGAGTTAGGACGCGTAGTGATTCCAATTGAATTAAGACGCTCACTTAAAATAAAAGAAAAAGATGCAATAGAAATATATGTCGATGATGACAAAATAATCTTGAAAAAATACGTTCCTAATATGTCTTGCCACATCACCGGCGAAAGCACTGATGATAACATTGCACTTGCTAATGGAAAATTAGTATTAAGCCCAAATGGCGCTAAAGAATTAGTCGATGAAATAAAAAAACAATTTAAGCTTTAAATTCAAAACAAACACATTAGTGTTTGTTTTTTTTTATAAAGATTTTAGGTAGCTCAACAAACACTCTAGATGTTTGTTTTTTTTGTGAAAATTTAGGTATTTAAACAAACATGTTAGATCTTTACTTTTCTACATGGATAATTTGATAAACATCTCTACGTGACATATTACGATCAACAGCAACCTCTTTCATTGCAGCTTTGTTTTTCATACCTTTTTCTTCTTCATAATATAGTACATGTTCAAGTATCGATAAATGGCGCCACCATAAATCTTCTAATTCTACATCTTCATTATTATTACCTTCAATTACTAAACAACATTCGCCCTTTATTTCTAATTCACTAAGCCCTTCGATTACTTCTGTAAAGCTACCTCTAATATACTCTTCATATAATTTAGTGATTTCTCTCGCAACCACAACTTGCCTGTCTCCATAAATTTTAACCAGTTCGCCAAGCGTATCTTTCAATCTATAAGGTGATTCATACATTAATACTGTCCCTTTTAATTTAGCTAATCGTTGCATTTCGGCCTGACGTTCTTTTTTCTTACGTGGTAAAAAACCATAAAATAAATACTCTTCTGTTGAGAGTCCAGAACTTACAAGGGCACACAATGCCGCATTAGCACCAGGTAACGTCACGACATTTAATTTTTCTTCAAGAGCTGCTTTAACCACTTCATAACCAGGATCAGAAATTGCTGGCATACCCGCATCACTTACGAGTCCGACATCTTCGCCTTCTTTTAATCGCTTGATTAGCAAATCAATGCGTGACTGCTTACTATGTTCATGATAACTAATAAGCGGCGTGTGAATATCAAAATGACTTAAAAGTTTTTGGCTATGACGTGTATCTTCTGCTGCTATCACGCTTACCTCACTCAACATCCTGACAGCCCGATAAGTCATATCTTCTAAATTTCCAATTGGCGTTGGTATTAAATAAAGCACGCCTTCGTCCGTTTCTTTATAACTTTTTTGAATAAACATTTATTCACCCCTCAATTCTTTGTTCCATAAATAATTCTCTCAGTTTCTTCTGTATAAGTATTATCGTCATTATAAAGATATAAAGGTGGTAAGATATTTAAATCTGCTTTGCCATCTCTTATCCCTTCGATTAAAACCATAATAGCTTGCCTACCTTTTTTTGAATAAACGAACTGCAGCCGTTTAGGCTCAATTTTATATGTACGCATTAAAGTAATCAAGTCAATTAAACGTCCTGGACGATGAACTAAAGCAACCTTTCCCCCTGGTCTCACATACAATTTGCATGCTTTAATGACATCTTCTAAAGAACAACATACTTCGTGTCTTGCAATTGTTAAATGTTCATTTTTATTTTTTTCATTATCATTTGGTGTTTTAAAATAAGGCGGATTACATGTCACCACGTCAAAGTTACTTTGATGCAATTCAGGTTGTAGTTCTTTTAAATCACCTTGAATAATATTAATTTGGCTAGACAAGTCATTTAATTTTACTGAACGCACCGCCATATCAGCTAAGCGAGCTTGAATCTCCAAACCAAATATATTTCCATATGTCTGTTTAGACAATAATAGAGGGATAATTCCATTACCTGTACACAAATCTAACAGACGACCTTTTTTTACTGGCACATAGGCAAAGTCAGCTAATAACAATGCATCAAGTGAATAAGAAAATATTGTGGGGCTTTGAATAATCTGCATTGATTCATCTGCCACTAAATAATCTAATCGTTCATCATCTTTTAATTTCAATAAATAATACATCCCTTCAAGCAAGTAAAAAAACTGTCTCTAAATAAGAGACAGTTTGATACTTTTTAATATTAATCAAATAGCTCTAAACAAAACAAACAGTCCCCATCTTGTCTCGGACTCCCAAATTGCATATGACATATATGAAATCCTTCTTCATAGATACGGGCTAAGTTATCAAAACCTTCACCTGGGAGTTTTGCGTCTATTTGATCATTTTCATTAACTTTCACACGTTTAATTTCTTGTTCATCTAGATAAGAACGTAAATTTTTGTTTTCCATTGACATTCGATAATTTTCTTCAAGCAAACTTTCTAAATCGCCTTTTAGCTGTTCAAGTTGCTCATATAATTGACCTAACTGCAACTCGATATCCGACACTTGCTCGAATACTTTTCTCTTGTCCAATACGATTCACCTCATTATTTTGTTGCTTGGAGAGAAATGATATTTTGATCAATTAATTCATCTAATGTATAATCAATAATTGTTTCTTCTTCTGTTATTTTAATTTGAACCACTTGCTCTAATAAATTCAAATCAGTTACACGACCTGCTCCATAGGGAGTGACTATTTTTTCACCTAAATCCGGCATATCACGTTTCGCTTGTTCATAATTATCATTCTCGTATTTTAAACAACACATTAATCTACCACATAAGCCGGATATTTTAGCAGGATTTAATGAAAGACTTTGATCTTTTGCCATTTTAATTGATACAGGTTCAAAATCCCCTAAAAATGTAGAACAACACAACATTCTCCCACAAGGTCCAATTCCACCTAAAATTTTAGCTTCATCTCTCACACCAATTTGACGTAATTCAATTCTAGTTTTAAAAAGAGCAGCGAGGTCTTTAACTAAGTTACGAAAATCCACTCTGCCTTCTGCTGTAAAATTAAAGATAACTTTATTTCGATCGAATGTATATTCTGCATCTACTAAATTCATATCTAGTTTGTGATGAATTATCTTTTGTATACCTATATTAAAAGCTTCGTCTGCAAGCTTAGTATTTTCAGTCATCGTTAAAATATCTGCTTCATTTGCAATTCGTATTACTTTTTTTAAGGGAAGAACAACGTCTTCCTCATCAACTTCTTTTTTTACAACAACTACTTCTCCAAATTCCACACCACGAATTGTTTCTACTATCACATAATCTTGTAAACCTATATTAAAGTCATTTGGATCAAAGTAATATATTTTTCCCACTTCTTTAAATCTAACACCGATTACTTCCACCATTCAAGTTCACCTCTATAATTGAAGTACAAATTGCTCCATCAACAGTGTTGGATTGACATTTTGCTTCAGTTTTTGTTTTGTTTTTAAAAGAGCATTCATTATTTGAAGTAATCTTTTTTTAGTAAAAATTTGTAAAGCATCTTTTAATATTTGATCAGTTGAATTAAAAAACACAAGTGACTCTTCTTTACCGATTTGCATATAAGCTATATCTTTAAAGCCTAATAAAATTAAGTCAAGCCCATATTCTGTATCTTTTCGATCTGTTATTTCTTTCAGCCAATTTTGATGAAGGTAAATAAATCGATTATCATAATCAGTTACGATTGCCTTAATCATTCCTTTGGATAGTGTAATAATTTCTTGATATTTTTCATCTTCAGTTAATTCTATAGCCTCATCTATGTTATATGTGATTGCACTCATAATTTTAGATTGTTCTTTTGACAAATCTGCATTCATCATTTCTTTTTGGAGTAGATTCGTATCTAGCGGTTTTAAGTCAATTATCTGACATCGCGAACGAATTGTTGGAATCATCCCTTGAATATTATCAGTTAAAAGAATCGCCATTGTTTCGATTAATGGTTCTTCTAAAAATTTAAGTAAACGATTTGCTGCTTGATTAGTCATTGCTTGTGCATCTTCAATAATATATATTTTACGCGTTGATTCTAAACTAGAATACGAAAACTCTTTTCGTAAGTAATCTATTTGTTCATTCTTTATTGATTGACCATCTTTTTCAATCCAATGAACGTCAGGATGGTTTCTTGAGCTAACTCTTTTGCACACATGACAAGTCCCACAAGGTTCTAAATCTTTCTTTTCTGGGCAGAAAATTGTTTGAGTTAATAATGTAGCTATCTCTGTTTTCCCAGTACCTCTTAGACCTTGAATCAAATAAGCGTGTGCTAATCTGTCTTTTTTAATACTATTCATTAAAATCTTACTAGCAATAGGTTGCGCCTTTTCAAGTGAAGACCAATTCATCTTTAACAACCTTTCTTATATTCGAAACTCTAATTAAAAGCGAAAAAATGATTCAATAGGTAATATAAATACAGTCGCTCCGCCTACTTCAACTTTAACTGGTTTAGGTATATACGAATCAGCATTTCCACCCATAGGTGAAATTGGTGATACCATTTGTTCGCGTTGTGAGCAATTATCTTTAATAATAGCCAAGGCTTCATCAACATGTTCGTCCTCACAACCTACCATTAATGTTGTATTCCCTTCTTTTAAAAAGCCACCTGTTGTAGCAAGTTTTGTCGTTTGGAAATTACCTCCACTTAATGCTGTGATAAGTCGATTAGAATCTTTGTCTTGAACAACTGCGATAATTAGTTTCATTTCTATTCCTCCTTTAATTTAATGAGTATTTTTTCAATCGTTTCAGTGACTACTTCATTGATTGCTTTATTAGCATCAATACGCTTAATTCTCTTAGGATATTTGTTTAAAAGTAACTGGTAACCTTCATATACTTGATTATGAAAAGTTATTTCTTCTAAGTCTAATCTGTTTTTTTCTCTTTGTTTATTTTTTTCGATACGAGCTAAACCTAATTCCGGTTCAATATCAAAAAATAATGTTAATTCTGGAAAAACATCACCTATCGCAAAACGATTAATCTCCATAATTTCATTCATGCCTATCCCACGTGCATGACCTTGGTAGACTAAACTACTATCGATAAAGCGATCACATAAAACTACTTGGCCTCGTTCTAGCGCTGGATTGATAACTTCAATTAAATGTTGTCGTCTAGCAGCTGCGTAAAGCAGGGCTTCGGTTCTTTTTTCCATTTTTATATTATTTGGATCTAAAATAACTTCTCTAATTTCTTCTGCAATAGGAATCCCGCCAGGTTCGCGTGTCACAAGTACATTATAACCTAAAGCTGATAACTCTTTATAAACAAAGTTTAGCACGGTTGTTTTCCCCGAACCTTCTCCACCTTCTACAGTTATAAAATGTCCTTGCACGTTTAAATCTCCTTTTAAAAATTGCTTCTTATTTTGAATATTAAAAATAAAACTAGTTACTAACTCTATTCTATCATGTTTGCTCATCTTTTTTAAAGGTTGTGTCTATTTTTTAGTAAATTTGTCATTTATAAAGAAGAACCTTTGTACAAAAAGTACAAAGGTTCACTCATTTAATAACGTAAAGCGTTTAAGTTTCTTTCTTTCGCTTCTTTTAATAAAAATATATATCTTGCTTCTAATAGTTCTAATAAATAAAAACTTTCAATTTTTGGTTCTATACTACTTTCCACTATTGCCTGAAGATTTTTCCATTCGTATTCAGTTTCAAAAAATGCATCTAATAATGCTTTGTTTTTATCTCTTCTAAACTTTTTTCGTCTATTAAACATCACATCACCCTGATTTAAAGTGAGTTATTATACTTCACGACGTCCTTCTAAAGACTTAGCAAGCGTTACTTCATCAGCATACTCTAAATCGCCACCCATTGGTAATCCGTGCGCCATTCTCGTGGTACTGATTCCTGATGGTTTGACTAATCTCGAAATATACATCGCTGTTGCTTCACCTTCGATATTTGGATTCGTTGCTAAAATAACTTCTTTGATTTTTTCATCTTTTAAACGGCTAATTAAATCTGGGACATTAATATCTTCTGGCCCAATTCCATCCATTGGAGAGATAGATCCATGTAATACGTGATATGTTCCATTATATTCTTTCATTTTTTCCATCGCAATAACATCTTTTGAATCTTCTACAACACAGACAACTGATTCATCCCGTGACTGGTCAGAACACACTGAACAGATTTCTTGGTCAGTAATATGACCACAAATCGTACAGTAAGAAAGCTCTCGTTTAGCATTAACTAAAGCTTTTGAAAAACCTACAACATCATCTTCATTCATATCAATCACATAAAACGCCAATCTAACAGCAGTTTTAGGACCTATCCCAGGTAACTTTGTAAAACTATCAATCAACTTAGATATTGGTTCAGGATAATACATTCAAGTAACCTCCCTGGTTTAGGTATTTGCATATTTAAAACATACCTGGGACATTTAAACCTTTTGTAAATTTACCCATTGTTTTTTCTGTTGTGTCTTCAATTTGTTTCATAACATCATTCGTTGCCGCTAAAATTAAATCTTGCAACATCTCGATATCTTCTGGATCGACAACTTCTTCCTTAATTTGTACATCAATAATTTCACGACTACCACTTGCTTTAACTGTTACCATACCGCCACCTGCTGATGCTTCAAACTCCATTTCGAGTAAAGCACCTTGTGCTTTCTCCATGTCTTTCTGCATTTTTTGCATTTGTTTCATCATACCGCCCATATTACCTTTCATTTTTAAACTCCTCCTTTTATTGTATAAATCAGTCTTTAACTTCTAATAAGTCATCTCCAGCTATTTTTCTTGCTTCTTCAATAAATGGCGATGTTCTTTCTTCTTGTTCTTTTTCTTCAACAGATTTTTCATCCTGCCCATGATTACTCAAATAATCAGTACGTACTTGTTGCCAAGCCCCCTCTGGTATCGGGATAATCTTCAAAGGTTCGCCAATTACGTCTTCTAAAATTGATTCTACCATATCTTTGTGGTCTAAAAACAGTGAACAGTGTATTTCATATTTAAATGCTACTATTAAACCTTCATCTGAAGCTGCAGCAGGCTTACTATCAATGATTGTAGCATGTGCTGGCGCATGAGCACCTTTTAAACGTCCTAAAAATGATTCCCAATTATCATGCATCTTTTGTAAAGCATCTTTTTTAGCTGTACTAAGTACTTTATAAATATGCTCATGAGGTATTTTATAACTACTTTGCCTGTTTGCTGACGATTGTCGTCTTTGATTACTCGTGGGCTTGGATTGTTCTTTTCCTTCATTCATATTTATATTACTTATTTTCTTTTCAAGATTATTAATTTTTTTGCTTAACTCTTTCCATTCAACTTTGTCAGCATCATTTATATCGGCTGTCTGCACTTGCGGATGAGTTATATTTTTCTCTCTGTTTACAATCGATAATAAAGTAATTTCGATAATTATTTTAGGACTGTTCGTCCATTTTATTTGTTGCTGACAATCATTAAATTTCATAATTGCCTCTTCAAGCCATACAGCATCAACTGTATCTGTAATTTCTTTGAATTGTTCATCAACAATCGCTGTTTCTAATACATCGGCTAATTCTGGCGCTGTTTTGTAAAATAGTAAGTCTCTTAAAAAGTAAATCATATCAAAAACAAAACGGGTCGGATCTTTACCATTTTCAATCATATGGTCTAGTAACCGAAGCCCTTCAGTAACTTCTTCTTTGTAAAGAATCCCCACCATCTCTGTAAGAACAGATTGTGAGACACCGCCAGTTACAGCAAGCACGTCGTCTAGCATTACCTTTTCATCACTATAAGAGATTGCTTGGTCAAGTAAACTAAGCGCGTCACGCATACCACCTTCTGCTGCTAAGGCGATTGCTTCTAATGCATCTTGATTTACTTTAACTGCTTCTTTTTGAATAATTTCTTGCATTCTATCTACTATAATTTTATTGCCTATTGGTTTAAAGTCAAATCTCTGACATCTTGAAATAATTGTGAGTGGTATCTTATGTGGTTCGGTTGTTGCTAAAATAAACACGACATGTTCTGGTGGTTCTTCTAAAGTTTTTAGTAATGCATTAAAAGCATTAACTGAAATCATATGAACTTCATCAATAATATATACTTTATAAGGAACCGAACTCGGTGCATACTTTACTTTATCGCGAATATCTCTTATATCATCTACGCTTGTGTTTGAAGCTGCGTCTATCTCAATCACATCTGAAATAGTACCTTCTAAAATGCCTAAACAGGCACTACATTCATTACAAGGCTCCCTTGTCGGAGCTTGTTCACAGTTAATCGTCTGGGCTAAAATCTTAGCAGCACTTGTCTTTCCAGTTCCTCGAGGGCCTGAAAATAAATAAGCATGCGAAAATTTTTCTTCAGCAATCGCATTTTGTAAAGTTTGTGTAATATGCGTTTGTCCAACAACATCTGCAAATGTGCGCGGGCGCCAAACACGATATAATGCTTGATAGCTCATTATAATTACTCCTCTTTTTCTATATCTTTAATTATATCTTATTTAACTAATTTGTGAAATAAGTACTATCTAAATAATTGCTTTTCTATTATTTTCCTTTTATTTATTATATGATTAATAGCAAGTATTAAAAAACTTGCTATGGGGGTGGATTGAATGAAAAAGATTTATTTGTTTGCTGTTTTCTTTTTGGGGATTAGTATGAGTATTTTAGGTTTCTTTATACTTTTTAATCCTGATGTATCCTTAACTAGTGTAACATTAATTATTGGTTTGTTGCTCCTCTTAAATGGAGTGAATGAAGTTATTAGTTATATAAAGCAATCTAAAACATGGAATATCTCTCGTTGGCATTTAGTTGAAGGGGTATTTTCATTATTAGTTGGACTTGCGACGTTCTTTTTTACTGACGTTTTACAACAAGTCTTTGTATTTATTTTTGCTTTTTGGATTTTTCTTTCTGCAATCTCTCATATCTTTATCTCCCGTACTTTAAATGGTATGCCAGGTACAGGAATGATTTTTATTTTAGGGATTGTCATGTTTGTTCTAGCAATTGTGTCATTATTCACTCAATTTATTGCAGCTATCACAGCCGCAATCATAATCGGAGTCTTTTTTATTGCTCAAGGCTTCATATGGATTGCTTTAGGTTTAGTATTAAAGAAGCTTGCTTAATAATATTAAAAAAGCAACCGTCTCGTCAAAACGAAACGGCTGCTTCTTTATTCTATGTAACCGTACACCCGAAATCGATAGAATGATTCCAAGCGTTACTTAAGTTCATAGCTCTATCTAGGCTATCCCACGGCACACAGAAGAATCTACTTACTGCTGCTTCCTTCCGGATCTGACAGGGTTCATAGGTTTCTGTTGCGTAGGACCTAAACGTCAACACTAATTCCTTAAGGCAGACCTTGAAAACAACTACCTCAAACGGGAATTCAGTCTTGCTATAGCGGATTGCAAGTTATAGGGCACCGCTACCTCCCCACCTAGTACGGCAAACTTAAGTATAACGTTTATAAAAAGTAAATGCAATTATTTTAGATTAAATACTTTTTCACTTCTTATCTCTTAGCTTTTTAAAAAAGTCGGTTAATAAAGCACTCGTCTCTTCTTGTTTAACACCCGTTGTTAAATCGACTTGATGATTAAACCGAGATTCATTTAACAAATTCATCAAAGTGCCTGCACAACCTGATTTATAATCTGAAGCTCCGTAAACGACACGTTTTAAACGTGATTGAACAATTGCACCTGCACACATTGGGCATGGTTCTAATGTGACATATAATGTGCAATCCTCTAAACGCCAACTTGATTTAATTTTATTAGCACGCCCTATCGCTGTAAGCTCTGCATGGGCTAATGTTGAGCTTGTTGTTTCACGCTCATTATACCCTGTACTAATTACCTTATCATCACAAACAATCACAGCCCCAATTGGCACTTCACCTAAATTCTCTGCTTTTTTTGCTTCTAAAATAGCAAGCCCCATAAATTCTTCATCTTTTATAGGCATTATTCATCACCTTATTTCGTTTCTTTTTTACCCAATTCTTTAGACCTATTTGTTGCACTACTTACACAAGCAATCATGGACTCTTTAAAATTACGTTCTTCTAAAACGTCCAGTCCTGCTTCTGTCGTGCCATTAGGACTTGTAACGTTTTTTCGCAGATTATCTACGGGTAGTTCTGAAGTTTTTAGCATCATGCCTGCACCAATAATTGTTTGAGTAATTAATTCCTTCGCCGTCACTATATCTAGGCCTTCTTTAATCGCCGCTTCTTCCATCGCTTCAACTAAATAATAAATATAAGCAGGCCCACTTCCTGAAATACCGGTGACTATATGCATTTCTTCTTCCTTAACAATATTAACCGTTCCAATCGCTTCAAATAATTGTTTGGCAATCTTCAGATCTTCCTCGCTTGCAAATTCACCTTTAGTAATCGCAGTTGCCGAATAGCCAATTGAAGCAGATGTGTTTGGCATTGCACGAATAACAGGGATGTCTTTTCCAATTGCTTCTGCAATCTGTGTAGTAGAAACACCTGCAATCACAGACATCACTATCTGATTTTTAGTTAGATAAGGAATAATTGATTCAATCGCACTTTCCACATCATATGGTTTCGTTGATAAAATAATAATATCTGCGTTCTTTAAAACTTCTTCTTTTTTTCTTGATATAGATACACCATACTTTTCTTCCATTTCAATTAAACGTTGTTCATTGTCTTTATTTGTCACCCAAATTTGTTTGTTTTTGATAAACTGTTTATTTATAATTCCTGACATCACTGCTTCCGCCATAGAACCAGCACCTATGAAAGCTATTTTTTTCACAAAAACCATCTCCTTTTAAAAAGCATACAAAAAACCTCATAACTCATCCTTATAAAGGACGAATATGAGGTTTATATCCGCGGTACCACCTAGTTTGACAATAAATGTCCACTCATTTTTTTAACGCAGGATTTTGCGGTTAGGATTAGCTAACGACTCCGAGTTAGGTTCGGTAATATAGAGGATTTCTCAGCTTAAGCATCCCTTTCTGTCAGGCTATTACCTACTAGTCTCTTCTCTGTCATGTTTAGATATTCTTTAAAATATAATGTTTTTATTTTCTTTTGTCAAGTTACTACAAATTTAATATAGGTTCTATCATTTGCAAATGCTCTCCTGCTAGCTCTTTAATTGTATCATGTATTTTTGAATCATATATAACTAAAAAACAAGTTGCTGGTCCAGCACTTTTACAAATATCTAAATCTGTTGGATAAATGAATGATTGGTTAATCTGTCTATCTACTTCATATTTAATCCCTTTTGAACTCATTGGACGTATTAAAGTAACTTCCGGCATTTTAGAAATATTATCATAAAGTCGTAAAGGTACCACACTCTTTTCATTATCCTTCACAGCTTGTCCGACCATTGGCTTACCAATGATAGCCATTTCAAAAGACTCTGCGTTTACAAAAGTGTTTTTCTCTCGTACTTTTTTGCCTAAAATGACGAGTCCTAATGCAGATTGGTCTAATTTAAAATTTGTTTCAGTACTGCCAGTAATTGATATACTTGCTAAGCCAACTTCTTTTAAGCCAAGAGTTATTCCGCTGATCAACTCATCCCAAACCTTTTCATCATTAAAATTATGTATAATAACTGAAAATGGTTCACCGCCTGCCGCCACACATTCCATATAAGCAACTCTAAAAGCATAATAACTCATTGTTTTATAATCAATCTGCACTGTATCTAATGGTTTCATGCCAATTGCACCACTGTTATCCGTTGCGACTATAATAGCTTCATCTTGATTAAACTGGATTTCTTCTGCATCATGCTTAAACTTATGCATCTTTTGGAGACTCAGCTAATTGGTTTTTAAAAAATGGTGCAAATCTTGGTATTAATAAAGCTGCAATAATTAAATTAAGTATTGTCGCGATAACAAGCGAAGGAAGTATGCTTAAGAAAAAAGGAAGCCCCATGATAAAAATAAATGGTAACGGCAAGATAAAGCCATTCGCTATAATGAAAAAAGTATTAGGAATAATTGGTTTAAATGATGTATATAAATAACCAAATATCCAAACAATAATCCCCATACCAAGTGCAATCATAAAGTGGAAAGGTCCGAGAACAAAGCCACTTAATAAAGCAGACATCAGATGTCCAACCACACCAACAATCGCTCCAGATTTCCGACCTATCCATACAGCCGCAATAAGCGCTGGAAAAGCATCCATTGCAATACTTCCAACTGGTGAAGGTAATGTGATTAATCCTCCAACAACTGATAAAGCGATAAATAAAGCTAAATAACTAATTCGTCTCGCTGTCATTTCTTTTTGTCCTTACGGCTTTCTCTGAACACGATTGCGCTTCGTTCATATTCTACATCTTCAATACCTGCTCGATAATTTACAATGCGTGCAACTGCAAAGAAGTAATCTGACAAACGATTTAAATACTGTAATGCAAGTTCAGACGTTGTGTCATCTTCTTTCATTAACGAAACAACAAGACGCTCAGAACGTCTTGCCACAGTTCTTACAATGTGGAGAGTTGCCGCTGCTTTTGATCCGCCTGGTAAGATGAATTTTTCGAGTGCTGGCGCTTCTTCTGTATATCTATCAATTTGTTCTTCTAAATAAGTAATCATCTCAGCATTCATTTTGTCTGGTCGCTTTTCGATAACACTTGCTAAGTCTCCCCCAAGGTCAAATAATTCATGTTGAATTTTAATTAAATCATCAGCAATATCTTGATTTAATTTTATATCTAACTCGGCATGGGCTAAAGCTACAAAACCATTTAATTCATCAACCGTTCCATAAGCTTCGACACGTAGATCATCTTTTTCGACGCGACCACCAATAATTCCTGTTTGACCTTTATCTCCTGTACGTGTGTAAATTTTCATTTTTTGTGCCCCCTATTTTAATTGTCTATTTATACCATACCAAATAATATCAAACCGCTCACTCATTTGGACAAGTTTTTGATACATTATGCCTGTCATATCTCGCCATTCTCTATCTGCTTTGTCTATTGGTACAACGCCTTTTGAAATATCACTACCAATTAAAATCAACAAAGCATTTGGATTTTGTTCTTGCCAATTTAAACAATTAAGTACAAATTTTTCTATCTGACTTGGAACAGACTTTTCATTTTCAAAAAAAGCTTTAACATATAATTCAAGATTTTGAATGATCAAGTATTGCGTTTGAATATTTGAGAAGTCATTTGGTAATTCATCATTATTATAACCTGAATACTTTATAAAATCAGTCTCGTTGGTTAAGTTATATAATTGTTTTACAAATTCCCACTTCCCATTGTAGGCACCGCCTGTAATGACATGCATGGATTTCCCTCCTTAAATTCAGCTTGCGAACTGCTTAATTGATATCCTTGCGCAAAAGGAATTTCATACTCAAAAAAAGTACGAGAATCATCCGCTAGTTTGGTTAATAGATATCTAATCACCCCGCCATGAACAACTAAAACAATATATTTTAAATTTCGTTCAATGACTTGTGTTTTTATTTGCTGAAAAATTTTATCAATCCGTTGTGTAAATTGTTCAAATGACTCGCCATGAGGTAACTCATATGTAAATAAATGATTGAGCCAATCTTGATAATTAGAATTGTTTTTTAACTCCTCATAAGACAACCCTTCAAAATCACCAAAATGCATCTCTCTTAAATCTTTGAGCTGGTGTATTGGATAATCTTTTTGAAATAAAAGGTTTGCTGTTTCAATTGTACGAGTTAGATCACTTGTATAGATTTGATCAATCTTTACAGGGAAAATCCCCTCTTTCGTGTAGAGTTCTTTCGTTTTTATAATTTCAGCTCTGCCTGCTTCACTTAATTCAGAGTCGATCCAACCACTATAACGCGATGCTTCATTATCTATTGTCCGCCCGTGACGTAATAATGTAATAACCACATTAGCAACCATAAAATAAGTTCTGTCCCTTCTATACTTGCACCTGACAAATCGCCTGTTAATCCACCAAATTGACGCATAAAAAAGCGTTTAAATAACAGATGAAGTATTCCTATCAGAATGAGCAAAATTATAAACACAGTTAGATAAAGTAAGTTGTAAATTCCTAAAATAATAACGATTGGAATAAGATAAATTAAATAAAAATTTAAAATTTGAGGATTTTCTGCTTTAAATAAATAACCGAGTCCGCTTTTTTTTGCAGGATTAATTAAAATAAGCCCTATACCTGTCAGCATGCGACTTAAAAACGGAATAAATACAATATATATAAATAAGTAAGGCTCTTGATGTGATAATATCTCATAAATAAATAAAAATTTAAAAACTAATAAAAATAAAAGTCCCAGCACACCAAACGCACCTACGCGAGGATCTTCCATAATCTTTAGTCGGTTTGGTTTATCTTGATATGAAAAAAAAGCATCTGAAGTATCAATCCATCCATCTACATGAATTCCACCTGTTAAAATCATCATGATAGCCATAAGTATAAATGTTAGTGCTAAATTCGAAAGATTAGTGAATTGAGTTAAGCTTGCTAGTGTAAATGCATAAATTATTCCGATAAATAAGCCAAGCATTGGTAATGTAATAATCATACTTGATAAATTTCGTTTGGTCATCTGGATTTCTTTTCGAATGGGAATAATCGTAAAAAATTGTAAATTAATTAAAAAACCATACCAAATATTAGCCAAACTGATCACTCCTTAACTCTGTTTCATCAAAATAGGAATCGTTGACTCAATTGCAAATGCTTGGTTAGCTTCACTAACAAGTTTTTGATGAAGTTCTCCGAGCATTCGGCTATATAAATTAACATATACTGTGGGATTGATTTCGTCATGAAAAATATCATTCGAGACAATAATCAATGTATCAACACATTCCCGAATGCTTTTAATCTCATTAATGATTTGCCATTTCACTTCTTGCCATTTTTCTCCATTAATCACTGTTTGTTCAGTTATGTTTTTCTGATAAAATTCATTGTTTAACCAGACAGTTAAGCAATCAAGTAAAATAACACTGTTTTTATGTGCTTTATTCACTGCACTTGAGATATCATATGGCGCCTCAATTGTCTGCCAGTTAGACGAACTCTGTTTTCGTGTTTCTTGATGCCGATTAATTCTTTGCGTCATTTCATTATCAAAACTAATTGAAGTAGCTAAATAAAAAAGTTCCCTATTCTTACTTTCAGCTAAGTGAGTAGCATATAATTCACCAAATGAACTTTTTCCACTTCTCACACCACCTGATATAAAGATTAATTGACCTTGCGCCATTTCTTTAACGCCTCCAATAACAATCTATTTTCCTGGCTTGTTTTAACAGCAACTCTCAACCACTTGCCATCTAATCCTGGAAAATTAACAGTGTGCCTTAAAATAATGCCATTCTTTAGTAGGTAGATAAAAAGCGGTTGTAGATCATTAGTTAAACAATCTTTCATTAAATAATAATTCACATCACTTTTAATCACTTTAAATGATAACTCTTTTAGAGCTTGCTGCATAAATTGTCTTTCATTTAAAATATAATTCTGTGTCTCAGTAACAAACTGTCTTTCTTTTAAACATAGCTTACCTGCCGAATTAGCAATTGCGTTAATATGCCAGTGAGGTAAATATCTTTTTAACTCAAAGATGAGATGCGGTTGAGCAACTAAGTAACCTAAACGTAGACCAGCAATCGCATATATCTTTGTTAAAGAACGTAAAAAAACAATATTACTATACTGCTTATGGAGTTTAACACTCTCATCATAATCGATTAGAAAATCATAAAACGCTTCATCTACTATAAATAAGCAATCATTTTTAAAACAAATCTTTGCCATCGCTTCTAGTTGCGCTTTTTTGACATGTTTGCCTGTTGGGTTATTGGGATTACAAAAAAAGACGGCTTCTTGTGATTTCACTGCTTCTTCAAATTCATTTAGACAAATAGATTTCTCTAGTTCAATTGTAAAGTAATTAATTTCACATGCATGTGCTTCACACATCCGTTCATATTCTGAAAATGTTGGTTGAATAATTAAAATAGATTTTTTTCTTAAATAAAATGCAAGTAAACTAATTAATTCAGCCGCACCGTTCCCAAGTAATAAATGTGATTGATTAATTTTTAATTTTTCACTTAAACTTTCGAGTAATTCTTTATTGTGAGGGTCAGGGTAATTTGCAACTTTTTCAAGTAAATTAGGCCAATTTCCGATTAACTTTTCTGGCATACCAAGCGGATTTGTATTCACACTAAAATCAATCACTTGATTTGGTTTTGTTAAGTTATAATAAGTGTACAAATAAATTGGATTAGAACCATGTAAAGGTAAAGACAATCAAGACACCTCCAATAATAAATAATGTAGTTACGCGTTGCATAATTTGAATAGCCTTAATTATATCATCCGCTTCGAGACTTCTTAAATCATCACCTAGTAAAGGAGCTGGGGAAACTATGCCTTTATATGTATTCTTTCCACCAAGTTGCACACCTAAGATTGCAGCGACAGCAGCTTCATTCCAACCACTGTTTGGACTATGATGTTTTGAAGCATTTTTAAGTAATAATTTAAATGTTGCTTTAAAGTTCTTTTTATACGCTCTTTTTGTAAGTAACATCAACATGCCAGTAATCCGAGCTGGAATCCAGTTAACAAAATCATCTAAACGAGCAGAAGGACCTCCAAACGCATATAATTCTTTCGTTTTATATCCAATCACAGAATCACACGTATTAATTGCTCTGTAAATGAGTGCAAATGGAGCTCCCCCAATGAATGCCCAAAACAAAGGTGCGGTAATACCATCAGTTGTATTTTCCGCCACAGTCTCAACAGTTGCGCGAGTAATTTCTCGTTCTGATAAATTATTAGTGTCGCGTCCTACAATTTCAGATAACTTCTTGCGTGCTTGTGGTAAGTTCTTTTCTTTGAGTGGCTTATAAACAATCATTGCTGCTTGCTTTAAACCTTTTTGAGATATGGTGGTGGCAATTAATACAGCTTCAATAAACAAACCTAAAAAGACGTTAATATGGTATAAGTAAGTTAATAAATAAATAGTTATAAAAAATATTAATAATATTAACAGAATTAAACTAATTAATCCCGTTAATCGCTTAAAACGTCCTTTATTAAAAAGACGTTCGCAAAAACTAATATATTTTCCAAAAAATTTAACAGGATGAGGCCATTTAGGCGGATCCCCTACAATTAAATCAATATAATAAGCGAGTATAATTCCCAAACTTTGAATAATCATTTTATTGCTTACCTTTAAAGTAATTTTTTAAGGCTTTTTTTGTCGCTTCGTGCACTGAAGCGCCAATTTTAGAACCTAATGGTGTGATCGGTCCTGCAAACTCTAACTCTTTTCCTGTTTGAGTTGCTGCAACTAAAATGCTATCTGTCGATGTGCCTGTTGCTATTGTGTTAGTCTGCTGATCTAAAACGCCAAGTTCACGCAAAGCAATTGTTTTTGCTTCTGTGGCGGTAACAATGGCTTGTAAAAATGCCTCTTCTGTTAATTTTCCACTCACAAATATCCATGTGTTAATTGTACCAGGCAACAATTCAAAAGCATGGCTTTCACCTAAAGAAGCATCAACTGCATTACCTACTCCTGCTGTTACTACTACAAGTAAAGAATAATCAGTCACATTAACTTCAACAATACCAACTCTATCTAAATTGACAGCTGTCATCATCGCTACAGTCTCTGACTCTTTTAAACCACAACCCTCTATAAAGATACGCATATCTTGTTTATAATCTCGGACATTATAGTTGACGTCTACATGACGATTAATAAAGTTTTTATACCAGCCTAATCCAGAATTAAGCACACCAGAAGACATCGTACGAAGCGGTACTGGTGCATTTAAAATAATATGTTCTTGTGTTAATTTAAGATGTGATTGGTCAATTTTTAAACGTTCTTGCTTTTTTCCACTCAAACTCGGAATTAACATTACTTGTGGTTTTGCGAGCTGTGTATGAGCAAATTTTTCGACTTTTGTATGATAAGTATGATTAATCTGTTCAGGTTGAAGAACTGTTTCAGGCGTATCACATACCACAACTTCACCTTGATTAAGTAACATAATTTGATCACAATAAAGACTTGCAATATTTAAATCATGGAAAATAGCAATAACTGTTAAGTCTGCTGATTCAATTGTATTTTTTAAAAGATCAAGTAACTCTTTTTGATAGGCAAGATCTAAATGATTTGTTGGCTCATCTAAGATAAGTATTTTAGGCTCTTGGGCAAGTGCTTGAGCTAAAAGAACACGTTGTTTTTCTCCACCTGACAGTTGTTCAAGCGTTAAATCACTAAAACCTTCAACACCTGTTGCCTTCATAACTTTGGCGATAATCGCTCTGTCTTTTTCTGTTTCAGTTGGAAATAATCCTTTCTTAAATGCATAACGTCCCAACGCCACTGTTTCTCTCACTGTAAAAGCAAAATACTGGGTATTATGTTGACTGAGCACCGCTATTTCTTGTGCCAAATCTTTCTCACTATAAGTATTGAGTGGACGATTATTAATGAGTATGTCACCTGTTTCAAAAGGTAACACACCACTAATCATTTTAATTAATGTTGACTTACCACTGCCATTGGGACCGATAACTCCAAAAAATTCTTGCTTTTTCACATGAAGTGACAAGTTTTTAATCACCGTATTTTGATAATATCCACCTGTTAGATTATTTAATTTAATCATGAATTTCTAACTCCTTTGACTTTCTGTCTAATGAGAATAAGCGCAAATATTGGCGCACCAATCAGAGCAGTTATCACACCTATCGGTAATTCTTGAGGTTGAATAATTACCCGTGAAACTAAATCAGCAATAATTAAAAATATAGCACCTGCGATCATTGATTTTGGCAATAAACTCATATGCTCTGGGCCAAATATAATACGAATAAAATGAGGGATTACTAGTCCAACAAATCCAATCACACCAGAAACACTAACAGCTGCACCTGTTAGCATTGAACCTGCAATTAAAATAACCATCTTTTTTCGGTCCACATTCACACCAATATGTTTTGCTTGGTCTTCTCCAAATGAAAAAGCATTTAATTCACGGGCATTTAATAATAAAATAAATGAACCAACTACAAAAAATGGCAGAATAATTAACACATGCTCCCAACCACGCATAGCGACACTACCCAGTAACCAACCAATAATCTGACGTAACTCTTCACCTGTTAAAGTTATCATTAAAGAAATTAAAGCACTTAAAAATGAACTAAAAACAATTCCTGTTAAAATGATTGTTTCTACTCTCATCGAGCCATCAATTCTTCTTGCAAAAGTTAGCACAATAATTAAAGTAATAAATGCTGCCATAATACTTACAAATGGTAATGTATATAAATTTAAAAATGGAACAGATATTCCAAAAAATATTGTCATGACAGCACCGACACTAGCACCTGATGAAATACCTAAAGTAAATGGATCTGCAAGCGGGTTACGTAATAAGCCTTGAAATGCAGCACCCACTAACGATAATGAAGCACCAACCAATCCTGCGATTACTACTCTTGGTAATCTAATATCTAAAATAATATTCTCATGCATCTTAATTTCGTCTGGAATGGGTAAATTAAATAAAAACCCCTTAAAGATAACTAATGTATCTCTAAGAGGTATACGAACAGTTCCAACTGACACACCCAAAACAATTACACTAATTAAAAGGGTAGTTAATATTAAGTAAGTAAGAATAGACTTAGTTTGCAAAATGTTCTGGATAGATTGCTTTTGCAAGTTCTTCTGCTCCTTCTACTAGACGTGGACCAGGACGGCTAACTAAATCCTCATTTACATCAAAAATTTGTTCATCTTCTACCGCTGTTATGTCTTCCCATCCTTTACGACTCGTAACTTCTTTGATAGGGTCCTCTACATAACTACCATAAGTTGTTAGAATAACATCTGGATTCATTTTAATCACAGCTTCTTCGTTCACTTCTGGCCAACCTTCTAAATCTCCAGCACTATTTTCTGCATTTATTTTCTCAAGTATTGTATTAATAAATGTATTCTTACCTGCTGTAAATGTTTCTGGTGAAGGACTGATTTCTACATACACTGATTTAGGCTCCTCAATATCTGCGACTTTTTCTTCTATCGAAGCTAATTTTTCTTCCATATCAGTTTCAATTTTATCTGCTTCTTCTGTAGTGTCTGTTACTTCTGCAATTAAATGAATAGCATCATAAACCTCATCAAAATCTGTCGCTGTCTTAACGACTAAAACATTTATATCTGAATCTCTTAATTGTTCTAGCGCATTTTCATCTACTGACTCATCAGCTAAGACCACATCAGGTTCTAAAGAAATAACCTTTTCTACATTAATTTGAAAATCGCCTACTGTTTCTTTTTCAGATGCTTCCTCTGGGTAATTATCAAGTTCTGTTACACCAACAATTTCTTCATCTAATCCTAAAGCAAAAGCAATTTCTGTGTTACTTGGTAAAACTGACACAACTCTTTCAGCTTTATCATCAAAAGTTATTTCATCTCCTGTTGCATCTGTGACTGTTAGGGGAAATTCACCTTCTGAGTTTTCTTCGGATGTTTCTTTAGTCTCTGCATCTGGATCTGTTACTTCGTTTTCATCATTACTACTACATCCAGCAATAACACTTATAGCTAATACGAATAAAAATAATAAATAACTAATCTTTTTCATTTATTTTCCTCCTTAAAATACAAAAAAACATCCCTAGTAAGAGATGTTTCGGCACACAAAAGCATATGTATACGTTGCATCTTCCTATCCTCCGTAGGGTGATTAATAATTATCATCCAAAATTCCTGACTCAGAATTTCTACCTAGAAATTCATCACAGTGGCGGGACCGTGTTAGATTCTCACTAACTTCCTTTTGTGATAACTCAATTATTTAATTAACTTGATTATACACTATTTAAGTTACACTTGTGAATAAAATGAGTTTTAAGCAATAAAAAAACCCATTACTATAAAGTAATGAGC
>DATGTX010000085.1:0-27549 GCA_035301645.1 Pseudogracilibacillus sp. | reverse complement strand
ACTTCATCTTCTTCACTAATTCTTTGACCATATGGCGGGTTTGCTACAATATAACCATTATTTTTATTAATTGTTAGGTCACTCACTTGCATTTGTTTAAAATCAATTAAGTCAGCAAGACCGGCTTCTAAAGCATTAGCTTTGGAGATTTCAATCATTTTATGATCAATATCAGAACCGATAATGTTTAATTCACGATCATACTCAGCAAGTTCTTCAGCTTCTGTGAAAGCAGCTTCCCAAATATTATCAGACATAAATCCCCATGTTTCACTAGCAAATTCACGGTTGAATCCAGGTGCAATATTTTGGCCAATTAAAGCAGCTTCAATTGGAATGGTTCCTGAACCACAAAAAGGGTCAATAAAGGGTTCATCTGGCCGCCAATTAGTTAATTTAACTAACGCTGCTGCTAAAGTTTCTTTAAGTGGTGCTTCACCTTGACCAACTCGGTAACCTCTTTTATGTAGGCCTGCTCCTGATGTATCCAATGTTAAAGTGACTTTATCTTTTAAAATAGCTACTTCAACTTTATATAAGCTGCCTGATTCTGGCATTTTACCCGCAACGCCATGCTTTAATTTTAATCGTTCAGCAATAGATTTTTTTACGATTGCTTGGCAGTCACTCACGCTAAATAATTTTGATTTATGTGATTTTCCAGATACAGGGAACTGGCCTTCTTCATCAATATATTTCTCCCAAGGGAGAGCTTTTGTTTTTTCAAATAATTCATCAAATGAATATGCTTTAAATTCCCCTACTACTAACTTAATTCTATCTGCCACTCTTAACCAAAGGTTAGTTCTTGCAATTGCAGAGGGATCCCCCTCAAAAATCACTTTTCCGTTATCTACTTCTACTTCATACCCTAAATCTCGCACTTCTTGAGCTACAATAGACTCTAACCCCATTGCAGTCGTTGCGATTAATTTTACTTTCATTATATAGTCTCCTCTAAGTATTGCCTGTTAATTTTATCATAATAAATAAAAAACCTATTAGCAGCATAATTGCTGTTAGTAGGTTTTTTAATGACTTATAAATACTTTGTAAGCCATGTTCTGTTCCATAGTACTGCAAACGGTAGTCAACCTCGTACGCCGGTTGTAATCATTTATCTACAAGTTAAACTTGTCCTCTGTTTGGTTCGTTTCCCTACTAAGAGATGCCCCTACCTTTGTTTGGGTTGCTCACTCATGGGGTTTACCCGTTCCACTTCAGAATGTTTCCATTCTTAATCGTCTCTGTGGCACTTTCAAGGCTTTATTTCATATCTCATAAAAGACTTAGAAATAAACTCCTGCCATTAACCTAAAAGGTTACCTTGGCTTATGATTTCACCAAGCATGAACACTACAAACATCACAGTTTGTGCGAGCATGGACTTTCCTCAACGCGTCAGCGCAGCGATTACAAAAGTATTTATAATGAATTATAACATGTTTCGATGCTGATTGTTATTTAATTGTCTTCGTCAATCGATTTTTGACCAAAAACAGCTCTTTCTATGTTAGATAGGCGTTTTAACACGTCATAATTAACTTGTTGCGGTTGAGTTGGCTTTTTATGTTCAGGTTCTTGTGCTGAACTTCGTTTAAAACGATCATTTTCTTGCTTTAATTGTTGTATTTCATTGTTTAGCGCTTCATAGTCTTGCATAACTACGTCTAAAAATTCATCTACATCTTTTTGATTATATCCGCGTAATGATGTTTTAAAATCTTTTTCTAAAATTTCTTTACTCGATAATTGGACACGATTAATTTTCATTTATACACCTCATTACATTCATATGATTATCATATATTATAGCATAAGTTTAGTTGATTAAAAGAATTATTATAAATTAAATGAATATGGTAAGAGCTCATGAATATTAATTACTTTTTTATTTCCTTTATTATTTGTCAAAATAATGTCTACATTCTCATCAAAAAACTCACTCATGACTTGTCTACAAGCACCACATGGTGAAATAGGTTCTTTTGTGTCCGAAGTTATAACAAAAGTTTTAAAGTCAGTAACACCACTGGAAACGGCTTTGAAAATAGTAACTCGTTCAGCGCAACAGGTTAACGAATAAGAAGCATTTTCAATGTTACCACCTGAATATATTTCACCTGACTTACTTTCTAATGCTGCCCCTACTTGAAAATTTGAATAAGGCGTGTAAGCATGTTTAGCTGCTAAAGTAGCAGCTTCATAAAGTTTTTTGAAATTATCCATTATACACCTCTTCATTTAATTGATTTAAAATAAATAAACAAGAATTATGCAAGTTCATATAAGGCTTAACTCTACTGTCTTGGTAATAACTATTAAAAATCAATTTAATTAAATTATCTTTAGTAGCATTGATTTGTTGGAAAAATAAAGTTGTTTGATTATCTTTGATTAGCTGTAATGCTTCTACTTCCCACTCTTCAGTCAATTTTATGTGGTTAGAAATATTATCTTTAACTTGATTAAACGCCTCAATGTCTTTTTGTAAATCTATGTCTCTTTCTTCTTCATATATTTTAAATAAGTCGTCTATTAATTGAATTAACTCTTTTGTTTTATTCATAAATAATCATTCCTTTAAGTTTAAATAGGATACTTTAAAGATAACAGTATATTTTATTTTAGCCAAGTGTTAATATATAATCTTGGGATCTAAGTGATTCTTTTTTATTTTTACGGTATAATAGAGGTAGGGAATGTTTTCAAATATCTTTAATACAAAGTAAAATTATAAAAGGTTAGGAGAAGTAAAATGAATTATCCATCAGGTGTAAGAAAAAATGCTAATTCTCGCCCTAAATCAAAAAAGATTAATTACACTAATCGAGGAATGACACTTGAAGAAGATATTAATCTTACGAATGAATATTATTTAAGTAATGATTTGGCAATTATTCATAAGAAACCAACACCTGTCCAAATAGTTAATGTTCACTATCCCAAAAGAAGTGCAGCGGTCATCACAGAAGCTTATTTTAAACAAGCTTCCACAACTGATTACAATGGAATTTACCGCAATAAATATATTGATTTTGAAGCAAAAGAAACAAATAGTAAAACATCTTTTCCTTTTAGTAATATTCATGAACATCAAATTAGTCATATGCAACAAATTTTAAATCATGGAGGGATCGCTTTTTTTATCATTAAATATACCCAACATGAAGAAACTTATCTAATCGATGCTAACTTACTTATTCCCAGTTGGTATCAACAATTTAAAGGTGGTCGTAAATCAATATCTTACAAAGAAACTGTTGAAAAAGGTTATCTCATACCTTTCAAATACACTGCAAGAATAGATTATTTACCAATTATTGATGAGTTATATTTTTGAATGGAGGCTATTAAAAAATGGCAAATGAAACATCAAGAACCGCACGTCGACAAAAAAAATCAAAAAAACCTATTTTAAAACGAATAATTTTAGGAATTGTATTAGCAATGTTAGTAATCGGAGTCGGTGTAGCAGCTTTATTTACTTTTTATATCATTAAAGCACCCGACTTAGACCCTGAGAAACTATCAGATCCATTTTCTTCTGAAATATATGATATGGATGGTGAATTTGTAACCGATAGAGGTGGCTCAGAAAAAAGGAAGAAAATTAAATACGAAGATCTTCCTGATGAATTAATCCAAGCTGTCATCGCTACAGAAGATTCACGGTTCTTTGAGCATCCTGGAATAGATATTCCGAGAATATTTGGAGCAATAAAAGCAAATATATTCAATGGGTTTGGTTCTGAAGGTGCAAGTACTATTACACAACAAGTGGTAGAAAACTCCTTCTTAACACCTGATAAAACAATTGAGCTAAAGGTACAAGAACAATGGTTAGCTTTAAAATTAGAAAGAGAATATTCTAAAGAAGAAATACTTGAAATGTATTTAAATAAAATATTTTATGGAAGTAATGCACATGGTGTAGCTAAAGCTTCTGAGATTTATTTTGGTAAAACCGATTTGCATGACTTAACTTTAACAGAATCTGCCATGCTTGCTGGATTGCCTCAGCGTCCTAGTGCTTATAATCCATATGAAAATCCTGACTTAATGGCGGGACGTGTTGATACAGTATTAAAACTTATGGTAAGACATGACAAAATTACTCAAGCTGAAGCAGATGAAGCACGAGGTGTAGATATAGCTTCTACCCTTTCAGGTAAACGACCTACTGCACGCGAACATGATGGTTTTGTTCAACAAGTTGAAAAAGAAGTAAAAGAAAAGTTAGACGGTGCTGATATAAATACAGACGGCTTAAAAATTTATACAACACTTGACACAAAAGCTCAAAAACATGTTGAATTTTTATTAACAAATGGTGCTGATAACCCTGTAAATTACCCTGACGGAGAATTAGAAGCGGGACTTTCAGTTGTAGATAATGAAACAGGAGCCGTTAGAGCAATCGGTGGTAGCCGTAATAATGAAAATGTTGATAGTTTTAATTACGCAATTGATTTACAAAGACAAGGCGGCTCAACTATGAAGCCTCTTGCTGCTTATGGGCCAGCTATTGAATATGAAAAATGGTCAACCTATCAACAAATTAAAGACGATACCTTCTTTCCAAAGGGATCTTCATCTGAAATAAGAAACTATGACCGACAACATCATGGAACGCTTTCTATGCGTGATGCGCTTGCTAAATCTTATAATGTGCCTGCAGCTAAGGCATTTGAAGAGATTGGGTCTGAGCGTGTGCGTGAGTTTGGTACAAACTTAGGAATTAATTACGCAGATGAAACTCTAGACGCTAGGGATGCAATTGGCGGTACAGCAACTAATATCACACCATATGAACTTGCGGGTGCGTATAGTGCTTTTGCTAATAATGGTGTTTATACAGAAGCCCATACGATTACTAAAGTTGAGTATCCTGATGGTACTACAGTTGATTTAACGCCTGATGCTGAGCCAGTAATGGAAGATTATACAGCTTATATGATTACTGATATGTTAAAAACAGCTATTACTGAAGGTACCGGTACAAATGCAAATATACCTGGGTTGGATGTTGCAGGTAAAACAGGGACAACCTCAGAAAATAAAGATTCATGGTTTACTGGATACACAAGTAAATACACTGTCGCTGTATGGACAGGTTATAATGAAGAAAACAAACGAATAGAAGATACACAAGTTCCCCATGCTTTATTTAAAAATACTATGGCAGAAATCTCAAAAGATATCGACACACCTGATTTCACAAAACCAGATTCTGTGGTGGAAGTTAATGTAGCAAATAGATCTAACCCTCCTGCCCTTGCGAGTTCTGGTCAAAGCTCAGTAAAAGAGTTATTTGTAAAAGGAACTGAACCAGGTAAAGGTAGCGTTGAAAAAGCAGAAACTTATCCAAGTGTGCAAGATTTAACTGCTAATTATGATGAAGATAAAGATCAAATTGATATATCGTGGTCGCATGAAGACTCGGATGCAAGCTTTGAAGTTAGTTCTGCCATAAATGGTAATTCAATGAAAGTTGAGGAAACTACATCTTCAACAGCGTCGACCATATCAAATGTTGAAAATGATGCTAAGTATACTATTCAATTAATTGCAATAAGTGACGATAACGTAAAGAGTGACCCAAAAACAGTAACTGTACAAGTTGGTGATGATGAAGAAGACATCCCTGCTGTAACTAATTTATCTGCAAATCTTGTCGATAATAATATAAATGTAACTTGGGAATATGATGGGCCGGATGCAACATTTGAAGTGAACGCAAATGGTTCAAATGACTCGGTAAGCGACCAAAGCTATACAGTGGATAACCCAGACACAGATACAGAGTATACAATTACCGTAACAGCTGTTAGTGACGGAGATAAAGGTCCTCCAGCCACTGTAAATATACGAGTAGAAGATCCTGAGGAAGAACAAGATAAACAAAAAGAAGAAGAAGAGAAACAGAAACAAGAGGAAGAAGATGAACAAGAAAAGCAAGATGAATTAGATGAACAAAAGAAACAAGAGGAACAAGATAAACAAGACACACTGGAAGAAGAAAAGAAAAAAGAAGAAGAACAAAAACAAGAGGAAGAGGATAAGAAACAAGAGCAAGAAGAAACGCCTGAGAATCCCTGATGAGAAAGTAGACGAAACTGACAAGAAAGATGATACTGAAAAAGAAACAAACGACAACACAGAAAATAAAACTACAGACCAGAAAGAAAAAAGCAACTACTCAATTGAGTAGTTGCTTTTTATTTTGCGTTAATTTTTTTCATGATCTTTTTTCCTTCGCGACAAATATCAACTAACTCACATGTCGGACATTCTGGATTTCTGGCTTTACAATGATAACGTCCAAAAAAGATAAGTCGATGATGTGTAACGCTCCATTCATCCTCAGGTATTTTTTTCATAAGTGTGTCTTCTACTTGTCTTGTGTTATCTTTCCAACGACAAAAAGCTAATCGTTTAGTTACACGTTCGACATGGGTATCAACAGCTATTGCAGGTATATTAAAAGCAACGGACAAAACGACATTTGCTGTTTTTCTACCTACTCCGGCTAAAGATTCTAGTTCTTCTCTTGTCTGTGGAACTTCTCCATTAAAATCATCTATCAAAGTTTGAGCTAATTTTTGAATGTTTTTAGCTTTCGTTCGATAAAGTCCTATTGATTTAATATGATTTTCAATCACATCGACTGGTACAGCAAGAATGTCTTCTGGCGTTTTAAATTCTTTAAAAAACCCAGGAGTCACTTTATTAACATTAATATCAGTAGTTTGAGCAGACAATAAAACAGCAATAACTAATTCGAATGGATTCGAGTGATAAAGTTCACAATGTGCTTCTGGATATAACTCACCCATATAATCTAAACTGCGTCTAATTTCTTTACGATTTAACAATAATTTATTCTCCTTCTAACCAATTATAATAAATCGAAGTATCTCTTTTCTTTTTAGAGTATGTTTTTTGAGGTTGGTTTTTATGGAATGGCTTACTAGCTTCTCTTGCTTCTTCGACAGATTTAATACCCTTCTTTTGCCATTCTCTCAATATGCGGTCAATATACCTAAAATTTAGCTTTCCCATTAAAACTGATTCTCTTAAGCCAGCTTTAATTAATGCTGGTTGAATAACATCTTCATCTAACCATACAGTAATTGTTTCAATTTCAAATGGTGAAAGAGGTCGACCAAATTCTTGTTCAAATAAAAGAAATATTGACCCATCTTCTTCTGTTGTTTCTTTTGTATCTTTATAAGTTTCTGAAAATAACTTTTCCCATAATAAATTTAAGCTGTATGATTCGCTTATTTTATTATAGTCATTATCACCTTCTGAAATGGTTAATATGTTTTTTTGCATCAAGTTTTTTAACACATCTACACATTTTGCTTCTTCAAACGTCAGGTGTTCAGCTAGTTCGCTTGGTGTTGGAAAACTATTACCTTCAGACATAAAGCGATAAACTTGAAGGATGATTGCTAATTCATCTTCATTTAATCCAATATTTTTATAGTTTTTTATTAAACTAACCGGAATATTTATTTGATTTAACAATATATCTTCAAATGTATTTTTTTTCATGATAAATCCTCATCCTTTTTAAAAAACTAAATCCCAAGTTAAGTTAACTTAGGATTTTAATTGTATTAAACTAAATTATTGTTAACAAATCGATTAATTCTTTTTGCAGCTTCTTCTAACTGATTCATAGATGTCGCATAAGATAGTCTAACATTATTTGGTGCACCGAATCCTGTACCGGGTACTAGTGCAACCTTTTCTTCTTCAAGTAACGCTGTGACCCATTCATCAACTGTTTCAAAACCATTTAATTTAATAGCTTCACTAACATTAGGGAATAAATAAAAAGCACCTTTAGGTTTTATACACTCAATGCCTTTAATTTCTGAAATTAATTCGTAAAACTTATTTAAGCGTTCTGAGAATATAGTTTTCATTTCTGTTAACGTATCATTTGGTACAGTATAAGCTGCTAAAGCAGCATACTGAGAAATTGAAGTTGGATTAGAAGTAGCATGTGATGCATGGTTGGTCATTGCTTGGATAATTTTTTCTGGACCAGCAGCGTAACCAATACGCCATCCTGTCATTGCATGCGATTTACTAACGCCGTTAATCACTACCGTAATATCTTTTAGCTCTTTTGATATTTCAGCAATTGAAACATGTTTATCATTTGTATAGACAAGTGTTTCATAAATTTCATCAGAAACAATTGTAATATTATGTTTTAAACAAATTTCACCTAATCTTTTTAATTCATCTTCAGTATACATCATACCGGTAGGATTACTTGGAGAATTTATAATTACTGCTTTAGTTTTATCAGTTATCGAATTTTCTAACTGTTCTTCTGTAATTTTAAATTCATTTGTTTCAAGTCCTTCTACTAGAACGGGTATACCACCTGCTAATTTAACATGTTCAGGATAACTAACCCAATAAGGTGTGGGAACAATTACTTCATCCCCCTCATCAATAATCGATTGGAATAAACCAAATAAAGCGTATTTTGCTCCTGTTGTAACAATAATTTCTTTCGGTTTATATATTAAATTATTATCATTTTTTAATTTATCAATAATTGCTTTTTTCAAAGGAAGAATTCCACCTGAAGGTGTATATTTAGTATGTCCTTCATCCATTGCTTTTTTTGCTGCATTAATAATATATTCAGGCGTATTGAAATCTGGCTCTCCGACACCTAGACCTATAACATCATGCCCTTCATTTTTAAGTTCTGTCGCTTTTGCCGAAATCGCTAAAGTTGACGAAGGTGTTAATTCTGCTACTCTTTTTGCCAATTTCATTTTATTTACTCCTTTTTAATTAAAATTTCTTTTTAATTTAAAGCTTTCATATTCTGAGCCATCAGACATTAAATAATAATCAAACACGTATCGATTATCTATATCATTATATTTAATTTCCCATAATAAGTCATTCTCTATTAATGCTGGTTGAATCTGGATGAATTGGCATTGATCACATATTTGTTCCCATTCATTTAGCATTGATTGTTCTGATATATAATCAGTGCTTTTATATATTTGTATATCTTTTTTGGTAATCTCTTTTATCTTTTCAGGCAAGTGAACAGAAGCAATGAGATCTTCGTCTGAGTCATTTTTTCCTAAGAAAATATGATATAGTTCTTTCTCTTGAAAAGAATGTTTTTGACTTATCTGTGTCATTTCTGTATCTTTTATAACCATTTCACTTGTTTCATCAAAAGTCATTTTATTTTTTTTATCGATATTATAGAGATAAAAAACGAAAATACTCACTAAAACGACCCCAATAATTAAAATAAGTAAGATAAGCTTTTTTAAAAAACTAAAATTTCTTTGTTTCATAAATTATCACTTCTTTGAATTTAATTAAGCACAACAATTATTATAGCACAGGAAACTAAAGATTTCTTATCATAATTTATCCAAGTCCTCAATTCTTTCAATAATCTCTTTTGTAGCTAAGTAATTAGTCTCGATAGGGAAGATTGATTCAGTAAAATATTTTTTATAATTCGCATTGAGTAGTCGATTATCTAAAACAAAGATAAAGCCTTTATCATTCTCACTTCGAATTAACCTACCAATACCTTGCCTAAACTTTAAAACAGCTTCGGGAAGCGCATATTCAAAAAATGAATTTTGATTTAAATTCTCTAAACGTTCAGCTTCAATCTTAAATGTAGGATGATTAATTTGTTGAAATGGGAGTCGTGTTAAAATGAGACAAGTTAATAAGTCCCCCTTAATGTCTACCCCTTCCCAAAATGAATCAGTTCCTAATAGGATAGCCGGTTGTTTTTCTTTAAATTCTTTAATTAATTGTTCTCGGCTAGTATGAGTAATCCCTTGTGCTAAAAGTGTCATATCTTCAGGTATAAATTCTTGTAATAAATAAAACGTAGCTTTTAACATTTTATATGAAGTAAATAAAGTTAAGATACCACCATTTATTAATTCATTAATTGAATAGATAAGTTCACTCAAGGCAGCTAAGTATTCTGATTCATTTTTTATAGCAGGAAAATCATTTGGAACGATTAGTTTAGCTTGCTCAGACAAATTAAATGGGGTTAATAATTGTAATGTATGTGTATTTTCTTCTAACTTTAATTGATTTAAAATATAACTAAAAGATCCTCTAATTGTTAAAGTTGCACTTAAGTATACAACCGAATGTTTACTTTTATAAAAGTTACTTAATAACATATCATTTGTTTTGTCTTTTTGACTATACATTGACCAAGTTAATTCATTCTTTTTTCTAGCTAATGTGATAAAAAGTGATAAATTATTTTCTAAATTATTAATGACGTTTATCAAACTTTGTTGATAATTAATAAATTCATTAACGATTAGTTTTTCTATTTTTTCGTCACTTTTTAATTTATTAATACTCAGCTCAAAATATCCCAATAAAGTATTAAAATCTTCTAGAATGATATTTTGAACGTCAAATGAATGAGTTTTACTGGCAAATAGATAAGTTTGTTCAGCTTCATTTTCAGTGTCTGAATATTTATATAAGTTATTAATTAAATTTATTAATTCTTGTTTTAGTAATCTTAATTCATAAAACTCTGTTTTTTTAATTAAATATTTTAAAAAAGGTGAAAAATTCACACTAGAAAGTAAGATGTTTTTATTTTCTACTACTAAATTTTTAAACTGCTGAGCCTCATCAACAATAATTTTATTATAAGATGGGATTAATAAATTATTAGAATTCATATCAGCAATCAGTAAAGCGTGATTGATTAAAACTAAGTCTGCTGAAAAAGATTTTTTAAAAGCAAAATAATAGAATGAAGATGGGCTTTCTCTCTCTAATGTTTGTACATCAAATAAGTATTGTTCCATATTTACTTCAATATTTAAGTCAGAGAATAGTCCTGTGTTTGTTTCAGTTAACCAAACAATTAATTTTGCTTTAAAGATGATGAGTGGGTATGCATCGTTTCGTTTATTTTTTAAAAACCGGTAAAAACGTTTAACATCTATATAATTCTTTTTACCTTTTAAAATTTGCACATTAAATTCAAATGGTAGAATTAAATTCAACTTAGCTATTTCATGTAACATAAGTTGTGATTGTAGATGAGTTGTATGCGTACTTATAACAATTCTTTCATGATTTTGGAGTGCACTATATATAACAGGAATTAAATAACCGATTGATTTACCGATACCTGTTGGTGCTTCAATTAAACCATGCTCATGTTTATCAAACAAACGCTTAATATTTTCTGATATTTTAACTTGGTTTTCGCGGTAAACATAATTTTCATAGACTTTATTTAATAAACCTTCAGTTTTATACATTTTTGTCAAAAAAAGATCATAATCAATAAGTTTTTCATTTCTTTTTTTAAAATTTAAAGGTGCCAAATATGGCAAATCATTATAATAGCTATATTTTATTTCAGTATTATCATGATTTGATAAATTTGAAAATAAATGGTCTAAATCTGAAATTAAGTATGGCAATAATTGTTTCAAGTGTTGTAGTGAATCTTTAGGTAAACTTAACAACTTTTCTTTTAATAAAAGAAATAATTTTGTTGTTATTTCTGCGTCTGCTAAAGCCCTATGAGCTTTATGATTATCAAATTTAAAATCTAAACTCATAGCTAAATCAGTTAGTTTATATGAAGTTAATTCAGGTAGTAATATCTTGCTTAATTCGACTGTATCAATTGTTTTATTTTCTAAAGCAGGCAGATTCAGTATATGCAATTCATCATTAATTGTTTTCATGTCTAATTCTGCTTGATGTGCAACTAAAATATGGTCTTTAAATAAAGGTAAAAATTCATGATAAACTTCTTTAAAGGATGGCTGATTTACTAATTCTTCGTTGGTAATTGAAGTTAATTTTTCAACAAAATGATTTATTTTTTCGCCTGGATTAATTAAACGTGTATATTTACCTACCACTTCATTATTATGGATAATTAAAAAACCAATTTCAATTATTTTATTTAATTTCTTTTCTGCTAAGTAGATTGTTTCTAAATCAAATACAATATATTTAGACATGATTGCCTCACTTTTATTTTCTTACTTTATAATCATTTCTGCTTCTGTTAATGGAGGTTCTTGATCAAGTAATTGGCTTACTTTATTGGCTTCATCAACAAGTGCTACTTTTGGTTTGAAAGTTGTTAATTCTGATTCATTAACATTTGCATAAGCAATAATTATCACAATATCACCTTTTTGAACTAACCTTGCTGCAGCTCCATTTAAACAAACAACACCTGATCCACGTTCTCCTGCAATGACATACGTTTCAAATCGCTCGCCATTATTATTATTTACTATTTGCACTTTTTCATGTGCTAAAATATCAACTTCATTTAATATATCTTCGTCAATCGTTATACTACCAACATAATTAAGGTTTGCTTCAGTGACAGTTGCACAATGTATTTTTGATTTCATCATTATTCTCATCAATTTTATCATCCTTTAATTAAATTTGGTTAGTATGTCTCCATTTTTATTAATGATTAAATTATCAATTAGCCTTGCTTGATTATATTTAACTGCAATAGCTATAATGACAGTAGAATCAACAGTCGTTATTTCATCTAATTCTGGATAACTTAATAACTCTAAATACTCAAAATTATTATTATTAGAGTTTAAAAATTCAGCTTGTACTTTATCTATTATTTTTTCCACATTATATTCTCCAGTTTTAATCAGTTCTGCTCCTTGATTCAAACTTGCTTGTAATGATTCTGCTAAGTGTTTTTCTTCTTCAGATAAATAAACATTACGGCTACTTTTTGCAAGTCCTGAAGCTTCTCTTACTGTTTCTACACCAATTATATTTATTGGTAGATTAAACTGTTCTACAAACGCATGAACAATTGCGAGTTGCTGTGCATCTTTCATTCCAAAATATACATTTGTAGGCTGAATTAAATTGAATAACTTTAATAAAACAGTAACAACGCCATCAAAATGACCTAGTCTCTTTCTTCCACAGAGTACATTTGCTTGTTCTATTACTGTAAGTGAAAAAGTTAGTTTTTTAGGATACATCACTTCTGTCGTAGGAATGAATAAAATATCTACTCCATGCTTCTTTGCTAATTGAATATCGCGATCAGCGTCCCTTGGATACGTTTCAAAGTCTTCATCTGGTCCAAATTGTAGAGGATTTACAAAAATACTCATAACTGTTAACTCATTTGATTTAACAGATTCATTAACTAATGATAAATGACCTTCATGTAAAAAACCCATTGTAGGTACAAATCCAATTGATTTCTGATGATGATAAGCAAGTTCTTTTTTTAATTCATTTATATTATCAATAATTTTCATGCAATTACCTCTTTACTTTTTTGGTAAATCTTCAATATTTTTCATTTTATAAGTATATGGTTCAGTTGGGAATGTTTTATTTCTAACATCTTGAACATAACTTTTTATACCATTTAAACCTTCTTTATTAAAATCTGCATAAGTTTTCACAAACTTAGGTAATCTATCAACGCCATATTGTAAGATATCATGATAGACAAGAACTTGGCCATCACAATCTAAACCAGCACCAATCCCAATGACAGGTATTGATAATTCATTTGTAATAATTTCTGAAAGTTCTTTAGGAATACATTCTAGCACTAATGCTTGGGCTCCGTTTTCTTCATATAATTTTGCTTGTTCTACTAGTTTGTTAGAAGTTTCTGCATCATTACCTTGTAAACGATAACCCCCTAAAACATTAAACGTTTGTGGGGTTAAACCAATATGTCCTACAATTGGAATACCACCGTCTGTCAAACGTCTAGTCAATTCAAGAATTTCTCTAGAAGCACCTTCTAATTTAAGTGCTTGAGCATTTGATTTTTGAAAAACTTTACGTGCGTTATCAACAGATTGATCAATTGAACCATGATAAGACATAAATGGCATATCAACAACCATATAAGTGTTTGGTGCGCCACGTCTTACTGCCTTAGCATGATGTATCATATCATTAATAGTTACCTCTGTTGTTGAGTCGTAACCTAAAACGACCATTCCTAAAGAGTCACCTACTAAAATCATGTCTACATCAGCTTCTTCCGCTTGCTTGGCAGATGGATAGTCATAAGAAGTTAACATAACAACTTTATCATCATTTTTTTTCATTTTAAGAAAATCTCTATTCATTAACATTAGAATAAACTCCTCCTATTAAAACCATGATATTTCTGCTGAATAAACTTTTTCTATTTTGCCTGTATCTCTTTCAGCTAAAAGAGCTCCATCTTCTGCAATACCTAAGAATCTTCCCTGCCATGTTTCCCGACTTGTTTTTATTTCAAGCTGTTCATTGATCCTAAAACCATATTTTTCCCAAGTTGTCTTTACATTAGGGAAACCTTGTTCTAAAAATAAATCAAATTTATCTTCAAAAGACTGGATAATTTCTTGGATAAGTTTGGTTATATCAATCGTTTCTTTTTTCTCAATACTTAGTGATGTAACTTTTGATTGGAGATCTACCGGAAAACTACCTAGTTTTTGGTTCACATTTATACCAATACCTATGACTACGTACGAGACTTTATCTTGTTCAGCTTGCATTTCTGTTAAAATGCCAGAAACTTTTTTCCCGTTTATTAAGATGTCATTTGGCCATTTAATCTGCGGATTAATATTTTCATACTGATCAAATACTTGTGCTAATATCGTTGCCGTTAAAAGAGTTAATTGAGGTGCTTCATAAGGTAAAATATCTGGCCTTAATATTAAACTCATCCAAATACCTTCATCTTTTTTAGAATGGAAAGAACGGTCTCCTCTTCCTTTTCCACTTACTTGTTCATCAGCTATAACTATCGTGCCATGTTCAGCACCATCTAATGCTGCTATATGTGCTAATTTTTGAGTTGATTCGACTGATTCTTTATGAATAATATGATTAGCAAGCCATTTTGTTTCGAGACCCCATTTTATTGTGTTCTCACTTAGTTTATCAGGATAACTAATAATTCTATATCCTTTACGTGAGACCCCTTCAATAACATAACCATCTTTTTTTAATTCATTCATGTGTTTCCATATAGCACTTCTAGAAATATTTAGTTTTTCTGAAAGTAATTGACCAGAAATAAATCCTTCTTTTAAAGATCCTTCTGCTAATAAATTAATTAATTTATTTCGAGTCGATTGCATTTAATCCATTCCTTTATAGTGTTTTTATTATTATCTAATCTTTTATATAGCACTTCTTTTTCTATTTCTTTCATTAGTTCTTCAATCCACTTACCCTTTTTTAAATGTGGGAATAGATTAGTAATATCATTTCCATCTATCGCTAGTTCTTTTCGAGAATCTATTATTAAATTATTTTTTTCAGCTAAGATAGCTTCGTACTTAACTTCTATATGATAATAAAGATTTAAAACTAAAATAAATGACTGAATTAAATTGCGATTTAACTTATATAGCAAGACAACATTCATACCATTATTTTCATAATTTTTAATGGAGGCAACTAAGTTTACTGTTTCACTTTTTACTAAATTAGATGCTTTCCAAGCCTTCACCCATTGGTTAATCGAAATATTTTCATCAATTAAATGGAAATAACTAATCACTTCACTAAAACGCGTAAAAGGTTTTATATCTTTAGGCAAAGAATTTATTAATGTTTGGTTATTTTTAAAAATAGGTAACTCCGTATAAATTTGAGTTGTTAATAAATAGTGTAAACCTTGATTAATATTATTACCCGTAAAAAATTTAATCATTTCTTTTGTGATTCGCTCAATAGATAAATTAGACAGCGTTGTTTTTAAACTTTTCATTTTCTGAAGTGTTTTTTCTTCTATATTGAAACCGAATTGGCTAGAAAATCTTAAGGCGCGAATAATTCTTAAAGGATCTTCCTGAAACCTATCTTGAGGACAACCGACAGTTTTAATTAATTTCTTTTTAATATCTAATTCACCATTAAATAAATCAATAATTTCTCCTAGATCATCCATAGCAAGTGCATTAATTGTAAAATCTCTTTTACTTAGATCATCTTTAATACTTATTTGTGAATTTTTGTTTGTAAAAGAATCATCTGATTTATACGTTGTTACCTCATAAGAAATATGATTATACCTTACGATAACTGTGCCATGATCAATACCTACAGGAATAACTTTTGGAAATATTTTTTTTATTTCTTCAGGCGATGCTGAAGTTGCTATATCTATGTCATTAACTTCTATATTTAATAAATAATCACGAACACAACCACCTACGAAATAGGCTGAAAAACCATGATGTTTTATTGTTTCTATAACTGAATTCGCATATTTAAATGGATGATCTAACATTTACTTAGACTCCTATTCTTCATTAAGAACATTTTTATATAAATCTATATACTCATCTACTATGATTTCTGAATGAAACTTTGTTTTGCTTCTTTCATAAGCTGCTTGCTTCATGCTCTTTAATTTATTTGGATCATTTAAAAGGTCTATTGCAAATCGTGCAGCAGCCTGTGTATCTCCTAAATCAACTAGATAACCCGTTTCTCCGTGTGTAATCACTTCAGGTATCCCACCCACATTTGTACCTATGCTGGGTACTTTACAAGCCATTGCTTCTAAGATAACTAAGCCAAAACTTTCTTGCTCTGACATTAGTAATAGTAAGTCAGAAATAGATATCAAATCACTAATGTTTTTTTGACGACCTAAAAATATAACATCATTGGTTATATTAAGTTCGTCTACAAGTTCAAATGCTGTCGGTGATTCGGGACCGTCCCCTACTAAAATTAATTTTGCTTTTGTTTCTTTATGAATAGTAGCAAATGTTTTAATAACATCTTCGATACGTTTAACTTTTCTAAAATTAGATATGTGAATGAGTACTTTTTCATTATCAGCTATATTATATTCGTCTTTTAAATATTCACGATCTTTTTTGAAATAATCATCTTCATTAATAAAGTTATAAATAACATCAATTTCTCGATTAACTTCTAACATTTCTGTTGTTTGTCTAGCTAACTCATTAGAAACAGCTGTCACTTTGTCTGACTTTTCAATGGCATATTTAATCATAGGTTTAAAAGTTTTATCCATTCCTAATACTGTTATATCTGTTCCATGAAGCGTTGTCATAATTTTTACATCATGTTCAGCAATATCTTTGGCCAAAATAGCACTTATAGCATGCGGCATTGCATAATGTACATGAAGAATGTCTAATTTCTCTCGATCAATCACTTCTGCCATTTTAGCAGCTAGAGCTAAATCGTATGGTGGATGTTTAAAAACTGGGTAGTAGCTTGTTTCTACTTCATGATAATATATTTCTGGATTAACACATTCTAATCTAAACGGCATACTTGATGTGATAAAATGTATTTCATTTCCTCTTTCTGCTAAAAGTTTACCTAATTCAGTTGCTATCACACCTGATCCGCCGATTGTTGGATAACAGGTGATTCCAATCTTCATCATTATCTGTCATCCTTTTTATGTTTTTGATTATAGAGGGATCTATATTGAAGGTCACCTCGTTCTATAGCATGAATAATTATTTCTGCAGCTGCGATGTTAGTAGCTAAAGGAATTAAATGGACATCACATAACCGCATTAACGCACTTACATCAGGTTCATGAGGTTGAGCTGTCAATGGGTCTCTGAAAAATAAAATAATATCAATTTCATCATTTGCAACTTGTGCCCCTATCTGCTGATCCCCGCCCAACGGACCAGATTTAAATCGATGAATCTCTAAATCAGTTGCTTCAGCAATTAATTTTCCAGTTGTACCTGTTGCTGATAATTTATGTTCTTTTAAAACGTCTTTATATGCAATAGTGAAATTTATCATATCTGTTTTCTTTTTATCATGTGCGATTAATGCTATTTTCATTTATACACCAACTTTTTATAAAATATGTTCTAAACCATATACTAATTCATTTAATTCTAATACTTTATTAATTGATAATTCAATTCCGTCCATAAACGATTCTCTATCAAAAGAATCATGTTTAATAGTAAGTAATTGACTCTTACCACCAAAAATGACTTCTTGATGTGCTACTAAACCTGGTAATCTTACACTATGAACATGCACACCGTTTGATTCAGCCCCACGTGCTCCCTTAAGTACTTCATACTCATCAGGATGACCTTGGGACTTTTCGTTGCGAACGCTTTTAATCAATTCAAGTGTTTTAACAGCTGTTCCTGAAGGAGCATCTAATTTATTATCATGATGCTTTTCTATAATTTCTACATCAGGAAAATATTTAGCAGCTTGTTTAGAAAATTCCATCATTAGAACAGCGCCAACTGCAAAGTTTGGTGCAATGATTGTACCTAATTTTTTATCTTTAGCCAAGTCTCTAAGAGTGTTAATTTCTTTTTCTGAGAAACCAGAAGTACCTACAACAGGTCTTAATCCATTTTCTAAAGCAGCTAATGTATGTTTATAACCAACTTCAGGGATCGTTAAATCGACAAAGACGTCTGCTTTAATATCTGAAAATAATTTATCCATATTAGTGAATATGGGTACTTCTTTATCAAATTGTGGTAAAATTTGGTTTAATGTTTTATTCTCATGTTTATGATCTAAACATGCTACTAATTCAAATTTATCATTATTTAATATCATATTAGCAGCAGAAGTTCCCATTTTACCTCTTGGACCTGCTAAAATTATTTTAATTGTCAATTTCATCACTCCATTATGTAGTTTAATTATTCTTTCAAATATAAGTAGTATAACATGCTATTATAACTTCGCTTGTATTTCATCTTTTATTTTTTTATAAATTCAGTTTGCTTAAACGAGCTTATAGTTTATAATTTTATACGACTATAATGATTATAACTAATATTCTAAATAAATTAAAGGATGTGATTTTATATCTTTAAAGGAATAAAATTAAAAAATACATTATTTATCATTTTAGGGTCTGCAATTTTTTCATTTGGTATTGTTCATTTTAATATGCAGAATAATTTAGGTGAAGGTGGATTTACTGGAATTACATTACTCTTATACTTTATATGGGACTTAAATCCGGCTGTCACAAATATTCTTTTAAATCTCCCAGTCTTTTTTATTGGGTTAAAATACTTGGGAAAAAACACATTCATTTATACCATTATTGGAACATTAAGCGTCTCCATATTCCTAGCAGTATTTCAAGTATATTCTTTTTCTATTCCATTATATTCTGATATGACTTTAGCAGCACTTTTTGCAGGAGTATTTATTGGGATTGGACTTGGAATTGTTTTTAGAAATGGTGGAACGACCGGAGGTGTTGATATCATTGCTCGTATTGTAAATAAGTATTTTGGTTGGAGTATTGGAAGATCAATGTTTATCTTTGATTTAATCGTTATATCTACTTCCATAATAACTTATTTAGAATATGTAGAAGGTATGTATACATTAGTCGCTGTTTATATAGGAGCTAGAGTGATAGATTTCATACAAGAGGGAGCTTATGCGGCAAGAGGCGCAATGATTATCTCAAATAAAAATTCGGAAATAGCTAAAAATATATCCGAAAAACTAGACCGCGGGGTAACCATTATTGACGGAACAGGCGGTTATACCCAAAATATTCATCATATTATTTACTGTGTTGTGCCTAAAAGTGAAATGATGAAACTAAAAAACCTTATCCAAGATATCGATCCTCATGCTTTTATTACTTTTACAAGTGTTCATGAAGTGTTAGGCGTAGGATTTACTTTAGACGAAAATAGAAAACCTTTAAATGAATAAAGGACTGAAAATTCAGTCCTTTTTTAATTTCTATTATTTAAAAATATTAATAAAAATCGCATTAATTCAGCAACTGCTACCATTGCTGCTGCTACATATGTAAGTGCGGCAGCGTTTAATACTTTTTTAGTATCACGTTCTTCTTCATTTACAATTATACCAGTAGCAACAAGTTGATCCATTGCTCTTGAAGAAGCATTAAATTCAACTGGAAGAGTTACTAATTGGAATAAAACAGCAAAAGCCATAAAAATAACGCCTAAACCAATTAAATTATTAGCGGAAAAGATTATCCCAGCTATTATAATGAACATTGCGCTATTTGAACCAAAAGAAGCTAACGGAACTAGAGCAGATCTAAATTTTAAAAATGCATAACCTTCTGCATCTTGCAAGGCATGACCAACTTCATGAGCTGCTACAGCAGAAGAAGCCATTGAGTTCCCATGAAAAATATCCTTTGAGAGCCTTAATTTTTTACTTCTAGGATCATAGTGGTCTGTAAGTGTTCCTGGTACTTCTTCTATACTTACATTAGCCAATCCATTATCATTTAGAATTTCTCGTGCAACTTGTGCACCTGTTTTCATGCTTGATGTCGTTACTTTTGAATATTTTTTATAAGCTGATTTGACTTTACTTTGTGCTAGTATAGGTAAAATCATTAAAATTAAGAAATAGATTATAAATGTACCCATTGACATAGTTATTACCTCCTTTAACTTCATTTACATTCTATATAGTCAATAATAGTCAAAAAGTCAGTAAAGGTCAATTAAAGTTTCTCAGTGCCGTATTTTTTAAGTAATTGATAAATTAATATAATTGTAAATATAGATAACCAAAACGTAAAATAGCCTATTTCATTCTGATACATTGATAATGACGAATATATTGGCATCATGCCAAATACATAATCTATAATCTCATTATGTAATAGAACGATACCCGCAACAGTTAAATGCTTTAATTTTATTTTATAATAAGGTAAATATAATAACCCTTGAATAGCCATTGCTCCATGAGATGCAATTAACATGTATCCTTGCCAAGGTAGTTCTCCATTAACCCAAAGCGTCAAGAGATTCATTACTACCGCCCAGACGCCATATTTGAACAAAGACGTCACAGCTAAAGCTTCTATATAAGGTACATTCTTTTTAAAGATAAAAAAAAGCAAAAATATAGTGAAAAATAATGTCGCTGTCGGGCTATCAGGAACAAAAGGTATAAAAATAAGTGGTGTGATTACTAATTGACTTTCATACCACATATAACCATAAACCGTCCCAAATAAATTAATTAAAAATAACATAATCAAAAAAGATTTTTGTGTAAATAAATATTTTAATTTAATATTTATCACCTATTTCATTTATTTTATAAAAAAACACCTTCACCAATAAATGGTAAAGGTGTTAATTTTTAATTATTCTTCTTCATTGATTGCCGATAACATAAACTCAACCAGTTCATCTAATTCTTCATCTGAACCTGTGAACATGTCAGGTGGCATATCGCCGATACCGTTTTGTGCAATGTCTGCAATTTCTTCAGCAGTGTGATCAGTTCCTATTAATTCAGGGCCTGCAGCACCACCTTCTAATGCGTCACCATGACAACTTAAACAGTTTTCAGAATAAATCTCATAACCTGGATCATCCATATCTATTTCTACTTGTTCAGATTCTGGAATTGGTTTGTTATCTTCAGCAATTTCTTGCCAATTTACAGCTGAAGCTGAATCATACGTAAGCCATCCAACTGAAACTAAAGCTAGTAACATCATTGCTACAGCAATCGGACGTGTTGCTGGTCTTCTTCCTGGCCCATTATCTAAGAATGGTGCAAGAAGTAGCCCACCGAACGCTAATCCTGGTAATACAAGGATACCTAATAGTATGAATGGTCCACTTGCAAAATCATATTTTAATAATTCATATAAAAATAAGAAATACCAGTCTGGTAATGGCAAGTATGCCGCGTCAGTAGGGTCAGCTAAACCTTGTAAAGGTGCTGGCGCTGCAATTGTTACACATAAAAAGCCGATTAAGAATACAGAACCAACTAACCACTCCTTAAGTAAGAAGTTCGGCCAGAATGCTTCAGTACGACCTGGATACTCAGAATAATCTTTTGGTATTTGAGAAGTTTTCTCTGCATTAATACGAGAATCTCCTACAAATTTCATACCTTTACCTTTCTTCACAGTTTTTCCCTCCTCTTATAATGGTCCAGCAATACCTTGTTTACGAATTAAAATAAAGTGTGCTGCCAATAATCCAAATAACGCTCCTGGTAAGAAGAAGACATGAATCGCAAAGAATCTTGTCAACGTCTGAGCTCCAACAATTGTTGGATCACCAGCTAATAATGTTTTTAAATATTCTCCAATAAATGGAACTTGTTCTGCGATTTCAAGACCTACTTGTGTAGCAAAGTAAGCTTTATTATCCCATGGTAATAAGTAACCAGTGAAACCTAAACCTAATATAACGAAGAAGATTAATACTCCAACCATCCAGTTTAATTCACGTGGTTTTTTATAAGCACCTTGGAAAAACACTCGCATAGTATGTAATAATAGCATTACAACAAGTACACTAGCACCCCAATGGTGCATACCGCGAACGATTTGACCATGTGCTACTTGCGTTTGTAAATAATAAACTGATTCCCAAGCATTTTGAATGTCTGGAACATAGTACATTGTTAAAAACATTCCTGATAAAATTTGGATAACAACAATGAAAAATGTCAATCCACCGAAACAATAAACGAATGCTGAAAAATGATGAGCAGGGTTAACGTGTTCAGGAACCTCATGGTCCGCAATATCTCGCCAGATAGGCGTAACGTCTACACGGTCATCAATCCAATCATATAACTTTTGTAGCATATTTAATTACGCCTCCTCTCTAGGACT
Organism: Pseudogracilibacillus sp.; assembly: GCA_035301645.1. GTDB lineage: Bacteria > Bacillota > Bacilli > Bacillales > Amphibacillaceae > Pseudogracilibacillus. The sequence goes on along the minus strand of DATGTX010000085.1, from coordinate 4,835 downwards.
TGGTTCTCCAAGGAACAACATTCCATCTTCTACTTTGTGTTCATACACATGTAATGGTTCTAAAGGTGGTGTATGTGGAACATTTGTACCATCTTTATAATAACGACCATTATGACATGGACAGAAAAATTCATCGGGATAGTCTTCATTACCTTCCCAAGATACAAAACAACCTAAATGTGTACATATTGGTGAGAATGCTTGTATGTCACCATCATCATCTTTAAATACCCATGCTGTTTGTTTTACATCTGATTCATACCAACCATCAACTTGATTAATTTCCCAGTCAACTCTTTGTGGTTCATTAGTAATATCATCGACTGATAAGCTTACATTTGTAAGATCGCCTGATTCACCTGCGGTTTTTAATACAGGATCAATAGCAAATCTCAAATTTGGAATAAGGATACCCGCAGCCATAAATCCTCCTAAACCTGTAAGTGAATAGTTTAGAAACTGTCGACGGGATACTTGGTTTTTTTTCTTACTCATGGTTACCCCCCTCTATCACGTTAATCACGGACAAATATTTTATAATAATTATTACTAGGACAGTTCTATAATAGCTCAAACTCTTTGCTCGGTCAATCATAAACCATCTATCTAATAAATTAATATATATTGCAGAATTTTTTATTTTTTAATTTTGTTAAGTTCTTTTGAATAAAAATAAAACTCATGTTTTTTATTTTCATCTAGGGCCTTATTTATCTTCTCTTTTAATAATTCAATGGTTCTTTCTTGTGCAATTTCGTTTAGTTTTTCATTAATAATGTATTTATCTTTACCAATTAAGAAGTCGTTTGTTTCAAACGGATTATCAATTGATATAAAACCGTACCGTGGGCATTTTGCTTGATCTTCGTAATTTAATTTAATGTAAATAGGTGTTTTCGTATTTAATCTTAAATCATGATATGCCTTATGTTGATCAATTGTTATTAAATTATTTTTAGTAAAGATAAATTCTGTTTCATTCGAACTTAATGTCGACATTGATATCGACCTAGGGCAATTTGCGATTGACTTTACGAAATTTACTTGTTCTAGCACTTCTGGTTGCTTTAATAACATTTCTAATATCCACTTATTTTCTCGACTTGCAAATTGATGCTCATTTATAAACCATTTTAAAAATTCTTGCTTATCTCTTGTTGAGATTTTAAATACCATGCGAATACCACCTCTTATAAAGTACATTTTAACATATTGATTAATCAATTCAAACTTGAAGTCGGTTTAAAAAGGCAATAATCTCATTGTCTTGAGGATCAATCTCTAAATACTTTTTAAAAGTGTCAATAGCTTCAGGTATTTTACTATCTTCAACTAAGAAATAACCAAATTCTTTTAAAAATATACTATCTGTTTGAAGGTGCTCAGAAGCTAATTTATAATATTCATACGCTTTTTCGAACTCTTCATTTTCATTATATGCTCGTGCTAATTCCCAATCATATTCTGGGTCTTCTGCTCCTAATCTTTTTACCTCAGTAATAAGATCAATCACTTCTTCTAAACGATGTTCATCTTTTAGAATATTAATTAAAAATATGACAGCAGCTTTATAATCATTATCTAAAATGATTGCTTCTTTTATATAGGATTCACTTTCCTCAAAATCTCCAAATTCATTTGCTAATTTGCCTGCCATAAAATATAGTTCTTGATTAAATTCATCTATTTTTAATCCTTCTTTTATAACCTCATAAGCCTCTTGCTTCATTTCTTCTTTTAAATAAACTTTTGCTAATTCAACATAAACAGAATGATAATCTTTATCTTGTTCGATTAATTCTTTCCATGCGTTAATAGCTATATCATTCCGATTAACTTGCGAGGCAATAAAACCATACTTAAATAATGTATCTGCATCTTTATCTTCAACTTCTTGATAGTATTTTAAGGCTTCTTCATAATTTGATATCATAGCTAGAGATTCAGCCAAACGTTCATTAATATTAACCTCCATTATAAAATCTGTTTCTTTTAAGACAATTTCATAATGGATGATTGCTTTATTATATTCACCAATTGAAAAAAGTAATTCGCCCAAGGCAAAATCAATAATTATTTCATCTTTACTTAGTGATTTAGCTTCTCTCAATTTAAGCTCAGCAACTTCGAATAAACCTTGTGATTCATATAAATCAGCAAGTTGCATTAAAGCTTGTAAATAAAAATCATCTGAAGCTTCTATTTGTGATAATGTTTCAATTGCTTCAGAATCCATTTCTAATTCAATATATATACTAGCAATAAATAATTTTATCTGTCCTTCATTTGGTAGTACTTCTTCTATTTTTTGAAAGACTTTCAAAGCTTCATCAAAAAATCCCCATTCAAAATATAACTCACCAATGACAAATTGTTCTTCTAAATCTGCTAGTTGGATTTTATCTTCTAATAATTTAAGTGCTTCTTCTACACGATTTGCTTGCAATAACTCATTTGCATATTGTAAGTCTTCTATCATTGCTAAAAACTTCCTTTCAGTTACGAATATAAACATAAAAAAATCCACACGAATGTAGATTTTTATATAAGTCTATTTAAATCATCTATAAATGATGGATATGATATATTAATAGAATCAATATTATCTATTATAACATCTTCAGTAGTGATTAACGAAGCAATAATTCCCATCATCGCCATTCTGTGATCATCATAACCTTTAATTGATCCACCCGTCAATATAGAGTTCCCTTTAATTATAAGGCCGTCTTCAGTTTCTCTGATTTCTGCACCTAAAGTTGTTAACGTTTCGTATACAGCTTTAATCCGGTCTGTTTCTTTAACTCTCATCTCTATTGCATCTTTAATAACAGTTTCACCTTCAGCTTGTGTAGCTAAAAGAGCTAATATAGGGATTTCATCAATTAATTTAGGAATAAGATCGCCTTCTATAACTGTCCCATGTAATTCTTTATAAGTGACTGTAATATCACCAGATTTTTCATCATTTTCGGTAGCTATATTAGTAGTACTTAGATTTGCACCCATTGCTTCTAAAACAGTTAATATACCGGTTCTAGATTCATTTAAGCCAACATTTAAAAGTGTTATTTTACTTCCGGGGACTAATGCTCCGGCTACTAAAAAGAAAGCAGCTGATGAAATATCACCTGGAACTTTAATATGTTTAGCAATTAGTTTGGGTTTAGGTACCACATTTATTGTTAAATCTGAAGTTTTAATATTCGCTCCAAAGGCATTCAACATATTCTCAGTATGATCTCGTGTTAAAGATTTTTCAGTAAAACGAGACGCTTCTTGAGTAAAAAGACTAGCAAAAATAAGTGCTGACTTGACTTGTGCACTCTCCACAGGAATATTATATTCTATTGATTTTAATTGTTTACCCTTAATTGCAAGTGGTAAAAGTAAACCATTATTTCTCCCATTGATTTCCGCATTCATTTTCTTTAAAGGCAAAACAACACGATCCATTGGGCGTTCAGTTAAGTGCTTGTCACCATAAACAACCGTATGAAAAGGTAACCCAGCTAAAATACCTAACATTAATCTAGCAGTTGTTCCAGAGTTCCCAAAGTAAAGCGGTTGGTTAGGTTCAACAAACTTACCGTAACCTAAACTATTTATAACTACGTCTGTATTATTTATATTAATATCAACACCAAATTGTTGGAATATCTTAATTGTTCGTAAACAATCCTCACCATTTAAAAAATTAGTTATTGTCGTCTGCCCTTTTGCAAGAGAACCAATCATGACAGCACGATGCGAGATTGATTTATCGCCAGGTACTTTAAATTCTCCATTTAAACTACCTTTTAATGGAGAAAATATTCGATTCCTCATAAAATCACCTCTTTCATATACTAATTGACACATCATAACCATTATCTTCAAGCAAATTAACTGTTTTAAATTGATCTGATTTAGTAAATACAGTTAATCTAAGCGCTCCATCAATATTCTCTCTGATTTCTAAAATTCGAATATTACGTAAGCTGACTTGGTTGTCTGCTAATAATTTTGCGACTGTTGCAATCGAACCTGGTTTATCTTTAATATCAACAAAAATATCATAAAACGAAGGCAATGCACCACGTGTTTTAGTTTCTGTTCCTAAGCCGTCTCGGTAATCTTTTGCTTGTTCTAAATAAGCGATCATGCCTTGTTTATTATTTTTATCTAGAAATTCTTTTAAAGTAACCATTTCATTAATCCAGTCTTGAATTAGACGAGACATTTTATCACCATTATGTGAGAAAATATCTTGCCACATTTTCGGATTACTTGAGGCAATTCGAGTAATGTCTCTAAAACCACCTGCAGCTAACTCAGGTAAATATGAATGAACTTGTTCCCACTTCTTTGCTTGATGCACTAGCGAAGAAGCTACTAAATGCGGAAAATGAGAAATAACGCTTGTCATTTCGTCATGTTCATCTGGATTTAAAATAATAAAATTACTTTTTGTATCTTTTAAGACATCTTTAATAAACTGAACTTCTAAATCTGAAGTTTCAGATACAGGAGTAAGACAGTAGATTGCATTCTCAAAAAGGTGCTCTTTAGCTGCGACGATACCTGTTTTATGAGATCCAGCCATTGGATGTCCTCCCACAAATGTTATTCTTTCATTAGACAGGTTTTCTGCCGCTTCTATAATCGTTCCTTTCACAGAACTCACATCTGTGATGATGACATCTTTTTCAAAAGTCACCTTATCTAACTTCTCAAGTAAAGTTATTGTTTGAGAAATCGGTGCAGCTAAGATTATTAAATCAGCTTTAGGAGCACACGATGATAAATCAAAACATTTTTCATTAATGATTTCTTGCTGAAATGCATAATCAACA
>DATGTX010000084.1:0-15262 GCA_035301645.1 Pseudogracilibacillus sp. | reverse complement strand
TGAAACGAAAACAAGCGTCACCATACAAGAAGATGCTTATTCAATTAATATTGATTTTAGACTTATAAAACCTAGTGAATATGCTACTACGTTACACCATTTTACTGGTTCGAAAGATCATAATATTGCTATGAGACAACGTGCTAAAAAACGCGGCGAAAAGATAAATGAGTATGGTGTAGAAAATGAAGAGTCAGGCGTTTTACATCAATTTGATACAGAAAAAGAGTTTTTTAACCATTTTGGATTAAACTTTATTCCACCTGAAGTTCGTCTTGATGGTAACGAAATTAAAGAATATGAATCAAATGTTGATTTAATTCAAAAAGAGATGATCAAGGGTGATCTTCATATGCACACAACTTGGAGTGATGGAGCAGAGTCTATTGAAGATATGGTTAATTCAGCCAGAAACCTAGGGTATGAATATATTGCAATTACTGACCATTCTAAATTTCTCCGTGTCGCTAATGGGTTAAATGAAAAGAGATTACGTGAACAACGGAAAGAGATTGATCGTTTAAATGAAAAATATGAAGATATCCTAATTTTAGCAGGTGTTGAAATGGATATTTTGCCAAATGGAGAATTAGATTTTGAAACTGAATTTTTAGAGGAAATGGATTTAGTGATTGCAGCAATTCATTCAAGCTTTTCACAAAGTGAAACTGAAATAATGAAACGTATAGAGACAGCTTGTAAAAATCCCTATGTAGATATTATCGCACATCCAACAGGTCGGATAATTGGAAAAAGGGAACCTTATGCTGTCAATAAAGAAGCTTTAATTAAACTTGCTAAAGAAACAAACACAGCACTTGAAATCAATGCTAGCCCTCAACGTTTTGACTTATCAGCAGAGTGGGCATATGCAGCTCAAGAGTCAGGTTTGAACATTGCAATTAATACTGATGCACACCGGACGGACACTCTCTCATATATGGATTACGGCGTAAGTGTAGGTAAAAAAGCTTGGTTAAAACCTAGTACGGTTATTAATACATGGGGTAAAGCTGAATTACTTAAATTTATTAATCGGAATAAGTAAAAAGGAGGTCATGTGGATGAATGATAGGACTTTTCGAGTACTTGAATTTGATAAAGTTATTCAATTATTAATTAATGAAGCACAAACATCAATTGGTAAACAATTCAGCGCAAATATAAAGCCAGAAACAAACTTAAAAGAAGTACAAAAATTACAAAATGAAACTGATGAAGCAGTTCAAATTATAAGACTTAACCAAACCATTCCATTAGGTGGTATTACAGATATTAGAGAAATTATTAAACGCACTCTAATTGGAAGCACATTAAGTTCCACAGAATGCTTGAATGTTGGAACGACTATTTATGGTGGAAGACAAACAAAAAATTTTATAGATAACCTAGAAGACAGAATGCCTTTATTAGATGCGTATGTATACCAAATTACACCACTATATGAATTAGAGAAAGAGATATCCTCTGCTATTGATGAGCATGGATACGTGATGGATAACGCCTCAGTAAAGCTACGTGGAATTAGGTCTTCAATTAGAGATTTAGAGGCACGTGTAAGAGAACGTTTAAATAACTTCACGCGTTCTAAAAGTAAGATGTTATCTGATTCAATCATCACGATTCGTAATGACCGGTTTGTTTTACCTGTAAAAAGTGAGTATCGTGGGTCGATTGGTGGGATTGTCCACGACCAATCCTCATCTGGTCAAACCGTATTTATGGAGCCTCAAGCAGTCGTTGAGATGAACAACCGTTTACAACAAGCTATTTTGAATGAAAGTGATGAAGTTGAACGCATACTTAATCATTTAACAATAAAAATCGCTGAATATAGTGATGAATTATCTACAAATATATCTGTCTTAGCAGAGATTGATAGCATTTTTGCAAGAGCACGCTTAGGGCAAAAAATGAAAGCATCAATGCCTATTTTAAATGATCGAGGGTTCATTGATATGCGAGAAGCTAGACACCCACTTATCCCTTTAGATGAAGTTGTCGCTAGCGATGTTATATTAGGTGATGAACATACAGCTATAGTTATCACAGGGCCAAACACAGGCGGGAAGACTGTGACTTTAAAAATGGTCGGATTATGTACACTTATGGCCCAATCAGGATTACAAATTCCTGCTCAAGATGGCTGTGAAATAGCGGTGTTTGATCATGTGTTTGCTGATATTGGTGATGAACAATCAATTGAACAGAATTTAAGTACGTTTTCGTCACATATGACAAATATCGTTGATATAATGTCTCAAGTAGATGATAAGACACTTGTTTTGTTTGATGAATTAGGTGCTGGAACTGATCCTGAAGAAGGTGCAGCATTAGCTATGTCGATTTTGGATGAAGTAATTAAACGTGAAGCAAGGGTCATTGCCACAACACATTATCCAGAACTTAAAGCATATGGTTTTGATCGTGAGCGGGTAATGAATGCATCAGTTGAATTCGATGTTGAGACATTAAGTCCAACTTATCGTCTATTACTTGGTGTACCAGGACGTAGTAACGCATTCGAGATATCCAAACGTCTTGGATTAGATGATTCACTAATTAATGCTGCTCAAAATCATATGGGAGTCGATTCACAAACTGTAGATACAATGATTACATCTTTAGAAGATGCGAGACATGCTGCAGAAAAAGATTATCAATTAGCAGAAGAGCATTTAGTAGAAGTTGATTTGTTAAAAGCAGACTTAGAAAAAGAATTAAAGAAACTTGAGAATGAAAAAGATGCAATTTATAAAAAAGCTGAGGAAAAAGCAGAAAAAGCATTAAAAAAAGCACGTGAAGAGGCAGAGTTTGTTGTCTCAGAAATTAAAAGTATGAAAAACCAAGGCAATTGGAAAGAGCATGAATGGATTGATGCAAAAAAAATGCTTGATGAAGCTCAACCACATCTGACTCAAAGTAAAAAGTCAGTTAATCAAAAAAGTAAAATAGATGATACGTTGCTTAAACCAGGCGATGATATTAAACATCTAACGATTAATCAAGAAGGATCAGTTATCGAGCAAACTGGCAAAAATGAATACTTAGTTCAAGTAGGCATGATAAAATTAAAAGCAAAAAGAAAAGACTTACAAAAAATTAAAAATAAAGATAAAGAAGTAGAACAAGTAACACGAATAAATCGAACAAGCCCTTCAGTAAAGCCTGAATTAGACTTAAGAGGTGTCAGATATGAAGACGCGATAAGGCAAGTAGAAAATTATTTAGATAGTGCTATTTTATCTGGTTTTCCCCAAGTTTCAATTATTCATGGTAAAGGAACAGGTGCACTACGGCAAGGCGTTACAGAGTATTTGAAAACACAACCTAACGTAAAAAATTATCGATTAGGTGGTCAAAACGAAGGTGGTAGTGGAGTTACAATTGTTGAATTGAATTAGTATTCATTTTCTGTTACGATGAGTATAATATAAAAAACAACATCCATTACTGCTAATTAATCGGAGGTAAGCATTTATGATTCTAGATAGATTAGCAAAAATATTAATCGTTGTTGCAACTGCTTTTATTATTGTAGGTATTATCTATTGGTTAGTGAATTAATATTCATTGAAATATAATTATTAAGTGATAAAATTTCTATAATCATCCAATGTGTAGTTATAATAGCATTAAAATACACATTGGAATTATAGTTTGAATATGAAATTCATTAATCACTTTCTCTAATAATACCCAATATAGAAGTAAGTTATAAGGAGGAGCAAAAATGGTCGAAGTAAAGCCTTGGTTAAAAAATTATCCAGATGAAATACCAACGCATATTAATTATGATGAAAAGCCATTACATAATTTTTTAATTGAGAGTGGTTTAAAACACGCAAAAAAGAAAGCGCTTCATTTCCTTGGAAAAGAATTAACATTTGAAGAAGTTTTGATTGAAGCTAAAAAAACAGCACATTTTTTACAACAAAAAGGACTTAAAAAAGGTGATCGGGTAGCAAGTATGTTGCCTAATTGTCCGCAAGCAGTAATAACTTATTATGGCACATTAATGGCTGGTGGGATTGTCATTCAAGTAAATCCTCTTTATACAGAACGAGAGCTGGAACACCAGTTACAAGATAGTGGTGCTAAATTTATCGTATGTTTAGACATTTTAGTTCCACGTGTTAATAAAGTAAGAGGCAATACAGATTTAGAACATATAATTGTAAGCGCTATTAAAGATTATTTGCCATTTCCTAAAAATTTAGTTTATCCATTTATTCAAAAACGTCAGCATAAAATGTCTGTAAATGTAGTTGAAACTGAGACGACTCATTTATGGAATAAAATGATTGCAAACACGACAGCAAATTATCAAAAGATAGAAATAGATCCACATGTAGATGTAGCCCTAATTCAATACACTGGAGGAACAACTGGTCATCCTAAAGGCGTAATGCTAACTCATTTTAATTTAGTTGCAAACGTTAATATGACAACAAGTTGGATGTACAAATTAGAAGAAGATAAAGAGAGCATACTAGGTGTACTACCATTTTTCCATGTCTATGGTATGACGACGGTGATGAACTTATCGATTATGTTTGGTGCAAAAATGATCTTAATGCCTCAATTCAATGCGACTGAAATTTTAAAAACAATCGAGAAGTTAAAACCGACACTTTTTCCGGGCGCGCCGACAATCTATATAGGTCTATTAAATCATCCAGATATTAATAAATATGATTTATCATCGATTAAAGCTTGTATAAGTGGGTCAGCTCCATTACCATTGGATGTTCAAGAGAAATTCGAAAAAATAACAGGTGGTAGATTAGTTGAAGGTTATGGTTTAACTGAGTCTTCTCCAGTTACACATGCTAATTTAGTTTGGGATAAACGAGTTAATGGTAGTATTGGATTGCCTTGGCCAGATACAGATGCTAAGATAGTCGATGCAATAACGCATACAGAAGTCCCAATAGGGGGATCGGGTGAATTAGTAGTCAAAGGACCCCAAGTAATGAAGGGCTATTGGAAAGATAAAGAAGAAACAGAAAAAGTTTTAAAAAACGGTTGGTTATTCACAGGAGATATTGGTTATATGACTGAGGACGGTTTCTTTTATGTGATTGACCGACAAGGGGATATGATTATAGCTGGTGGATATAATATTTATCCACGTGAAGTTGAAGAAGTTCTTTTTGAGCATGAAAGTATTCAAGAAGCAGCTGTAGTTGGTGTATCAGATAGTTACCGTGGTGAAACAGTAATGGCTGTCGTTGTTTTAAAAGAAGGGCACGAAGTTACTGAAAAAGAATTGAATAAGTTCACTAGAAAGTCTCTAGCTTCATACAAAATACCAAGGATTTATCAATTTGTTGATGAATTACCAAAAACAACTGTCGGTAAGGTGCTAAAGAAAGAAATAATAGCTACTTACGAAGCGCAAAATAAAAAAGCGAATTAAAAGAGTTTTAAATTGACATTATTTCTATATACAGCTAGAATATAACTGAATGACACATCATTCAGTGTTAGGAGGAGAAGTTTATGAATAAGTCGCGACCTAAATACGGTCAAATTATTGAAGCAGCTTTACAAGTTATTGCTGAAAATGGTTATCATGCGTCACAAGTATCAAAAATTGCTAAGCAAGCTGATGTAGCAGATGGTACAATTTATTTATACTTTAAAAACAAAGAAGATATATTAATTTCTGTTTTTAAAGAAAAAATGGGATCATTTATTAAACAAATAGATTATAAAATCAAAGCAGAAAAAACTGCAGACAAACAACTCCTAACTCTTATTGAAAGTCATTATAGTCAACTTAGTGAAAATAAATATTTAGCGATTGTGACACAGTTAGAATTAAGGCAATCAAAGCCTAAATTACGTGAAGAAATTAATAATGTTTTAAAAGAATACCTAGACATAATCGACTTAGTCATTCAGAATGGTATAGATGAAGGATATTTTAGAAAAGATATCGATATTAGGTTAATGCGACAAATGATTTTTGGAACATTGGACGAAACAGTTACAAGTTGGGTTATGAAATCTCATCGCTATAATTTATTGGATCAAGCACCAATTGTTCACGAATTATTGACGAGAGGATTTACTGTACAAAAACAATCAATAGGAGGAGTTTAATGTCATTACTCAAATTAGACGTAGTAGATAAAATTGCTACATTGACAATTGAAAGCCCACCAGCAAATGCTTTATCAGTTAACTTACTTGAATCTTTAAATGAGCAGTTTGATTATTTAAGTGAAAATGAAAATGTAAAGGCTGTCATTTTAAAAGGTGAGGGTAGATTCTTTTCTGCAGGAGCAGATATAAAAGAGTTTACATCATTGCAAACTGCAGATGATACTTCAGCTTTAGCTGAAAGAGGTCAAAGTGTATTTAAAAAAATAGAAGATTATTCAGTACCAGTTATTGCTTCAATTCATGGAGCAGCGCTTGGCGGTGGATTGGAGTTAGCATTGTCATGTCACGTAAGAATTGTCACTAAATCAGCATTACTTGGTTTGCCTGAAACTACTTTAGGTATTATCCCAGGATTTGCTGGAACACAGCGTCTTCCAAATGTTGTAGGACAAGCTAAAGCGACTGAAATGATGTTAACTGGCGAACCGATAACAGGTGAAGAAGCTTTAAAACATGGATTAGCTAATCACGTTGTTGAAGATGAAGAGTTAGAAGAAGTTACAAATAAATTGGCTAAAAAGATTTCAGAAAAGAGCAAACTCACAATTAATTATGTAATGGAATTAATAAATTACTCTACACGAGAAAACTTTGAAGAAGGCGTTGCTAAAGAGGCTGAATTGTTTGGAAAAGTATTCCAAACTGAGGATGCTAAAGAGGGCGTTGAAGCTTTTATTGAAAAAAGAAAACCTGATTTCCAAGATAAATAATTAAGGAGGAATTTAAATGAATATATATGTGCTTTTAAAAAGAACGTTTGACACAGAAGACAAAATTGTCATTGAAAATGGAGAAATTGCAGAGGATGACGCAGAATTTATCATTAACCCTTATGATGAATACGCTGTCGAAGAAGCGATTGTGCAACGTGATGCTCACGGTGGTGAAGTAACAGTCGTCACAATTGGTGAAGAGGATGCAGAAAAACAATTACGTACAGCCTTAGCAATGGGTGCTGATAAAGCTGTGTTAATCAATACTGAAGATGACCTTGAAGAGGGTGACCAGTATACGACAGCTAAAATTCTTGAAACTTATTTTAAAGATAAAGAAGTAGATTTAATCTTAGCGGGAAATGTGGCTATTGACGAGGCAAGTGGTCAAGTAGGTCCACGACTGGCTGAAGCATTAGATATTCCATTCATTACAACGATTGTTGATTTAGAAATTGATGGAACAGACGTTAAAGTTGATAAAGATATCGAAGGTGATGTCGAAAAAATCGAAACAACTTTACCGCTTATTGTGACATGTCAGCAAGGGTTAAATGAGCCACGTTACCCGTCATTACCAGGCATTATGCAAGCTAAAAAGAAGCCATTAGAAGAGTTAGAACTTGATGATCTAGATTTAGATGAAGATGATGTCGAAGCTAAGACAGAGACGATTGAGCGCTTCTTACCAGCTGAAAAAGCAGCCGGGCGTATTTTAGAAGGCGAAATCGATGATCAAGTAAAAGAACTTGTTTCATTACTTAGAACAGAAGCGAAAGTTTTATAAACAAGAAAACGAAAGGAGAATGAAAATGAGTGAAAAAATATTAGTTGTAGGTGAATCTGCTGATGGCGTGTTGAGAAATGTAAGTTTTGAAACAATCGCAGCAGCTAAAAAAATGCAAGCAGATGCAGAAATTGTCGCTGTTTTATTAGGAAAAGAAGGTTTGCAAGCTCAAGCTGAAGAAATGATTCAATATGGTGCAGACAGAGCAATTACTGTAGAACATGATAATTTAGAGAATTATACATCTGAGGGATATGGTCAAGCACTTCTTGAAATAATTGAAGACGAATCACCTTATGGTATAGTAATGGGTCATACAGCAATTGGTAAAGATGTTGCACCTAAAATTGCAAGCCGTTTAGGATCTGGTTTGATTTCAGACGCTGTAGATGTTGAATTAGATGGGGATACTGAAGTGTTTACACGCCCAATTTATTCAGGTAAAGCGTTTGAGAAGAAAACGATAAAAGACGGTCTTGTATTTGTAACCATTCGTCCGAATAACATCCCAATGTTAGATAAAGATGAAGGTCGTACAGGCGATGTGACTGCAAAAGAAGTGGATATCACAGATTTACGAACGATTATTAAAGAAATTATCCGTAAAAAGTCAGAAGGTATTGATATGTCTGAAGCAAATATCGTGATTGCAGGTGGACGTGGTGTGAAGAGTAAAGAAGGGTTTGATTCATTAAATGAATTAGCTGACGTTTTAGGCGCAGCAGTTGGTGCCTCACGTGGTGCATGTGACGCAGAGTATTGTGATTATTCATTACAAATTGGACAAACTGGTAAAGTTATTACACCAGACCTTTATATCGCAATCGGTATTTCAGGCGCGATTCAGCACTTAGCAGGGATGTCTAACTCGAAAGTCATCGTTGCGATTAATGGTGATCCAGAAGCGAATATCTTTAACGTAGCTGATTATGGGATTGTCGGAGATCTATTTGAAGTAGTACCGAAATTAGTAGAAGAATTAAAAGCAATATAAGATTAACAAAAGCCTAGCTAATGCTAGGCTTTTGTTTTAATAGGATATCCGGAAAATAGTGTGGAAAGTGAAACACTGTTTTCCTTCGCAAATCAAATACGCTCGCTTGCCGCGGGGCTATGAAGAATTGAAGTTCATTCTTCATTAGCAATGAGCCTCAATGCCTATGGGGTCTCACCTGGCTCTTTTCTCCCGCAGGCGTCTCGCATATTTGATTTGCTAAGATGTACTGTTATCTTATATTTCCATATCATAATCCGAATTCCCTTTTAATATAAGCAAACTATTAGCAAGGTAAATATAAGGATGTTATAATACTATTAGATTGATAAAGTAATTACTTGAATGGAGGAATATTAAATGGCAATTTTAGACGTAAAAGATAGCGATTTTAGTGAAAAAACTAGCGAAGGATTAGTATTAGTAGATTTTTGGGCACCTTGGTGTGGACCTTGTAAAATGATTGCACCTGTATTAGAGGAATTAGATGGTGAATTAAGTGATAAGGTTCAAATCGTTAAGTTAAACGTAGATGACAACCAAGAAACTGCTTCAAAATTTGGTGTTATGAGTATTCCAACACTTCTATTATTAAAAGATGGAAATGTAGTTGACCAAGTAGTTGGTTTTCAACCTAAAGAAGCATTAGCTGAATTAATTAATAAACATGCATAAAAGCATAATATAAGAATTAATAATCCCTTGCTATATACGTAGCAGGGGATTATTAATTTTTATTATGGAGGAATGGATATATGGATAAAAAAATACACGAAAAACTAGCTGTATTACCTCTTAATCCTGGCTGCTATTTAATGAAAGATAAAAATGGGACAGTTATTTATGTTGGTAAGTCTAAATCGTTAAAAAATCGAGTTAAATCATACTTTATTGGTGCTAATGACCGTAAAACACAACGACTAGTAATGGAAATTGTCGACTTTGAGTATATTGTAACCAATACTGAAGTAGAAGCACTCATATTAGAATTAAATTTAATTAAAAAGTATGATCCGAAATATAATATCATGCTAAAAGACGATAAAAGTTATCCTTATTTAAAAATAACGAATGAACGCCATCCGCGTTTAGTAATTACTCGAAAAATAAAAAAAGATAAAGGGAAATACTTTGGTCCATATCCTAACGTAATTGCGGCAAGAGAAACAAAACGCTTGCTTGATCGTTTATACCCCTTAAGAAAGTGTAATAATAAGCCTGGGGACTATTGTTTATATTATCACTTAGACCAATGTCTTGCTTGTGCAAAAGAACCTGGGACAAAAGAGCAATATGATAAAATAATCAAAGAAATCACGCAATTTTTACATGGTGCCTATCCAGGGGTGAAAAAAGACCTAATTGCAAAAATGAATCAAGCAAGTGAAGAAATGGAGTATGAAAGAGCAATTGAATTACGAGAAAATATTAATCATATTGAAGCACTTATGGAGCAACAGAAGATTGTATTAACTGAAAATATAGATATAGACGTGTTCGGATATACTTATAATCAAGGTTGGATGTGTGTACAAGTATTCTTTGTAAGACAAGGAAAATTAATTGAAAGAGATGTATCAATATTTCCTTTTTATAAAGATAGTGAAGAAACATTTATTAGTTTTATTGGTCAGTTTTATTTAAAAGGAAGTAATATAAAACCTAAACAAATACTTTTACCAGTAGGTTCAGAGGCAGGTGTTTTAAAGGATTTACTAACAACAGATATTCATACACCATTACGTGGAAAGAAAAAAGACTTAGTTGAGCTTGCTACAAAAAATGCTGAAATTGCACTTGCTGAGCAGTTCACATTAATTGAACGTGATGAAGAACGGACGATTGTTGCAGTTGAAAACCTTGGTAAAAAACTAAATATTGAAACACCTCATCATATAGAAGCTTTTGATAACTCAAATATCCAAGGCGTTGATCCTGTGTCTGCGATGGTTACCTTTATTGATGGAAAAGCAGATAAGAATTCTTATCGTAAATATAAAATACAAACAGTTGAAGGTCCAGATGATTATGAAACGATGAGAGAAGTTGTGAGAAGACGCTATTCTAGAGTGTTAAAAGAAGATTTACCTTTACC
Organism: Pseudogracilibacillus sp.; assembly: GCA_035301645.1. Lineage (GTDB taxonomy): Bacteria > Bacillota > Bacilli > Bacillales > Amphibacillaceae > Pseudogracilibacillus. Next base: position 4,499 of record DATGTX010000084.1, on the reverse strand, counting down.
TGATTTAATTATTGTCGATGGTGGTAAAGGACAAATGAGCGCAGCACTTGAAGTTCTAGAACTTGAATTAGGAATAGATATTCCAGTTTGTGGTTTAATAAAAGACGAACGTCATAGTACAAGTGAATTAATTTATGGTGATCCGCCAGAAGTAGTCCCTTTGGAAAGAAGATCAAATGAGTTTTATTTAGTACAACGTATTCAAGATGAAGTTCACAGGTTTGCGATAACTTTCCACCGTCAGTTAAGGAGTAAAGGTTTAATCCAGTCTGAGCTAGATAAGGTACCAGGCGTTGGAAAAAAACGCAGAACTTTATTACTTACACATTTTAAATCAATGCAAGCAATTAAAGAAGCAGAATTAGCTGATATTACTAAACTTGGTATACCGAGTAATGTTGGGCAACTAATTTTAGAGAAATTAAACGAATGATTAAAACTTAAATGTTTTTAATCATTCGTTTTTTTAATCCGTAAAAATTATTTTGAAATTGACTTGAAAAAGTCGTTTATTAATATTAACTTCACATTCGGATGGTCTACCTGTCACAAGTTCCATTGCCTCAGATAAAAAACCAGCTTCTAAATTAAATTCAGTTAATAATTCAGATTTCAACCTTTGGACAATTTCATCAGACATAAGTAAAAGAGATAACTCGTTTTTCTTTTCTTTAACTAGCTCTAGGTTTCCCCAATTAATTTTTTGGAAAAAATAGTAAATATCATTTATATCATTAATTTCTATTTTTCTCGCTAACTTTCTGCCAGAAAAGTATAATAAAGTTTCAGAATTATGTCCTAGTAGGTCTGGCAATACAAGATACCTTAAGATATCATGACCAGTCGAAGTAGGGTGGAAATCATCTAAGAGTGTAATGGGTAATTTACTTTTCTGCATTTATGTCATCCTTATTTTAAATTTAAAGTACAATATATAGTATAACATAAATTAAAAAATGAATACATTGTTTAAAAACGGTTTAAAACTAGTTCTACCAAACTAAAAATCAGATTAATCGGATGAAAAAAGCACTTATTTTCTTGACGGTTTATCTAGATAGAAGTACAATCAAGTTGGAGAGAGAAGTACATAATTTATCTGAATCCTTTCTTAAGGATTCAGGAGAAAATAAGATTATTTATTTTCTATGGTTTTTTTGTGCAATTTTATATTAATATATCAATTTAGATTAAGGAGGGAGTAACACATGGTGAAGCAACGAGAATTTTTTAACAGAAGATTACATTCATTATTAGGTGTTGTTCCAATAGGTCTTTTTGTTGTACAACACTTAATAATTAACCACTTCGCAGTTTATGGTGAAGAAAGCTTTAACAAGGCAGCTAATTTTATGGGCTCGTTACCATTTGTATTAGTGCTAGAAACATTTGTTATTTACTTACCGATTTTATTCCACGCTGTTTTAGGGGTTTATATCGTGTTTGTAACAAAGAACAACACTACGAAATATGGATTTTTCCGTAACTGGATGTTCTTATTACAAAGAATTACAGGAGTATTAACTCTTATTTTCATTGCTTTCCACGTATGGCAAACAAGGTTACAAGTATTCTTAAGTGGTGCTGAAGTAAATTATCAAATGATGTCAGATATTTTAACCAATCCATTTTGGTTTACATTGTATTCAATTGGAGTACTTTCAACAATATTCCATTTTGCTAACGGATTATGGAGCTTTTTCGTTACTTGGGGAATTGCACAATCTCCACGTTCACAAAAAATTGCTACGTATTTCTCTATAGCTGTATTTTTAATCGTAGGATATATTGGTGTTAGAACACTTGTTCAGTTTGGTTTAGGAGTTTAATTTTAAAGTTTAGAGGAGGGAGTATTTAATATGAGTAAACGTAAAATCGCAGTAGTCGGCGGTGGTCTTGCTGGTCTTATGGCAACGATTAAAGCTGCTGAAGAAGGCGTAAGTGTAGATTTATTTTCAATTGTTCCTGTAAAACGCTCTCACTCTGTATGTGCTCAAGGTGGTATTAATGGTGCAGTTAACACAATGGGTGAAGGAGATTCACCTGCATGGCACTTAGATGACACTGTTTATGGTGGAGATTTCTTAGCTAACCAACCACCAATAAAAGCTATGACTGATGCAGCACCAGGAATTATTTATATGCTTGATCGTATGGGTGTCATGTTCAACCGTACGCCTGAAGGGCTATTACATTTCCGTCGTTTTGGTGGAACTGAAGTTCATAGAACAGCATACGCTGGTGCAACTACAGGTCAACAATTATTATATGCTTTAGATGAACAAGTCCGTAAGTTTGAAGTAGAAGGTTTAGTTACTAAATATGAAAGCTGGGAATTCCTAGGAGCTATTATTGATGATGATGGTGTGGGTCGCGGTATTGTTGCTCAAGACATTAGATCACACGAGATTAAGTCATTTGCTTCAGATGCTACAATTCTAGCAACAGGTGGACCAGGGATTATCTTTGGTAAATCAACTAACTCTATGATCAATACAGGTTCAGCTGCAAGTATTTTATATCAACAAGGTGCAAAATATGCGAATGGTGAGTTTATCCAAATTCATCCAACTGCTATTCCAGGAGATGACAAACTGCGCTTAATGAGTGAGTCTGCTCGTGGTGAAGGTGGTCGTGTATGGACTTATAAAGATGGGGAACCTTGGTACTTCTTAGAAGAAAAGTATCCTGCATATGGTAACCTAGTTCCACGTGATATTGCAACACGTGAAATCTTTGATGTCTGTGTTAACCAAAAGTTAGGTATTAATGGTGAGAACATGGTATATCTAGATTTATCACATAAAGATCCTGCAGAATTAGATCTTAAATTAGGTGGTATCATTGAAATTTATGAGAAGTTTGTTGGAGAAGATCCGCGTAAAGTTCCAATGAAAATCTTCCCGGCAGTCCACTATTCGATGGGTGGTCTATGGGTAGACTTTGACCAAATGACTAATATTCCTGGTATTTTTGCAGCTGGAGAATGTGATTATTCACAGCATGGTGGAAACCGCTTAGGGGCTAACTCATTACTTTCTGCTATATATGGTGGAATGGTTGCAGGACCTAATGCAATTAAATATATTGATGAACTTGAAACGCATGTTGCAGACATGTCATCTGAACTATTCGATCGTCGTCAACAAGAAGAGCAAGAGAAGTTTGACGAGCTACTTAAAATGGATGGAGAAGAAAATGCTTATCAACTTCACAAAGAGCTTGGTGAGTGGATGACAGATAATGTGACAGTAGTTAGAGATAATGCTCGTTTATTAAAGACAGATGAAAAATTAGTAGAATTATTAGAGCGTTGGAATAATATAAATATAACTGATACTTCAAGCTGGAGTAACCAAGCTGTTATGTTTACACGTCAGCTAAAAAACATGATTCATTTAGCTCGAGTTATTACAAAAGGAGCTTATGAGCGTGACGAAAGTCGTGGAGCGCATTATAAACCTGAATTCCCTGAACGTAATGATGAAGACTTCTTAAAAACAACAATTGCAGATTTTGACGCAGCCAAACAAGAACCTGTTATTTCTTATGAAGAAGTTGATGTATCATTAATACCTCCAAGAAAACGTGACTATTCTAAATCATCACACGAAGGGAGCAAGAAATAATGGCCGAACAAAAAACAGTAACATTTATTATAACAAGACAAGATAATCCAGACTCAGCACCATATGAAGAGACATTTGAAATTCCATACCGTCCGAATATGAACGTCATTTCTGGTTTAATGGAGATTCAAAAAAATCCTGTCACTGCAGACGGTAAGACAACAACACCAGTTAAATGGGATATGAACTGTCTAGAAGAAGTTTGTGGAGCATGTTCAATGGTAATTAATGGATATGCACGTCAATCATGTTCTGCTTTAGTTGATCAGTTAGAACAACCAGTTCGATTAGAGCCGATGTCGACGTTTCCAGTTGTGCGTGATTTAATTATTGATCGTGAACGTATGTTTGATGCATTGAAACTAATTAAAGGATGGGTTCCAATCGATGGAACGCATGACTTAGGACCTGGGCCACGTATGCCAGAGAAAAAACGTCAAGTCGCTTATGAATTATCTAAATGTATGACATGTGGAGTTTGTTTAGAAGCATGTCCGAATGTTAACTCTAAGAATGACTTTATTGGTCCAGCGGCTATTTCACAAGCAAGATTGTTTAACTCACATCCAACTGGTGATATGAACAAGAGTGATCGTCTAGCTGGCTTAATGGAAGATCATGGTTTATCAAGTTGTGGTAATGCACAAAATTGTGTTCAAGTTTGTCCGAAGGGGATCCCTCTTACGACATCAATTGCTGCTATGAACAGAGCAACTACAGCACAATCATTTAAAAACTTCTTCGGAAGTGACAATTCTTACTAAAATAGATATCCACTGTTTAAACAGTGGATATTTTTTGACCATAAGTGTATAGACAAAAGTAGACAGTGTCTAAATAAAATTGGACAATTAGACACTGTTTTTCAAA